>NZ_ADGX01000188.1 GCF_000177675.1 Parafrankia sp. EUN1f
CACATAGCCGCGGAGCTGGTCGTTCGTCGCGAGTTTCGCGGCCTTGGGTCGGGCGGCCCGGCGGTCACGGTGCCACTGCGCGAGCGTGGCCCGGTAGACCATCGTCCCGCCCCGGGTACCGGCGTTACGCCGTAACTCCCGCGACACCGTCGACGCGGGCCGACCCAGCCCCCGAGCGATCTGGCGGATGCTGTCCCCGCGGGCGCGACCCAGCGCGATCTCCTCCCGCTCCGCGAACGACAGATACCGGCCCGAAGGCTCAGGGAAGTCCGAAGGGGGCATCCCGCCACAGTTCCGGAACCACCGGGTCCCGACCACCGGCGACACACCAGCCTCGACACCGGCGTCCTCGCTGCTCAACCCATGCGCGATCGCAGCCCAGAACCGCTGCTCATGCTCCCATCGCGCTACCGGTGGCCGCCCCGGCGACCGCATCCCCGCCCGCCCCGTTACCTTCCGCGTCCAGTCCGCCGGCCGTCCCACTCGCACACCTCCGGATCGAGGTGTTGCGACGACCGGTTGAATTCACCAACTACACATCTGCCCAGTTCGCTGCTACGTTGAAGGAGCTCGGGATTCGCCAGTCCGTTGGCCGGACCGGGATCTGCTACGACAATTCGATGGCCGAATCTTTCTTCGCGACCCTCAAGAACGAACGGGTCCACCGCACTGTCTACCCCACCCGTGAACACGCTCGACGAGACATCGCCCGCTACATAGAACTCCGCTACAACACGACACGTCGCCACTCAGGGCTTGGTTACCGCACCCCACAACAGGCCCACGATGAATACCTGGAAAAGCAGTCCGCCGCATAGATCACCTCAATAGCGACTGTCCGGATTTAACGGGGCACACCAGACACCGTGCTCGTGCGCTCCATGGACCGCCTCGCCCGCAACCTCGACGACCTGCGCCGGCTCGTGCGGACGCTGACCGGCAAGGGCGTGCGGGTCGAGTTCGTCAAGGAGAGCCTCGTCTTCACCGGCGAGGACTCGCCGATGGCGACGCTGCTGCTGTCCGTCATGGGCGCGTTCGCCGAGTTCGAACGCGCCCTGATCCTCGAACGCCAGCGCGAGGGCATCGCCGCCGCCAAGCAGCGCGGCGTCTACACCGGCCGCAAACCCGCCCTCACCCCCGACCAGGCCCGCGATCTGGCCGAGCGCGCCGCCGCCGGCGCGCGGAAGTCCGACCTGGCCCGCGAGTTCGGCATCAGCCGCGAGACCGTCTACAGCTACCTGCGCGCGACGCCCGCCGCCGCGGTTTGTCGCCGGCGAGCGAGGGCTGGTCGCTCGGTCGGCGTTGTGACTGCTGGTGGGGCTGAGGAAGTCGGGAGGGACTCGGCCGCCGATGCGGGCGGTACCGTCCACAGCCCATCCAAGGGCAACCAGCCGCTGATGGAAGGTAGCAGCGCCCAATAGCTTCATCCTGAAAAACCGAGAGTTCGCGGTCTGACCAGCCTGGAGGGGGCCCGCGTGCCGATCAGATCGGTGTTCTTCGACGTAGGCGAGACGATCGTGGACGAGTCCCGGGAGTACGGGACATGGGCGGACTCGGCGCGGTGATTGCCCGTGGGCTGGACTACCGGGAGGTGTTCCAGGTGTTCCGGTCCGGGTTCGATCTCGGGGCGGAGCGCGAGCGGCGCGCGGCGGCCGGGCAGCCGGAATCGTTCGGCGGGGAGGACCTGTACGCCGATGCCCGGCCCTGCCTCGCGGCGCTGCGCGCCGAGGGTCTGCGGGTCGGCCTGGCGGGCAACCAGACCGCCCGCGCCGAAACCATCCTGCGGGCGCTGGATCTCCCCGTCGACGTGATCGGAATGTCGGACGGCTGGGGCGTGGAGAAGCCATCGGCGGAGTTCTTCGAGCGGGTCGTCACCGAAGCGGGTTACCCGGCTCGGGAGGTGCTGTACGTCGGTGATCGGCTCGACAACGACATCCGTCCCGCGCAGGCCGTTGGCCTGGTGACCGCCCCTATCCGCAGGGGTCCGTGGGGCCACATCCTCGAGGACCCCGCAGTCGAGAATCGCTGTCTGTTCCATCTCTACTCGTTGACCGAGCTCCCGGATGTCAGGTCATCGAAGAGTCCCGGCCCGCCGCGAAAGCAAAAACAAATGATCTACGAGACCTGACCAGTTACCTCTCCTACAGCCCCCCTTACTACTCGTGCAGTCCCGCCGGGGCTCGGACGTCAGGTGATCAGGCGGCTGGTGTAGCCGGCGTGGGTGAGTTCGCGGTAGGCCTCGCGGACGTTGTCGGGGACGGGTTGAGGGATGGCGTGGCCGCGTTCGGCGTAGAGCCAGATGCGTTGGGTGTCTCCGACGAGCATGGACACGACGCGGTCGGCGTCGCCGATGCTGGCGATGTAGTCGTCCAGGGTGGCGGGTAGGGATGCGCACCGGACGTGGACGGTTGGCCAGAGTTTGCGGCAGGTGGCGTAGGCGCGGCGCTGCTGGTAGGGGCGGGAGATCAGCGTCACGGATCTGGGCGTGATGCCGTGAGTGGTAAGTAGGTCGCGGGTTCGGGTGATGTTCTCGCCGGTGTTGCGGGCAGTGGTCTCGATGAGAATGGCGGCGTCGGGGACGTGCAGGGTGAGGGCGTGCTCGCGGTAGTGGACGGCTTCCCCCCGGGGGAACGTGTCGATGGTGGTGGGGGCGTTCGCGCCGGTGAACACGATCCGGGGGAACAGGCCGCGGTGGTAGAGCGCTGCGGCGCAGGTGGCGACGCTGAGGTCGTGACTGCCCAGGCCGACGCCGATGTCGGTGGGCTGGGGGTCGTGGTGCAGGTCGTGGTAGTTCCAGAGCACCTCGACCGGGCCTCGTATCTCCGTGGGCAGCGTCGTGGCCGGGGTCATGGGCGGTCGGTGCTGTCGGGTAGCGGGAACCGGTAGGTCCAGGCGAACCGCGACGCGGCGTGGACGCCGACGGCGTATTCGACGGCCGTGTGCTCGGCGGTGAAGGTGGTGCGGTGCAGTTCGACGACGGGTTCGCCGGGCGGTAGCTGCAAGGTCGTGGCCTCGTCCGGTGTCGGCATGCGTGCCCGGAGGTCTTCTTCGATCCAGGCGGGTTCGAGGCCCTGTTCGTAGAGGACGCGGAATCCCCCACCGGGACCGGCGGGGCCGGCGGTGTCGTCGGTGAGGCGGGTGCCTTCGACGTGGTCGGCGCGGTAGTAGCTGGTGAGTGTGTGCGTGGGCTCGTCGTTCTCGCGGATCAGGCGTGCGCGTTCGTACACCTCGGCGCCTTCGGGGAGGCCGAGTGCCGCGGCGACGTCGGGTGGTGCGGGCAGGCGGCGGACTGTCTGCGTCTGGTCGCCGGGCTTCCAGGTCCGGCCGGAAGCTACCCGGTCGGCGGCGAACGCGACCAGGTCGGCGTCGCGCCACTTGGCCTTGTCGTACCGGTCGGTCCCGAGTCGGCGCAGGGGTGGCCGGGAGCGGACGTAGACACCGGCTCCGGTTCGACCGCTGACCAGGCCTTCTTCCTTGAGACGGGTCACGGCGAGTCGGGCGGTCTCGGTCGCGACGCCGTAGTGCCGTGCCAGTTCGGCGGTCGAAGGTAGCGCGGTCTTCTGGGCAAGGCGTCCGGAGGTGATCTGCTCGCGGAGATCGGCCCAGATCCGATCGGATGCCCCGCGCCTGCTGCTGCTCATTGCGTGAGTGTAGAGGCTTCCTAGGAAGGTCTTGACCTTCCTAGGAAGGCATGGCAAGCTTGGCCAAGCTTCCTAGGAAGGTTTCCGCTAGGAGGTGGCAACGAGAGAGCGTGGGCGGCACCGGTTCCGATGGCTGGCGCTGGCGCGCTGTTCTCGACGGTCCCAGGTGTGGCGTCGGACCACACATCCATGTCCTCGCCGTGCCCGGGGCCGTCGTTCTGGCGGGCAGGTCGTCTGCTGAGCAGGCGGCTCTATCAGGAAGGACCACTGTGGATGTCCCGTGCTCCGCCCCGGACGTCGACCCGGTATGGCAGCGGCCCGCCGACCCTCATCCCACCGCGGTGGACGCGGTCGAAGTCGCCCTGGGCCCGAACCGGGTCCTGATCCGGTCGTCGCTCGGCCGGGTGCCGGTCGGGGTGACCCCGGGAGCGTGGGCGAGTTTCGTGGCCGCGATAAGGGCCGGCGAGTACGAGGCAGAACCGGTAGCTGATTACCGGCCTGTTGGAATGCCGGGGGCTGCCCGGACCGCGGCGGCTCGCACGCATCGGGAGAGGAAATCTCAAGGATGACCGTCGGCACGATGCACAGTGAAAGTGCACGCCTCCGTAACGCGATGGTCGACCTGGTCGCCGCCGATCACGCGGCGAAGGGTCTTACTTTGCGGCCTGAGGTGGAGGCGGCACTCCGGACTGTTCCCCGTGAGCTGTTCACTCCAGGGCTTTCGCTGGAGCAGGCGTATGCGAACGCGGCGGTCCTCAAAAAGCGACGTGGCGAGGAAGCCATCAGTTCGGTGTCGGCGCCGTTCCTGATCGCGGAGATGCTCGGTCAGGCCGCGGACGCGCTCGGCGACCTGGCGGGATGTCACGTGTTGGAAGTCGGCAGCGGCGGCTACAACGCTTCACTGGTGCGGGAGCTTGTCGGCCCGTCGGGATCGGTCACGACCGTCGATATCGACTCCGAGATAACCGACCGGGCGATCGCCTGCCTGGCTGCGGCGGGCTATGACGACGTGACCGTGGTGTGCGCGGACGCCGAACATCCGATCGCGTCCGACCACCGCTGGGATCTGATCATCGTCACGGTCGGGGCTTGGGACATCCCGCCAGCGTGGCGTGATCAGCTCACCGATGGCGGTGTGCTGGTGGTGCCGCTGCGCATGTTCGGGATCACCAAGTCCTATGCGCTGCGACGCCACGGGGACCGGCTGGTCAGTGAGAGCCATCGCCAATGCGGGTTCGTCTCCGTGCAGGGCGATGGAGCTCACGAGGTGCGGTACGTCGACATCGCCGACGGTGTCCACCTGCGGCTGGACGAGGGCCAGCAGGTCGACCCCGCCGTCCTCGACGGCCTTCTCGCACAGCCCCGCGAGGAGGCGTGGGTCGGGGTCAGCCTGCCGCCCCGCACCGCTCTGATCGACCTGAACCTGTGGCTCGCGACCCACCTCACCCACGAGCCCGGCGAGTTCGTGGTGCTGACAGCGCAGGAGACGGCCATCGAAGCCGGCGTCGTCGCGCCCTCCTGGCAGTTCGGCACTCCAGCCACCCTGCACGACGGCACGCTCGCCTACCGGTCAGCGCTGCGCTGGACCGGCCGGCGATTCGACCTCGGCGCATACGCCCACGGGCCGGAGGCCGCCGCAGCGGCCGGGCGCATGGTCGAGCACATGCGTGCGTGGGTGGACGCAGGCAGCCCGCCCCCGGTGCTGCACGTCCTTCCCGCGCGCACCCCGGACGGCGACCTGCCGGACGGGGCGGTCCTGGACAAACGGCATAGCCGCCTCGTCCTGACTTTCACCCCCCACGAGAAGGGCACCCCCTGATGGACTACGAAGACGAGCTGAACCTGAACCTGGTCGATGCCGGGACCGCCGCGAGTGGTCACGCCACCAGTACCGACGACGAGTGCGGCTCGGGTGACACGAACTCGGACGCCTGCTCGGGCGGCAGCGGTCGCTGAACCTCGCCCACCCATCGGGCCCGGCCCTCGGGGCCGGGCCCACCCCACCTTCCGCCCGCCCGAAGCGGGGAGCGAGAGATGTTCCAAGCGACAGACGCGGCGTTGATCCGAGCCGCCTCCTACCCCCAGGACCTGCGGCTTCCCGCGTGGCCCGACCTGACCACCGACCAGCCCAGCGGGTGGCTGGAATGGCTGCGGGAGGTGTGGGCGCTACCCGCGTTCGCGGCAGCCGTCGGGCACGCGGCACCGGACCTGGCCGCCCAGATCAGCCGCGCGCTGGCCGAAGAAGCGGTCCAGGCGCGCAGCCTGCGGCGTCTGGTGGAGGCGACGGTGCGGTATCTGCTGAGGTGGACGACCCGCGCGACCCCGTTCGGGAGGTTCGCCGGAGTCGCTCCGGTCACGATGGGCCCCGCGCGGCGGTCCGCTGGGGGGAGCGGCATCACGAGGTGTGCCGTCCCGACGACCGTTACCTCGCCGAATACGCGGGCGTGGCCGAGCGGAATCTGGCGACGCTACGCACGGTCACGGTCGTGACGAACGCGCTGGGGTATCGACGCGGCGGGGTATGGGTGCTGCCCTGCGCCCGCGCCGAGGGCAGCCAGGTCTGGGATGTCGAGATTGACCTGACCGACCCGGTGCGGGTGGCGGTCGAGACAGCCAGCGCCCCGATCCCGTTCCGGGAACTGGCCGCGAAGGTGGCCGACGACCATGCCAGCGACACGGCGGCGGCCGAGCGACTGGTCACCGCCTTGGTGCAGGCCGGGGTGCTGCTGTCGGCGGTTCGGCCACCGATGACCGTGACCGATCCGGCCGCGCACCTGACCCGCCACATCGCCCTCCCCGACTCAGGCGCGCGGATCGCGGTCGATCTGCGGGTCGATTGCTCGGTGACGCTACCTCCCACCGTGGTCCGCGAGGTGCGGGAAGCCGCCTCCGTGCTCGTCGCCGTCGCACCGCACCTGCCCGGCTGGGCCGCGTATCATCGCGCGTTCCTCGAACGGTGGGGTCCGGGCGCGGCGGTGCCGCTGCGCGAAGTCCTGCAGGTTCTCGGGTTCCCGGCCGGGTACCGCGGCTCGCCTCGCCGTGACCCGGCATTGTTCACCGCCCGCGACAGCCTCCTCGCCTCACTCGCCCAGCAGTCCGTCCTGGATGGCTGTACGGAGGTGGTACTCGACGACGATCTGATCGGATCGCTGCGCGGCGGCGATGACCGGCCGCCGATCCCGCACGCCGAGCTGCGGTTCACGCTCGCCGCCGAAACTGCGCATGACCTCGAGCGCGGCGCATTCACGTTGACGGTGGTGAGCGGGGCTCGCCATGCGGGAGTCGCGGCTGCCCGGTTCCTGCATCTGCTCACCCCCGCCGAGCTGGACCGGTTCCGCGGTGTCTACGCCGGCCTGCCGACCGCCTTACCTGGCGCGGCCACCGTGCAGGTGTCCGGGCCTCCGCTGGACACCCGACTTGCCGCCGTCGCACGCACACCCGAGCTCCTGCCCGTGCTGCCCGTCGGGGACTTCCACCCCGACCCGCCGTGGATGCTGGACGATCTGGCGGTGGCCGGCGACGGCCAGCGGCTGTGGCTGGTCTCGCGCACCACCGGGCAGCCGGTCGAACCGCTGCTGTTCAACTGCGTCCTCCTGCCAACCGCCCAGCAGCCACTCGTCCGGTTCCTCACGGAGATCTGGACGGCGTGGACGGCACCCTGCGCCCGGTTCACCTGGGGACACGCCCGCGCCCTGCCGTTCCTGCCACGGATCCGGCGGGGCCGCTCCATCCTGCACCCGGCCCGCTGGACTCTCCCCGCCAACGCGCTCCCCGCACGCACCGCGCCATGGCCGCAGTGGAAGGCGGCCTGGCAGCAATATCGCGAACACCGCCGGCTGCCACGCGAGGTACTGATCGGCGACGACGACATGCGGCTGCGCCTCGACCTGGACGAGAACGCCCACCTCACGATGCTGCGCAGCGATCTCGACCGGCACGGGCGCATCACTCTCACCGAGGCCGGCGGGCGACCGGGATGGATTGACGGCAGGCCAGCCGAACTCCTGCTCACCCTCACCCGCACACCACCACCCGACTGCCCGACCACCCGACCGGTCCGTCCCGCCAGCACTCTCCAGCACCGGCCCGGCCGGTCACGCTGGCTGGACACCCGCCTCTACGGACACGCCGACCACATCCTCGCCCGTCTGGCATCGCTGTCCGAACTCCCGGCGGGCTGGTGGTTCCTGCGCTACCCCCATCCCGAACCTCACCTGCGGCTCCGCATCCCACTGCGGGACACCGGCCGGTTCGCCGACGTCGCCCACGACCTCGCGCTGTGGGCGCAGCGGCTGCACAACGACGGCCTGCTGGCCGACTACACCCTGGCCACCTACCGGCCCGAGACCCGCTACGGCCACGGGCCGACCCTCGCCGCAGCCGAAGCGGTGTTCGCCGCCGACTCCCACGCCGTCCTCGGACGGCTGGCCGGCGACCGGCAGGCCACCACCGCCGCAGGAATGATCACCATCGCGCAAGGGTTCACCGGCGACGGCGCACGCTGGCTCGTCGACCACGCACCCCACCGCAGCGGCCCGCGGCTGGAGCCCACCCAGCTCGCGGGCGCCCGCCTCCCCTACGAAGATGACCACCTCGCCACAGCACTGGCCACCTACCGAACCCTCGCCGTCCAGGATGGGCTCGACGTCGACCAGCTCCTGGCAGATCTACTGCACCTGCACCACGCCCGCATGATCGGCGCCGACACCGCATCCGAACGGCACTGCCTACGCCTGGCCCGCGCCATCGCCCTCACCGACCTGGCCAGGAGGGCAACGCCATGACGGCGGGACAGTCGCTCGCCGACGGAGCGGCAGGCATCGCCCTCCTCCACCTGGAAACCGGCAACTGGCCCGCGGCACACGCGGAGCTGGAACGGGCTGTCGCGGGCGGAGTCAGCATCGCCGCGGGCGCCAGCCTCTACTACGGCGCCCCCGCCCTCGCGGTCGTCCTCGCCGCATCCGACCAGCCAGGACTCCTCCGAGCGAAAGCCACCGCCGCCACCGGAACGGCGATAGTGACCCGCCGCCGTCTGAAGGCAGCCCACCGTCGCATCGACCAACGCCAACGCCAACGCCCGCAGTACGCCGAATACGACCTGATCCGCGGACTGACCGGACTCGGCGTTGCCCTGCGCCGCATGGGCGATCGCGATCTGCTCCGCGACGTGCTGACCTACCTGGTGCGCCTCACCGACCCGATTGACGGCCTCCCCGGCTGGTGGTGCCCACACGGCCCGAAACGCGATCAACCCGTCCCAGGCGGGCACGGAAACCACGGGGTCGCCCACGGCATCACCGGCCCATTGGCTCTCCTGGCCCTCACGCTGATCGACGGGATCATCGTCGACGGACATGCGGGGGCGATCAGCCGGATCTGCCGCTGGCTGGACACCTGGGAGCGGCAGACCAGCGCAGGCTCGTGGTGGCCGGAGATCGTCACGCTCGACGACCTGGACCAGGGCGAGCCGCGTCAGCCCGGCCCGCTGCGGCCGTCGTGGTGCTACGGAACCCCCGGCATCGCCCGCGCCCAGCAACTCGCGGCCCGCGCCTTGGGCGACTCCAGCCGCCAGCACCGCGCCGAAACCGCCTTCACCGCCTGCATCGCCGACCCGACGCAGCTCAGCCGCCTCACCGACCGCGGCCTGTGCCACGGAACCGCCGGACTTCTCACCGCCGCCCGCCGGATCGCCGCTGACGCGCTCACCCCGATCCCGATCGGACCGCTGGCGCACCTGCACCAGCAGACCATCGCGGCGGCCAACGAACCGTCGGGTTTCCTCACCGGTTTGGCCGGCGCCGATCTGGCCGCCGTCGGGACCACGACGTCGTGGGACGCCTGCCTCCTGCTCTGCTGACCCAAAGGACCGACCCATGGACGAAACACCCTGGACTCAGGTGAACATCGCCTGGCCCGGCCCCGACCGGCATCAGCGTGAACGCCAGGCCGCCGACCACCTCACCCGCGTCCTGCCCGCCGCCGAAACCGACGGCCTCATCACCTCCTGGTTCTTCATCCGCAAGGGCCCCTGGCGCGTCCGCTACCTGATCGCCGACGGCGCGACCGGCCGCGATGCCAGGAACCGCGACCCCCTCCATCCCCTGCTCACCAACGGGGTCTGCTGGACCAGCGACATCTACGAACCAGAAGTCCACGCCTTCGGCGGCCCCGGCAGTATGAACACCGCGCACCGGCTGTTCCACCAGGACAGCCGCCACATCCTTGCCTTTCTCGACAACGGACCTGCCGACCGGCGGGGTTACTCACTCGTGCTGTGCACCGCGCTCATGCGAAGCGCTGGCCTGGACTTCAGCGAGCAAGGCGACGTCTGGGCACGGGTCGCCGAGCAGCGCCCCGGCTTGGCCGACACAGCATCCGACCCGCAGGCATGGGCATCGTCCACCAGCAGCGTCCGCCACCTTCTCCTCGGCGACGCCCGCGCGGACCTCATCGGCCGCGACTGGCTCGCCGCGTTCGAGGAAACAGGCAGAACACTCCGAACCCTACGGGAAAGCGGCAAGCTCACCCGCGGCATACGCGCGGTCATCGCGCTACACGTGATCTTCCATTGGAACCGATTCGGGCTCCCAGCAGCCACACAGGCCGACCTCGCGCAGGCAGCAAAGCATGCCGTCTTCAGTGATATGGCCACGTAGCCGATCAACGAGAAAAATAGAAATGGGCCCGCAGCGGCCAATGCCCGGGGGCTACACCCGTCACCTCGCGTTCCGGGGGCGCATGGCGGAGTCGGTGTCGGCGAAGGACCACTCGTCGGCGGTGATGATGTGGTCGACGAGCGCGGTGTGGCCGCCGACGTCCCACAGGGCGACGAACGGTGGGAGGGCGCGGAGCAGATCGGTCTCGACCGTGGTGAGGCCGAGCCCGGTGAGCAGGTGGCCGGTCTGTTCCGGGTTCTGGTGCAGGAAGACGCGGACCGAGGTGGTGTTGAGCAGGCCTTCGGCGATGCGGGCGGTGGCGGTGCCCGCGCCGGCCTGTGCCTGCAGGTCGGAGATCGCGTGGGTGACGAGGATGTTCGCGGCGCCCCACTGGCGGCCGAGGCGCCACTGGTCCTGGAGGAACCGGACGATGGCGTGGTCGTCGAGAGCGACCCACCCTTCGTCGATCACCATGGTCTTGTGACCGGTCTGGCCGTACAGGACGGTCTGGAGCCATGCCGCGACGGCGGTGAGGACGAGCCGCAGCGCCCGGCGGTTGGTGAGCAGCCCGGACAGATCGATGATCATACCGGGTGCGTCGTCCCAGGTCAGGTCGGGTGTTGTGGGGCCGTCGCAGATGCCGTGCAGGTCCTGTTCGAGGATGGTGGCGCAGGCGTCGAGCAGCGGGCGGCGGCGGTCGAGCAGCTCGGCCTCGGTGGTGTCGAGGTCGTCCGCGAGAGTGCTGTCGGGATGGGCGAGCGCCTTGCGCACGTCGACGAGCGTGGGTGTCGGTCGCGCCGAGGTGAGGCGGTGCGCGATGGCGGTGAGCAGACGCTGTTCTCCCGCGGCGAGTTCCGGCCGGCCGAGTGCGACGGCGAGCATGGCCGCGAGGACGGCGCCGCGACGGGTGGCCTGCGCCTGGGTGCCCGGGTCGCCGGCGGAGGTGCGGTGGCCGTTCGCCAGGGCGCGGGCGGGGTGCACGCCCGGGGTGTCGTCGAGAGGGTTGACCCGCAGGTTCCCACCTGGGCGCAGACGCAGGGTGGCGTAGCCGAGGCGCTCCCCGAGGGCGGCCCATTCGCCTTTCGGGTCGATGACGGCGGTGAAGGTCCGCCGGCGGCTCCTGGCCGACAGCAGGCTGGTGCGGTAGATGTACGACTTCGCGATGGCGGACTTTCCGTAGGCACCCGCCCCAGAGATGATCATGTTGGGGCCCTGGACGAGTCCGGCCGCGTAGGCGTCCACCAGGTCGAAGTGGAAGCCGCCACCCGCCAGCCGGTTCGCGCCGAGGATGGGACCGATCTCCGGCAGGCCGGTGTCGATGGACCAGGGGTGCAACGCGGACAGGTGCGCCGTGGTGGCGACGTGCCGGGGCAGCCTGAGGGGCGCTCCCCCTCCGCGGCGGACGAAGCGATGGTGTGGGCGCATCAGTGGTCTCCGGTGACTGGTCGGCGGGGTGCCAGGCCGAGCGGGAGGGTCGCCGGCCACGCCGCCGCGTGGCGGCCGTGCAACGGGCGGAGGTCGGTGATGCCGCAGCGCGCGGCGAGTTCGACGGTGGCCGCGGTTGTGGCGTCGAGGTCGTCGCGGCTGGCGGCGGCGAGGTCGAGGAGGCCGACGTAGGCGAACTCGGGGAAACCCGCGGTGAGTTCGGCGTCTCGACGGTCGATGTCGTCGTGGGCGTGGGTGAGAGGGGCGGGGATCCTGAACGCGTGCCGGTCACGCAGCGCGGCGGCGGTCTGCGCCGAGACGCTGTCGCTGTTGAGGCGCCGGCGGGAGACCCGCCAGGGCACCGGCGTCATCGCGACGGCGAGGGTTCGTGTTCCGGGGGCCTCGTGGAGCAGTGGGCTGAGCCATTCCGGGTGTAGCGCGTGGGCGGGCCACTGGGCGATCCAGAGCACGCGGTGCCAGGTCTCGCCGATCCGCGCCGCGGTCCACGTGGACTCGACGATCAGGTCACGCGGGTCGGATGGTTGGCGCGAGAGCGGGAGCGGGTGCGCGGCCGTTGGTGGGGGGAGGTGTGCCCGGGTGGCTGGTCCGCCCGGCGGGCCGACGTCCACCACGGTGATCGCGTCGTGGGTCGAGGTGGCGTCGGCGTGGTCGCGGACCGTCCGCAGGATCCCGTCGGCGGACAGGGCGCCACGGACGTCGAGGCCAGCGGCCCGGCAGCGTGCGGTGAGCGTTTCGGTGGCGCCCAGCGCCGCTGTCCGCGCGTTCACCGGTCGTCCGGTGCGGGGCGGGTCGATCGTCATCCAGAGCCGGATCTCGTGCTGGAGGAGGAAGCCGGCGGTGTCCTCGACGATGCGCCGGTACGCGGCTTCAGATTCGGTGACCGTGCGTTCCGGTGATGTCGGCGGGTCGCGGTGACCGGACCGGACGGTCCAGCCGAGCTGGCTGACGCGGGGATCCCGCGCGGATTGCGAGAGCACGTGGGCCCATCCGGCGATGCGCCGATGCTGCTCGTCCGCAGCGGCCAGGCCGAAGGATCCTCCTCGTACGTCCACAACGACCGTGACCGCACCCGTGCGCCGGTCGCGGAGGAGCCCGAGTGGATGTCCGTCGATCGTGGGGACGTCGTCGGTGTGCGGTCGCAGCAGCTCGAGTGCTCGCAGGCATCGTGGCAGCTCGGCTGCCGATCCGCCGGTGTCCGCGCGGCCCACGGTCGGCGGGTCTCCCAGGCCCGGGGGCGTTGACGCGTCGTCGTTGTCGCCCGCGGTCGGGATCGATGCTCGGAGCAGGTAGCCGGCGATGATCGGAATCAGGGTGATGAGCAGGTGTCCCTCGACCCGCGCGAAACCGAGGATCAGGCAGGTCAGGAGAACGGTGGCGCCGGCGAACACGCCTGCCGGTGGTCCGAGCAGCGCCGGCCCGGCCGCCAGACCGCCGACGCCGACGGCGAGCAGGCTCACCTGCACGCTGGACGCGCCGAACAGCGCGGTCCCGGTCCGACGGGGCGGCAGCCGGTAGACCGGCGTGTTCATGATCGTGATTCTTCGGAGGGTGGTGTGGCGGGACCGCCCTCGCTGGTTGGCCGGCGACGGCGCCAACCCGGCGGCAGCCCGGGGGGTGTCCCGTCCGCAGGGGGTGGCTGCCGCGGGTACGGCGGATCGTGGGGTGTGGGGCGCTGTCCCCCGTTAGCGGCGGTGTCCGGGCCTGGATCGGGGGTCGGGTGGGTGCCCGTTCCTGCTGAAGGCGTTTCAGTGGGCGGGTTCTCAGGGGTTGTTCGTCGGCGGCGCCGCCGGGCCGGTGGCGGGTCGGGCAGACTCCGGGGTTCGCGGAGGGACCCGCCCGGCGGGTGCTGTCCAGGGTCCTGAGGAGACTGCCCTCCCTGGCCTGCACCGCCGGACCGGGCCGCCGCACCGCGCCCCTGCCCCAGTGCCTGAAGCCAGTACGCCGACTGCACGCCCTGCATCGCGGCCCGGAAGGGTGCCCGGGACAATCCCTGCGCCAGGACGAAGGTCTCGGCGAACGGGATCAGGCGCCACACCACGAACGGCATGAACGCCGAGATCATGATGATCGCGACCGCGGTCAGATAGCGACCCCAGCTCGACGGTGTGACCATCGCCTTGTCCGCGTCCAGGAAATCCGTGCCAACCCGCAGCGCGATGAAAATAGCCGGTTTCGAGAACGCGACCGCGACCGAGATCTTGACGACCTGGCCGGCCGCGGACCGCGCCGGCCTCATCGTCATCGCGGCGAACGACAGCGGAGCCAGCGCCGTCACGATCAGGGCGAGAGCGTTACGCACCAGGAGCTCAAGGAACACCAGAACCGTCGTCATGAAGGTCAGGGCCGCCACGAACATTCCGGCGATGTCGTGTTCCGGCGGTGCCGCCAGCGCGTCTATCAGACGCTTGATGATCTCCTGGTCCGGGATCATCATCTCGGAGATCACGTCTGTGATCACGAGCATCTGCTCGACGACCCACGGAAATCCGATGATCGCCAGCACGGCCAGCAGGATATCGCGGGCAATGCGCGCGACCGCCCGCCCGGGCTCACCAGCGAGTATCCCGATCATCACCCCCAGTGTTGTGGTTCCGGCGAGCAGGAGACACGAGACGGAGGCGACCGTCTGATAGGCACCACCGTCCCCTATGAAAAAGGCGGCGGTGACCTGAGGGCGGGCGGCCTGATCGAAGAAGCCGGAGACCAGACCCTCGACCGCTCCTCCGAGGGAACCCACGAACAGGCCGATGACCGAATTCATCGCCTCGTCGAGGACCCCACCGACCCCGCCGCCCAGAAAGTCCCCCAGAAGCCCCAGGGCCCCCATCAGCCGGACCACCCCAGGCCGCCCTCGGCCACCTGCGCCGACGAAACGCTACCCGCGAGGTTCGATGCGACGAGCGGAAGGAACTCCGGATCCGGGTCCTGTGTGCAGCCAGCCGGCGGTTCCGAACGGTCGACCAGGAAAAAGTGCCCCTATGTCCTTCGTCAAGCCGGTGAGGGGGTCGGGGCCTGGTAGAAGGTGCCGTTGCGAAGCATCGCGTAGAGCACGTCGATCCGGCGCCGGGCGAGGCAGGTGAGAGCGGCGACGTGATGTTTGCCTTCCGCGCGTTTCTTGTCGTAGTAGGCCCGGGACGGGGGTTCGCGTAGGGAGGCGAACGCGGCCAGGTAGAAGGCGCGTTTGAGTTGTTTGTTGCCGCGTCGGGAGGGGTGTTCCCCTCGGATGGAAGAGCCCGATGCTCGGGTGGCGGGGGCGAGACCGGCGTAGGCGGCCAGGTGCCCGGCGGTGGGGAAGCTGCTGGCGTCCCCGACGTCGATGAGGATGCGGGCGGCGGTCCTGACCCCGATACCGGGCATGGAGGTCAGGACCTTGGAAAGAGGGTGGGCCTCCAGAAGCTCCGCGATCCGGTCCGCGAGGAGTTTCCGCTGGTCATGGACGGCGGTCAGGGAACGGGCCAGGCTGGGAATGATCAGAATCGCC
>NZ_ADGX01000187.1 GCF_000177675.1 Parafrankia sp. EUN1f
GCGCGCCCGCAGCCGGGCGAGCAGCTCGGCGGTGTCGGGCTCGTCCGCCATCCCGACGTAGGCGGCCACGCACCTGGCCCGGGCGACCTCGGGCAGCGCCAGCACCCGTTCGGTGAGGACCGCCGAGTCCGGCGTGACGCCCGCGCGCCGCAGCGCCAGCAGGCGCCGGCGGATCTCGCTCTTGGGGCCGGGCCACTCGGCCGACGGGGAAAGCGCGGGCGACGGCGCCGGGGGTGCTGTCGCCGGAGTGCCACCGGACACTGCGCCACCGGACACTGCGCCACCGGGCGCTGCACTGCCGGACACCGTGCCGCCGGAGCCTGTTCCCGTGGCCGTGCCGGGATCCGTCGGTGAGGGGCCGGGGGAGGCTGCCGAGGCCTGGCCAGAGCCAGCCCGGCCTACCACGTCACTGCCGGTGACGGTTCCTCCGGTCACAGCCATCCCCACCCTCAGCGCGCTCGAGCGTGGCCAGCCCTCGATATGTCGGGCCCCGCCTCCCGACTGCTCGGACTTCCCGCGTCGTGCGCCTTCATGCTGTCGGTGACGGTCACAAAGACGACACCGGCCTGACATCCCACTGGCGAGGCCTCACGGTACCGTGATCGACCCGCACGTGGAGACCTGCCCGACGCTGACCCGCCGGGGCGGCGGGCGGCTTCCGGTACGCGTCCGGCGAGCGTGACGAACCGACTGCGGACGGTTGATCGCAATGCCGGACGGTGGGTGTCGAGTGGTCGGGCCTTCGATGGTGGCCGGGCTGTCAGGCACCCGCTGCCGCCGTGGCCGGGCCCGGTATCGTGCTGGACCGGGCCCACGGCTCGTTGTGAATGTCCTGTGTATCGGTGCCGTGGTGCTCCGGGACGCCCTGCCAGACTAAGGTTTCGCCCATGCTGGTGACGAAGGCGGTCATTCCTGCCGCGGGACTGGGAACCCGGTTCCTGCCCGCGACGAAGTCGGTTCCCAAAGAGATGCTTCCTGTCGTTGACAGACCGGCGATCGAATATGTTGTCGAAGAAGCCTCACAGGCTGGCCTTCGAGACGTGCTGCTGGTGACCAGCCGCTCCAAGAAGGCCATCGAGGATCACTTCGACCGGGAGGCGGAGCTGGAGCTCGCCCTTGAGCGCAAGGGTGACAAAGCCCGGCTCGAACGCGTCCGCGCGTCCGCGGCGCTGGCCGAGGTCCACTCCGTCCGCCAGGCCTCACCGCGGGGCCTCGGGCATGCCGTGCTCTGCGCCGCTGCCCACGTCGGTGACGAACCCTTCGCTGTGCTGCTCGGTGACGACCTCATCGACGAGCGTGACCCGCTTCTGGCCGAGATGCTCGCCGTGCAGGCGCGGCACGGCGGTGCGGTGGTGGCGCTGATGGAGGTGCCCGAGGAGTCCGTGTCGATGTACGGCGTGGCCACCGTCGCGCCGCTGGCCGTGTCGGGGGATGCGGCGAGCGAGCCCACGGGCCGCTACCGGGCGGTCCGGATCACGGACCTGGTCGAGAAGCCGCCGGTCGAGGAGGCGCCCAGCAACCTGGCGGTCATCGGGCGCTACGTGCTGCCGCCGGAGACGTTCGACATCCTGCGGTCGACGCCGCCTGGCAGGGGCAACGAGATCCAGCTCACCGACGCGCTGCGGACGCTGGCGACGCGGGCCGGTGACGACCCGGGAGCCCAGCTCCCCGTGCACGGTGTCGTGTTCACCGGCCGCCGCTACGACACGGGTGACCGGCTGGACTACCTGAAGGCCATCGTCCGGCTGGCGAGTGAGCGTCAGGACCTCGGCCCCGACTTCTATCCGTGGCTGGAGGAGTACGTCGCCTCCGGTGGGCCCAAGGCCGAAGCCTGACGGTGCGGCCACGCCGGATCGGCCCGCGCCGGATCGGCGTGGCCTACCGGTAGGTGCCGGCGGCGGCCGGGAACTGTCGGCGGCGGTAAAGGAGCTGTCGGCGGCGACAAGGAGCTGTCGGCGGAGCGGCTGCCGGTGACAGCCGGCGGCCGGCCGGTGACGGTCGGACGGATGGCTGCGGTGAACCCTCGCTGGGAGCGTCGTGGCCGCGCCCGGTGGCCGTCGAACAGCGCCGGTCCGGTCTCCGCCGAGGGTGCCCGCACCGGCGGCGAATGGGTCGCATCGTGTGCTGACGAGCCGTGACCAGGCACTTCCGATTATGCGATACCCGGACACTTGTCTGGACCCTTGCTCCGCCGCATTGGTGTTGGCGAGCAGACTGTCGGGACATCTTCGTGCGCAAATGTGCGGGGCGCTGGAAGCACAGTCGGTCCAGCATCCCCGTCGGGGTGGAAATCCACCCCTGGTGAACGGCTGGCGGAACCGGAACCGGAACCGCTCCGACAGCCGTGTTGCCGTGGTACCGCTCACTGCTGACGCGAAGGACGAACGGCCAGAACAGAAGTGTCAAGAACGGACGGTGTACGTGAAAACGGTAGATCAGCACGCATCGGACATTCTGTCAGTAATCGGGCCAATGTCCCCGCGTCGGACCGCGCTGCGCGAGGCACACGGGTGTGTGCTGGCGGCCGACGTCCGAGCAACGGTGGCTGTCCCCGGGTTCGACAACTCGGCGATGGACGGATACGCGGCCCGAGCCGCGGAGGTGGCCGCCGCCAGCGAGGCCAACCCGGTGACGCTGGCCGTCTCCAGCGAGATCATGGCCGGACCGGTGCGCCCGGAGCCGCTCGTACCCGGCACCGTCGCGAGAATCATGACCGGCGCTCCGCTGCCGGAAGGCGCCGACACCATCGTCCAGCTCGAATGGACCGACGGCGGCACCGAGAGCGTGCGGATCCACCAGGCACCCCGGCGCGGGCTGCACATCCGGCGCGCCGGTGAGGACATCGCGCCCGGGAATCTCGTGCTGGCCGCGGGAACCGTGCTGGGCTCCGCCCAGATCGGGCTGCTGGCCGCGGTGAACATCGCCCGTCCCCCCGTCCATCCGAGGCCGCGGGTCGCGGTGCTGTCGACCGGCAGCGAGCTCGTCGAGGTCGGCGCCCCGCTCGGGCCGGGGCAGATCGTCGACTCGAACAGCCACGCCATCGCCGCGGCGGCCCATGAGGCGGGAGCGATCGTCCGCAGGTTCGCCGGGGTCTCGGACGATCCCGACGCGTTCGCCGACGCGTTCGAGCAGGTGCTCAAGGACGCAGACGTCGTCATCACCACCGGCGGAATCAGCGTCGGTGCGCGTGACGTGGTCAAGGAGGTTCTGAGCAAGTCGGGCGAGATCCGGTTCGAGCGCATCGCCATGCAGCCGGGCAAGCCGCAGGGATTCGGGGTGGTGGGCGGCGTGCCCGTCTTCACCCTGCCCGGAAACCCCGTCAGCGCCCTGGTGTCGTTCGAGCTGTTCGTCCGGCCGGCGCTGCGGCGGATGCGTGGCCTGCCGGCATCGGTGACGTCCCCGGGATCGGCGCCATTCTCCGAGACGGCCGCCGAGGGCCAAGGCGCGGCGGCGATCTGGAACACCCTCGCCGTAAAGGTGGGTGAGGTTGTGCAGTCGCAGCCTGGGAAGCGTACGTTTCCCCGGGTCCGTCTTGAGCGCGATGCCGGCGGAGAGCTCGTCGCGACGTACGCGGGCGGCCAGGGCGCCCATCAGATGTCCGGGCTCGCCTCAGCGCACGCGCTGCTCGTCGTTCCCGAGGAGGTTGTCGAGGTGTCCCCCGGTACGGTGCTGCCCGCGCTGCTGCTGGCCGAGCCCGAGTGGGCCGGGCCCCAGGCCCCCGCGTCAACCGCGTCAACCGCGTCGGCTGCCTCGGCGGGTTCCGCGGGTTCGGCGCTGACCGGTGGGACCGCCGGTGAGTGACACGGTGCGGCTCACCCATGTCGACGACCAGGGCGCGGCGCGGATGGTCGACGTCTCCGCCAAGGACGTCACGACGCGGACAGCCACCGCTGTCGGGCGGCTGCTGACCTCGCCGGCCGTGATCGAGCTGCTGCGTGGCGAGGGGATGCCGAAGGGCGACGCGCTGGCCGTCGCGCGCATCGCCGGGATCATGGGTGCCAAGCGCACCCCGGACCTGGTCCCGCTCTGCCACCCGATCGCGATCTCGGGAGTGAAGGTCGAGCTGGCGGTGCTCGACGACGCGGTCGACATCACGGCGACGGTGCGCACCACCGACCGGACCGGGGTGGAGATGGAGGCGCTGACCGCCGTCGCGGTCGCCGGGCTGACGTTGCACGACATGGTCAAGGCGGTCGATCCCGAGGCCGAGCTCACCGGGGTGCGGGTCGTCTCCAAGACCGGCGGCAGATCCGGCGACTGGCACCGAAGCCCGAGCCTGAGCCCGAGTGGGAGCCAGAGCCAGAGCGGGAGCGGGTGAGCGGCATGCCAGGTCCGCCGCCGGGCGCCCGGGCGCTGGTCGTGACGGTCTCGGACCGTGCCCACCGTGGGATCTACGCCGACCGGTCGGGTCCGCTGCTCGTCGAGGGCCTCGCCGGGCTCGGGTTCGACGTGCCGGCGCCGGTCGTGGTCCCGGATGAGCAGGACGAGATCACCGCCGTCATCCGCGCGGCCGTCGACGCCGGCACAGCCCTGGTCGTGACCACCGGCGGCACCGGTCTCGGGCCACGTGACGTCACCCCGGAGGCGACCCGGGGCCTGCTCGAACGTGAGCTGCCGGGGCTCGCCGAGGCAATGCGGGCCGCCGGGCGGGACAAGGTGCCCACCGCTGTCCTCTCCCGGGGCCTGGCCGGCACCCGCGCGACGACCCTGATCGTGAACCTGCCCGGCTCGACCGGCGGAGTCCGTGACGGGCTGGCCGTGCTCGGCCCGGTCGTCGCGCACGCCCTCGCCCAGCTGCGCGGCGACACCGATCACGCCGCCAGCACGGGTCACGCCGCCAGCACGGGTCACGCCGCCAGCACGGGTCACGCCGCCAGCACCGGTCACGCCGGCGACAGCGGCGGGGGGAGTGGCGGGTGAGCGCACCCGGATGGCCGGCTGTGCTGCGTCACGGCGACGTCGTCGTGCGGCCCATGCGGCTTCGTGACGCCGGAGCCTGGGTCGAGGTGCGCAGCCGCAACGCGGACTGGCTCGCGCCGTGGGAGGCGACCCGGCCCGGGGCCCCATCGGTGCGCGAGACCTGGAACGAGCACCAGACCTTCAGCGTGTACTCGCAGATGATGCATCGCCTGCGGGCGCAGTCCAGGGCCGGTGCGGCGCTCGCGTTCGTCATCGCGATCGACGGGCGGCTGGCGGGCCAGCTCACCGTGTCGACGATTGTCCGGGGTGCCTTCAACAGCGCCCAGGTCGGCTACTGGCTGGACGGCGCCCGCGCCGGCCGGGGCATCACACCGACCGCGCTGGCCCTGGTGACCGACCATTGCTTCGGGCCGGTGGGTCTGCATCGGCTGGAGGCGAACGTCCGACCGGAGAACGCGGCGAGCCGCCGGATGCTGACGAAGCTCGGCTTCCGCGAGGAGGGCCTGCATCGCAGGTTTCTCGCGATCGACGGCGAGTACCGCGACCACATCTGCTTCGCGCTGACGACCGAGGACGTCCCGGGCGGATTGCTGGCGCGCTGGAGCCGTGCCCGTTCGGCCCACTCCTGAAGGGGGCGCACCGCGGGGCCTCGTCCGCACCTTCCAAGGTGGGGATGGTCTCGCTCGGCGGGCTCCCCTGATGCTTCTCCCTACCGTCGCGAATCGCCCCTGAAACCGTTCCACGAGGTCGCGATGCCTTGCGCCGGGCACTGACGGCAACCCTGTTCGGGGCCACCGGGAGGTGGCCACGGAAGGCGTCCACGGCCCGTTCCCGGGTGGGAAAGGCCTCGCGGGCATGACTTCTTACGTTGGGTGATCGTCGTGGTACCGGTGTGCCCGGTGGTGGGGTCATCGCCCGGGCCACATCGGTGCCACCTCGGATTGACAGCGGGCGACCATCCGGTGAACCTCGCCGACGTGTGCGACACGCGGGGTTCCGGTCGGTGACCGCGCGCATTGCGCTCACTAGCGTCGGGCACGAAATCGTAAACGACGACATCGAGAAGAGGCATCCCGGTGGTCCGCTCGCTCGCGCGGCACGCGCCCGGCGCATCCGGTCCGCGCCCGGCTCGCGACCTGCGGGTGCGGGCCGGCTCCACTCTCGCCGGCGACGGTGAAGGCGCCGGCAATGGTGAAGGGTGCTCCGTCGGCGTGGGCGGTTCGTGCTGGGTTGGCGACGTCAAGTCACATAACGACGTCCCAGGGCTGTCACGGATCGTGATCGAATGAGTGCGCTCATCTGGCTCGCGATCGTCGCCGTGTGGGGCTTCGTGCTCATCCCCATGTGGCTGCGGCACCATGACTCGGCGGTGGAGCAGCGGTCCGCGGACCGTTTCTCCACCGCAATGCGGGTGCTCTCCCGGCGCGTCTCGCCGCGCGGCGGGGTGGACCCGCTCACCAGGGCCACATCCCAGAGCCCGGTGGCGGGGGCACAGGAGGCTTCAGGGATGGCGCATTCGCGCGCAGGCGAACCATCGGGCCCCAGCTCGGACCGAAGCGCCGGCTCGGACGCAGGCGCCGGCTCGGTGGATTCCTCCGACTCGGCGGATTCCCGCGCCACGGCGGATTCCGGGAATCCGGCGGCGACGGACGCGTTCGATGACGCCCAGCCGGCACCTCACCTGTACGGGCCGCGGTCCGGCGCGTTGCGCAACGTCTCCGCCGACCGGGCCGTGCGCGCCGTGCAGGCGGAGCACACCGCACTCATCCGGCTGCGCCGGCAGCGGCTGCTCGTGCTGCTCGTCGCGATGCCGATCAGCGTCGTCCTCGCGGCCAGTCTCGGCGGCATGTGGATCGTCGTCCAACTCATCGTGGACGTCGGAACGGTCGGCTATGTGGCCCACCTGCGCCGGTCCGCGCAGGCCCACCGGCGGCTGCTGCGGTCCAGGGCGGAGCTGGACCGGCGCATCGCCGCCGACCGGGCCGCACGAGCCCGTGGCGGCATCCGGGGCTGGTCCGGCGGTGCGGGAGCGGCGGGGCAGGCCACGCCGGCCAGAGCAGGGTCGGCGGGCACGATGACGCGCGGCGGTGACTACGCGCCGGTGCGGCTGTCCACCGACAGCGGCGGCGAACTGACCGAGGCGGACCTCGCGCATGCCCGGGCCGACACGGTGGATCTCGCCGGCGCCGCCAGCCGCGGCCACGCCGGCGACGGCTCCTACCAGGCCGGTTCGCCCGAGGGCTCTGACGATGACGCGGACGACGACTCCTCCGCCGGTGACTACGACACCGACGAGTACACGGCCGACGAGTACGCGGCCGACGGCTACGAGGGCGGCCGCTACGACGCCGACGGTTACGCGGCCGACCGTTACGCGGCTGACGGCCACGCGGCTGACGGCTACGAGGGCGAGGCCGACGGTGCGGTGGCGCAGCCGGCGGCTGGAATCCACTACACCGGTCGGACAGTGACCCGTACCGCCTACGCGGCCTACGGCGAGCACTCAGGGCACGGTGACCACCTGGGGGCGGTCGAGTACGTCGAGTACGTCCAGGCCGAACAGGTTGAGTACACGGCCCAGGCGAGCTACCCGGCGGAGCACGCGGAGGAGGTCGCCTACGGCGGCCACCCGGACCACTCCGCGGACGTCGACCAGGCTGCGTACTACGAGTACCCGCCCCAGGGCGAAGGCCAGGGCCACGACGTCCACGGCTACGAGAACAGCCACCAGTACGCCGAGGCGGCCGACAGCGGCTCAGGGGCGCCCGCGCCCGGCGTCGCCACCGGAACGGCCGGCTCTGGCTCCGGCTCTTCCGGGTATCGCGCCGGCGGCGCGCAACGGCCCGTCCCGAGGCCCGGCGCACGCCCGAACACCTCGCGTCCCGGGCGGGTCCAGGTCCATCCACCGGGCACCCACGGCGGCCTGATCCCGCCCGCCGCGGCCGGTGGTACCGCGGCCGGA
Organism: Parafrankia sp. EUN1f; assembly: GCF_000177675.1. Classification (GTDB taxonomy): domain Bacteria; phylum Actinomycetota; class Actinomycetes; order Frankiales; family Frankiaceae; genus Parafrankia. The sequence continues at coordinate 7,883 of NZ_ADGX01000187.1, forward strand.
AGCGGCGCTGGGGCGGCGAGCGGGGCCGCGGCCACCTCGGCCACCGCGACGCCGGCGGACCAGGCCCAGGGGCAGACCCCGGACGAGCTGGAGACACTGCTGCGCCGCCACGCGGTCGGCAGCTGACCCGAGCCGTGAGCCTGACAACATCCCGCGGTCGAGCGGGCAGCCGCTGAAGTCCCGCATTGCCAGGCCAGCGTGCCGGAGCGCCCGCGCGGCGGCCCGACATCGCCGCGCGGCCGGACATCCTGAGCCGGGCGCGGACGGCGTTCGACGCCGTCCGCGTGCATAATGGCCTGGTGACACTCCGCTCGCAGCTCGCCTCCGTCGCCGGTTCCCGGCGCACGGAGCTGGCGGCTGCCTGTACGCGGTGTTGTCCCTGCCCTCGCGCCCGCTGACGCCGCCTCCACGCCGACAACGGCCACCCGGCGTCGCCCGGTCAGGCTCAGCCTGGCGGGCCAGGGCGTGAGGGGCCTCCGGATCACGTTCGGTATCGGGCCAATCCACGCACCGAACCCGCCCGCCGGTCATCACAGCCGGTCGGGACCGCCAGAAACGTGATCACGTGCCAACGCCGAGCCGCGCGGCCATCGATGGCCGCCTGCTCCTCATGGCACTAGCCCTCCAGGTTCGGTCACTGCGTGTCTCGATGTCGTGCCGTCGGATCCGCCCGCAGCCCGGTCCGCCGCACCACCTGCCCGCGATCACCACCAGCCGGTGGTCGGAGCTGGCCGGTGCAGGCCACCGGCGACGGAGCGGACAGCGGCAGGAGGAGAGTTCCTGTCTTGACATTCGAATCTTGGCTCGCCCGGCTGCGGGACCGCGGATTCGTCACCTGCCCGGGCAGCAGCGCCGTCCCCATCGACCTGAAGGCCGTCACCGCCGACGGGACCGGGCTGCACTTCCGCTGCCGTGGCGTCCGGGTGCACCTGGACGTCTATCGGCCCGGGCGCGCAGCGTGGCAGACCCCGCTGCGAGACGAGGCCTGGAGTCCGGAGGAAACCCTCGAACTGTGGGAGAACCGCCCGGTACAGGACCGGACAGTGCCCACCGGCGGACGGCTGGTCTTCGTCGGCCCCGGACCCGACTCCGGCCCCAGCCGCGGCGGCGGCAGCGGCGGCGGCGAGCCTGGCAGCGGCAGGGACGGCGACGGACCCGAACCGCGGCCCGACACGAGGATCGTGCTCGACGGCGCCCGGTCCCGCGGCTGGCGCGGCCACGAGGCAGGCCTGCTCGCCGCCGCCGAAGCCGCCGCCATCTTCGAATCCATGCTCGTACTGGCCGGCCTCGTCACCGCCACCGGCCACCAGCCACCCGCCCCACGCCTGGTACCAGCCCAGGGCCACACACCCCGTCAACCGAGGCCGGCCAGAGCCGTCCAGCCGGCCGAACCCGCCATGGCCTTCACCGAACGGACGTACTCCGTGCTGGCCACAGCCAGAGCCACCGGCGTCGACCAGCCGGGCCTCGCCGCCACTGGAACACCGCCGTCAGAAGCCCACTCACCGGACGAGACAACGACAGGAGGGGGTGCCCACCCACTTTCCTCCCGCGTCCTGTAAGCTTCAGTTGCTTCCAGGGGGTGTAGCTCAGCCTGGTAGAGCGCCTCCCTCGCACGGAGGAGGCCAGGGGTTCGAGTCCCCTCACCTCCACGAGCCGGCCCGTCGTGCTCGCTGACTTTTGGTCAGCTTCGCGGCGGGCCGCGATGTTTTTCGGGGGCGACCCCCGAAGCCCCCGTCCGGCCGGCGTGGGGATGGCCCGGGGTGGTTGGGTGGCTTCCAGCGATTCGGCGGCGTGGAGCTGGCTCGAGGCGGTTGGTTGGCTTCCAGGGCAGGCTGGGGTCACGAGTTGTCCGTCTTCGGTTCGGTGGCCAGGGGAGACGACACCGATGAATCGGATGTCGACCTGCTGTATGTGCTGGCGCCGGACTCGACTCTTGGCTTCGGGATCGTCGACCTCCGAGACGATCTGGAGAAGGTCGTCGGCCGTCACGTCGACCTGGTGCCCAAGTCCCGGTTGAAGTGGGTCATCCGCGACCGGGTGCTTGCCGAGGCACGGGTCCTCCATGCGGCGTGACGAGCTCTACCTCGTCGACATGATCGAGGTCGCGGAATCCGGCAGCAGCTCCTGACGCTCCTCGAAGCAGAGTTCCCACTTGTCGCGAGCCGACTCGACCAGCTGCATTGACCGCGATCTCCTCTTCCCGTGAAGATCATCGGAGGCCCGCCTTTTCTCGAGCAGTCCCATAGTTCGGCGGGTGCTTGTTGGGGATCGGCACAGCACCCATCTCTTTCGAGATCAGAACTTCGACCAGCTCGAGGCGGTTCACCGGGGTGTAGCGTGCGGGTACCACGCTGGCATGGTCGCGTTCTCGTCCGGGTCTGGTCTGTATGCCTGGTCCGGGTTCCCTCTCGCTGATGCGTCGGTCCGGTGAGAGGAATAACGATGACCGTAGACGTCGCGACCGGGTTTCGGGTGGCTGACATTCCGCGGGATGTGATGGGCGTCGCACCGGGCCCGGGTGGCAGTCAGGGAGCGCGTGAGTGAGCCTGGTCGCCTGCGTCGTGACTTGCGTGCCCTGCTGGCCGAGCCGTGGAGGGACGCGGCCGCGCTCGATCGGCTGTGCGTCGGTGTGGTGGCGGCGCTGCCCGTGGACGGGGCCGCGATCTCGGTGACGACCGCCGCCGCCGTCCGGGGCTTCTCCGGTGCGAGCGATCCGATCTGCGCCCGTCTCGACGATCTGCAGTTCACCCTTGGTGAGGGACCTTGCTGGCATGCCGTCCGCTCTGGGCGCCCGGTGCTGGTTGGGGACCTGACCGGGCCGTGGGGGGAACGCTGGCCGATGTTCACCCCTGCGGTTCTGGCAGCCGACTTTCAGGCGATCTTCGCGTTTCCGTTGCAGATCGGTGCGATCCGCCTGGGTGCCGTCGGCCTGTTCTGTGCGCGGCCGGGGCCTCTGGGCGGAGAGACGCTGCGGGACGCGCTGGTCGTCGCGGATGTCACGGCCCTGACGATCATCGATGCCGAGGCCAGGGACCCGCTCTCTCCGGTCGACCCGCTGCCTGGTGAGTGCTTGGACGGCACCGGGGTGTACCGGGCTGAGGTGCACCAGGCGACCGGGATGGCGATGGTGCAGCTCGGCGTGAGCGCGCAGGAGGCTCTCGTCCGGCTGCGCGCGCATGCCTTCGCCGCGGGGCTGACCGTCGACGAGGTCGCCCGCGAGATCGTCGCACGCCGGCTGCGTCTCGATGGGGGCTTGTCCGGATGATGGAAGGGTGGGCTCCTCGCGGGGCACGTGAGGGGAGGGCGGAGGCAGCCGTGGGTCAGGAACAGGAGTTGAGCGAAGCTTTCGTTACGTTGGCCGACAGCCTGGTTGCCGACTACGACGTCGCGGACCTGCTGCACCGGCTGGCCCATCACTGTGTGAACCTGCTCGACGTAGCCGCCGCCGGCCTGCTCCTGGCCGACGCACACGGCACCCTGCAGGTCGTAGCAACTTCCTCGGAGACCAGCCGCCTGCTCGAGCTGTTCCAGCTTCAACACGACCAGGGACCCTGCCTGGACTGCTTCCGCAGCGGAACGGCCGTGACCGTTCCCGATGTCGCCCTCGCCGCGGATCGGTGGCCGATCTTCGTGGCGGGGACGCAGGCCGCGGGCTACCGCTCGGTTCATGCGCTCCCGATGCGGTTGCGTGACGACGTGATCGGGACGCTGAACCTCTTCGGTGCCGGCCCCGGACCGCTGGCCGACGCGGACGCACGCGTCGGCCAGGCACTCGCCGACGTGGCCACGATCGCGATCCTGCAGGAACGCGCGATCCGCCACCATGAGATCCTCGCCGAGCAGCTACAGCACGCGCTGACCAGTCGTATCGTGATCGAACAAGCCAAGGGTGTCCTCGCCGAACGCGGCGGCCTCCACATGGACCAGGCCTTCAACCGGCTTCGCCGCCACGCCCGCAACACCAACACCCGCCTCACCGACCTGGCTCGCGGCGTCGTCGACGGAACCGTCGACAGCACAGCGGTGCTCGCGCTCCAACCCCGGCGCGGGCCGTCCGACCCGGTACCACAGGATCTGTGAGATAGCCACCCGCCTGCGGGTTTCGGTGCAGTAATGAGCGAGAGCCGCCGGTGGCGAGGCGATCCGATGCTCTTCTCCGCGTGGTCGGGCAGCTGTCATCATCAGCAAGATGATCATCTTTTCGCCGGGCGGAGCGGCTCGCCCAAACCGGCTCGACATCACCCGATCCGCACGTAACACGAAGAACTCTGGCGCGAGGGCTTAAAATCTACTACTCTAATAAATAGGTTTGAGTAGCCAGCCGAGTGTCCGGACGCCATGCGCTCCCGTCGGCTGCTTGCACCGGCGCCATACTCGTTCAGCGAAGGCCTGGTGACCGTGCGGCAAGTCTCTTCCTACATGTGTGCCCTGTTCTCGCAGCCTCCCGTCACGTTCTTCCCTCGCTTCCACATCGAGATCTACGCACCGCCGAACAGAGCGATCGTGCGCGCCCACGGTGAGATCGACATGGCCACGGGCGAGGCGTTCCGCGCGGCACTCATCGCCGCGCTGGACCAACAACCACAGATGCTTACGGTCGACCTCGACGGCGTTTCCTTCCTTGATGCCTGCGGCCTCGGCATTCTCGTCGGCGTCGCGAAGCAGGCAGCCCGTAGAAGTGTTCCCATCGTGGTCATCTCCGCTCGACCCCACATCTACCACCTTTTCGAGCTGACCCACCTGGTCGACCGGCTGGATGTGCACGCCGGGCCAACACCGCCGGCCACCCGACTCCCGGTCAGACCACTGCGGCTGCGGCTACCCGGGGTTTGCAGCGCCTGCTCGCGCCCGGGACCGGTCGCGTGGCACCGAGGGCCGCGGTGACCTCGCACGACAATCCACACGCGCTGCCTGGCCGAGGCCGAGGCAAGGAGTAGCCATGACAACCGTCGAGCCGCCGCCCGAGCGGCGATCACCCGGGACGGAGCGCACGGAGTCCACAACGCGACGGCACGTGTTGCGGTCCACGCGCACCAGCCGAACGTGGACGGCGGCGATTCTGTTCACGCTGCTACTCGTCGTGATCCTGATCTTCGTTCTGCAGAACGACCAGCGGATCAGCGTGTCGTTCCTGTGGTTCAACGGTCACCTGCCACTCGCGGTCGCAATGTTGTTCGCGGCGATCGCGGGAGCGTTGCTGATCGCGATTCCTGGAACGGGCCGCATTTACCAACTCCGCCGGATCGCCCGCCGTCAACAAAAGCCGCGGCAGGCTCCCACCGAGATGGCTCGACCCGGCCGCCCGAACACGTGCTACAAGGAGGGAGGACGCTGACCTCGAACCGCTCGACTTCCCGGTGCCAGCGGGCGCGGTAAACCCTGAACTGGTGATCCGAAACGTCAGCAAATCCTCCGCGATGCCAGCCCATCAGGGTGTCGATTGAACGACTGGAGGCCGCGCGCCTGAGCCGGTTTGGATGCGAAACGTGTGGGGAGGGTGGTATGGAACCAGCGCGCCCGGAAGTGCCCGAGTTCGGAGGAAACCGATTGATGCCGTCATCAAGTAGCCGTTGGTTGAGGTGACGTTGGTGGACGTCTCGCGGCCGGAGTCGAACGCGCTACCCGCGCGCAGGCCGAAGCGAGACCGATGACTTCATATATATATGGATATCGATACAGTGTCGATCTGGTTGTCAGTCGTTGCCATCCGGCGGGCACACCGGAGTTAGGTGGCCGTCGTGACGGCACATCCCATCCTTTCCTCTCCCGACCGCGTCGACCTCGACCGGTTCAATGACGACGGCGGTGCTCCCGACCTGCCGCCGGTCACCTCATCCATACCGGGTACGCAGCCAGTGGCCATGGATCCGGCGTTCTCGACGACAAGTGACGAAGTACGCCTGTCGCTGGCTCCAGGCACAGATGCTCTGCCACTTGATGGGAGCTGGTGGCCGCGATCACTGAAGCTGGCCGCCGAGCTTCCCGGGCTCGTCACCGCCCTGGCCCGGGCCGGCAGGACGGTCGCCCGCATGTCAGTGAACATGGACGCCTGGGCCGACATACCGGATCGGCTCGAACTATCCGGCCTGCCCGCACTGAAAGTGAGCTGTTTCCGGACCCTCGACCCCCGGGTCGTCACGCTGGGCGCCGGCACCCGGCCCTGGATCCGCCTGCTGGTCATTCCGCCCAATACCGCACCCGCACGCGCCCATGAAGTGCTACGCCTGGCAAGCGCCGGCTCGCTGACCGGTCCGACAGACGCGATCCTACGCACCGCCGGGGTGACGTCCCCATGACCGGTTCTTCGTTGCCGGGCCGACCGTTCACGCGGCCCGGCGGCGAGGCGGTCGACCGTGTGGTCAGCTGCGACCTCACGTTCGAGGTCGAGGAACCCGCGGACCTCGCCCTGCAGGCAGCGGCTGCCAATGGTCGGGTGGTCCGTGCCGAGCGGTTGGACGTGACTGCTGGCGGGAAGGCGCTCCCGAGGCCGGCTGAACTGGCCGCGCCGCACCGCGGCCGGGTACATCTTCTGCGCGCACCCCGGGGAGTCCTCTCGGTGTCCTACCGGGCGGAACTCGGCGCCCCGCCTGAGCCCGCCGACCAACCGGCCGTGGCCAGCAGCCATGACGCGCCTGGCGTGGCCGGGCTGCCTGGGCTGGAGCAGCTGACCTATCTACGGGCGAGCCGCTACTGTCCGTCGGATCAGGTCATCGGTTTCGCGGTCGCCGAGTTCGGTGATCTGCCGCCCGGGCGACCTCAGATGGAGGCGATCACACAGTGGATCCACCGGCGAGTCGGCTATGTTCCGGGCTCAAGTAACGTTCACAACTCCGCCGAGGACACCCTGCTCACCGGGCAGGGCGTCTGCCGTGATTTCGCCCATCTCGGGATCATGCTGTGCAGGGCCCTCCGAATACCGGCGCGCTTCGTCGCCGTGTATGCCCCCGGCCTGACTCCGATGGACTTCCACGCTGTCTTCGAGGCATGGTCTGACGGCGCGTGGTGGACTTACGACGCCACCCGCCGAGCCCCGCGCCAGGGCATGGTCCGCATCGCGACCGGTCGCGACGCGACCGACACGGCCTTCCTCAACGTCCTGCGAGGGATCATCGCCCTCCGGTCGATCGAGGTGACCGCCACGGTCACCGGCCCGCTTCCCCTCGACGACGATCTCACGCCCCGCCGGCTCTGCTGAGTTCTGGCCGGGTGGGCCCCGGTGCTTCTGGTCGGCGCCAGCGCCGTCCACACGCTGCTGCCCGGCCCGGACCTGCGGCTGGAACCGACATCACCCTGGTGCTGGTCATCCCGCCGTTGCACGCTTGCCGAGCTGTCCGCAGGGCCACATCGGGTCCGGCGCAACGACGAGC
>NZ_ADGX01000186.1 GCF_000177675.1 Parafrankia sp. EUN1f
ATGTCGGGCTCGAGGTAGACACGACGGGCGATGGGCACCACCGCCCGCAGACGGGCTTCGGCATCGTCGATAGCCGCGGCGACCTGGGCCGTCGTCAGGTCGGGGTCAAGCCCGATCTTGGCCGCGACCAACAGCTCGTCGGGGCCGAGGTGCAGCGTCCTCATGTGGATCACGGTGGTGACCGCGGGCGTGGCGGCGAGCGCGTGCCGGATCGCCTCCACTGTCTGCGGCGTGGCGGCCTCACCGACGAGCATGCCGTAGGTCTCCACCGCGACGATCACCGCGACGACCAGCAGCAGCACGCCGATGGCGACGGTGCCCGCAGCGTCCCAGAGCGGCTCGTCGAGCAGCAGCGTCAGGCCGACTCCGGCGAGCGCGAACACCAAGCCGCACAACGCGGCGAGATCCTCGAGCAGCACGACGGGCAGCTCGGGTGAGCGTGCCTCCCGGATGAAGCCCCACCAGGACATGCTGCCCTTGACGTGACGCGACTCCTTGATCGCGGTCCGGAAGGAGAAGCCCTCCAGCACGATCGCGATCCCGAGGACGGCAACGGCGACGAGGCCGCTTTCCAGCTCATGGGGGTGGCGCAGCTTCTCGATGCCCTCGTAGACGGAGAACAGGCCACCGACGCTGAAGAGCACGATGCCGACAAGGAAGCCGGCGATGTAGCGGGACCGCCCGTAGCCGAAGGGGTGCTCCTCGTCGGCCGGCTGCGCCGCCCGCCGCTGCCCGATCAGCAACAGTGCCTGGTTGCTGGAGTCCGCGACGGAGTGAATCGACTCGGCGAGCATCGAGGACGACCTGGTGAAGAGAAACGCCACGAACTTCGCCACCGCGATGCCCAGATTCGCGAGCAGCGCCGCCACGACGGCCCTGGTGCCACCTTCCGCGCTCACACGCCCCCGCTCTCGTGTCACGTTGCCCGTTTTCGTCCGTGTGCTCCGCCGGCACCGGACTGATCGCCCAGTCTGTCAAGACGCCCCCACGGACGCGCCGCCGGGTATCCGGGGGCATCGATGGTTCGGTGACCCCCGGATCGCGCCGGATGCGGATGCGCCGCGGTCAGGCCAGGGTGACGAGGTCGGCCAGGTCGGGCGACCAGGTGTCCTCGACACCGTCCGGCAGCATGAGGACCTTGTCGGGGCTCAGCGCCTCGACCGCTCCCGGGTCGTGGGTGACCAGGACGACCGCGCCGCGGTAGGTGCGCAGCGCGCTCAGGACCTCGTCCCGCGAGGCCGGGTCGAGGTTGTTGGTCGGCTCGTCCAGCAGCAGCACGTTCGCCGAGCTGCACACCAGGCCGGCGAGCGCCAGCCGCGTCTTCTCCCCGCCGGAGAGCGTCTCCGCGAGCTGCTCGACCGTGTCGCCGCTGAACAGGAACGCGCCCAGGATTCGGCGCAGCTCCACATCGGAGGATGTGGGTGCTGCCGCCCGCATGTTGTCGAGCACCGAACGGGAGGTGTCCAGCGTCTCGTGCTCCTGGGCGTAGTAGCCCAGCCGCAGGCCATGCCCCGGGTGCACCTCACCGGCGTCGGGCGGCTCCTGACCGGCGAGCATCCGCAGCAGCGTGGTCTTTCCCGCGCCGTTCAGGCCGAGGACCACGACCCTCGTCCCGCGGTCGATCGCCAGGTCGACGCCGGTGAAGACCTCCAGCGAGCCGTACGACTTCGACAGGCCGGTCGCTGTGAGCGGCGTGCGCCCGCAGGCAGCCGGGTCGGGGAAGCGGAGCTTGGCGACCCGGTCGGACACCCGGACCTCCGCCAGGCCGGCGGCCAGCCGCTCGGCGCGACGGTCCATCTGGTGTGCGGCGCGTGCCTTGGTCGCCTTCGCCCGCATCTTGTCCGCCTGCGCCCGCAGCGAGTCGATCTTCTTCTCGGCGTTGGCCCGCTCCCGCCGGCGCCGACGCTCGTCCTGCTCACGCTGGGTGAGGTAGGTCTTCCAGGCGACGTTGTAGACGTCGAGGGCCGCACGGTTCGCGTCGAGGTGGAAGACCTTGTTCACGCTCTTGTCGAGCAGGTCCACATCGTGACTGATCACGATGAGCCCGCCGCTGTGGGCGCGCAGAAAGTCCCGCAGCCAGGTGATCGAGTCCGCGTCGAGGTGGTTGGTGGGCTCGTCCAGCAGCAGCGTCGCGTCGGAGTTGCCCGACCCTGCGAAGAGGATGCGGGCCAGTTCGACCCGGCGCCGCTGCCCACCGGAGAGCGTCCCGATCTGCTGGCCGAGCACACGGTCCGGCAGGCCGAGCGACGAACAGATCCGGGCCGCCTCCGCCTCGGCCGCATAGCCACCGAGGGTGCCGAAGCGCTCCTCCAGCCGGCCGTAGCGGCGGACCGCGGCGTCACGGGCGGACTCGTCGACCAGCTCCGCCATCTCGACGTGGAGCTTCTCCATCTCGCGCAGGATCACGTCCAGCCCGCGGGCGGCGAGCACCCTGTCCCTCGCGGTGTCGGCGAGGTCGCCGGTGCGCGGGTCCTGCGGCAGATAGCCGAGCTCGCCGCGGATGTCGACCTTGCCGGCGAACGGCAGGTTCTCTCCCGCCAGCGTCTTCAGCAGCGTCGTCTTGCCGGCTCCGTTGCGGCCCACGAGCCCGATGCGATCGCCGGCCTGCACCCGGAAGGAAACCGGCTCGATCAGTGTTCGGGCTCCGGCGCGGAGCTCGAGCTCGGACACGATGATCATGCGAGTCGGCCTCTTTCGTACATCGGATTCGTGCGTGCAGCAGGTTTCACGTGCAGGCAGGTGTCAGCGGGTGGCCGCCGCGGCACCGGGTATCAGGGACGCGTATCGGGGACGCCCGCGTCACGACGCGGCAGAGGTCATGTCCTCCAGGGTACGGGCCGCGGGCGCGGGTACCGCGGGTGTCCGGATCGGCCTACGTGTGACCGCGGCCAAAAACGTGCGGCGCCGATCCGTCCCGGGTACGCCCTTCCCAGGTCGTGGGCCCGGCCGTCACCCGTGACGGCCGACGCCGGTGGATACAGGAGGACACGATGACGACGACGTACCGGCAGCAGCGGCAAACCCAGCGACCGAGCTCGCTGTGGTCGAGCCTGGTGGTTCTCGGAGTCGCCGTCACCGTCCTGGGGGTACTGCTGATCGCCAATCCGTTCAGCACCGCCGGCGGGCTGGCGGTGCTCGCCGGGGTGGCTCTGCTCGTGTCCGGCATCGCCGAGATCGTGTCGGCCGTGCGCGCCGAGCACGGCGGCACGGCCATCCTCTACGGGGTGCTCACCGCCGCCGCCGGTGTGGTGATCCTGCTCTGGCCGCACGTGACCCTGCATGCCATCGCGATCGTCGTCGGAGCCGTGCTGATCGTCGCGGGAGTGATCCGAGCGCTGCTGATCCTGGCGAGCAGGCACTCGGGTGCCGGCCGCGGCGCCGGGCGCGGCCGGAGCCTGCTGGTCGCCTGCCTCGCCGTGGTCCTCGGGATCCTGGCAGTCACCTGGCCGGCTGCGACGGTCTCGGTGCTGGCTGTCCTGTTCGGGATCCAGCTCGTCGTCACCGGGGTGACCGAGGTGCTGGTCGGGCTCGCGCTACGGCCCTGATCAGCTGCGACCTGACCGGCGGGGGTCCGGGCTCAGTCCAGGATGCGCTTACGCCACAGCGCGATGGAGTCCTGGCTGCCGCCACGTTCGAGCAGCCACGCCTCGGGCCCGCCAGGCACCCCGTCGATGACCCCGAGCACGTGCTCGACAGCCTCCTGGGAGACCTCGGTCACCGCGCGTGCCGTCGGCCCCGATCGTGCCCCGGGCAGGAGCGAATGGCCCTTGAGCCGCCGCAGCACCCCCGGCATGTTGGTGCCGGTCGCCAGGTAGTCGGCGATCACCTGCTCGGGGCCGACTCCGGCCAGGCGTAGCAGCAGCGCGGTCACGATCCCGGTACGGTCCTTGCCGGCCGCGCAGTGCACCAGCAGTGGGCCGGGTGCCTCGGCCGCCAGGTCCACGATCTCCACCAGGCGGGGCGCCGCGATGTCGAGGATCGTGTTGTAGAGCACGCGCAGGCCGCCCGCGAGCACGTCCGGGCCGAGTGAGTCTCCGGCCCGGCCGGTCTCCTCGCCCAGCAGCGGCTTGATGTGCACCTCGGAACCGAGCAGGGACAGCGGGTGCGGGGAACTCCCCCGCTCGACCGCGGACCGCAGGTCGACGACGGTCGGCGGCGGCCAGGTGAAGGTGACCGCCGGCCGCTCATCACCCACCCGCGGCATGTCACTGCGGTAGAGCACGCCGGCCCGAAGGACCTGCCCGGCCGCGGTCGTCATGCCGCCGACATCGCGCAGGTTGGCCAGCGCTTCCCTGGGCGACTCTTCCGTTCCCATGCACAGTCCTCCCGAAAACCCGGCGTCGCACGGTCCGAACACCTCGGACGAGCATCGATCTGACGAACCCGTCATCCGTCAGCGCGGCACGTGCGGCCTCGCACCATCCTCGTCGAAAAGGGTGCCCTCATGCGCGGGCATGCCGTCGATGCGGCTCATGGTGGCCCTGCCGTCGATGTCGTCGATGTCGTTCATGCCACCGATGTCGCCGATGCCGTCAAGCGCGGTCGCCTCGATGCCGGTCGCCTCGCCCTCCTCAGCCAGCACGACCGGGTCGATCAGGTGAGGCGAGTCGTTGCGGACGCTGCCGACCGCGGACGAGACGGGGTGGGCAGCGAAGACCCCGGCCGGTACGGGGCGCAGGACACCGGCGAGATCGGCGCAGTCTCGCACCTCCGGATCGATCCACCGCGACCAGGCGGAGCGTGGCACCACGACCGGAGACCGGTCATGGAGGAACTCCAGGCCCGTGGCCGCCTCGGTCGTGATGATCGCGAATGTCGCCAGCGGCCTGCCGTGATGCCACCCGCTCTCGTAGATACCAGCGAAGGCGAACAGGCCGTCCGCACCCGGATGCCCGGCGGGATGGATGTAGTAGGGCTGACCGCGGCGCTTCCCGGTGACCCGCTGCCACTCGTAGAAACCGGTGGCGGGGACGAGACAGCGCCTGGCGGCGAACGCCGAGCGGAACGCCGGTCTGGACGCCACGGTCTCGGCGCGAGCGTTGATCATGCGGTTGCCGGAGTGCCGGGCGTTCCCCCACCGCGGCTCCAGCCCCCAGGTGGCCAGGCGAAGCACCCGACCCGGGACGGCGACGGCCTGGGCCTGCGCACTGTCGGCGCCGGCAGCGGCCCTGTCGGTGCCGGCAGCGGGCTGCGCGGATGCCATCACGATCGGCATCGCGGTCGTCGGTGCGACGTTGTAGCTCTCGCGGAGCGCGCCGTGCGTCTCGTCCGCCGCCGACATGGCCGCCGCGAGCTCGTCCGCGCTGAGCGTCTGGGTGTACCTCCCGCACATGGGCCCAGTCTCGCAGCCACCTACGACATTCAGACGACGAGCGCCGCCGCGGCACCCGCCAGGCAACCCAGCGACAGCACACCGAAGACACCGACCCAGAAGGTCCCCGGCAGGCCGGTCAGGCGGGCCAGCTGATCGGGATCGGAGTCCCGTGCCCGGCGGCGCCGCCGCTGGCGCTGCACCTCGACGATCGGTCGCAGCGCCCCCACCAGCAGGAACCAGGTGGCGTACGCGGCGAAGCCCGCCTGGACATCGTCCGTGGCGAACCAGGAGACCCCGAGCACGACGACGGTGCTGACCAGCACGGTCCCGACTCCGAACGCGTTGCGGACGACCACCAGCAGCACCAGCAGCAGGGCGACGATGACCTGGAGCAGCAGGCTGACCCGACCGGTGGCGAGCAGGCCCGCCGCGCCCAGCCCGAGCAACGACGGGGCCGTGTACCCGGCGGCCACCGTGAGGACCACACCCGGACCGGTCGGCCGGCCGGAGGAGACCGTGACTCCCGAGGTGTCGGAATGCAGGCGCACTCCGGCGAGCCGGCGACCGGTGGCCACCGCGACGAGCGCGTGGCCGCCCTCGTGCGCGATCGTGACCACGTGCCGGGCCGTCGGCCAGACGCGGTCACTCGCCACCGTCAGCAGCGCGGCGATGCCGGTGACGACGAGGATCCAGTGCGCGGGTGCCGGCTGTGCCCCGAAACTCCGGCTGAGCAGGTCGGACGTGGCTGCTCCTCTCCTCGTTGCCGCACTGCCGCGACCTCGTTGCCGCACCGGCGCGACCGCACTGCCGCGACCGCGCCGTCACGCCGCGGCCGGAAACACGCCCGGTCGGACCGGCGGCGGTTCGGCGTACGTCCTCCCGATAATCGCGCATGGCGGGTTCCGCCCCCAGAGCGCGGTGCTCCCCGCATCCGCGACGAGGCGTCGTGTTCCCGACAGCAGGTACCCTTCGGCGCGCGAGGGGGACTGTCAGGACACGCATCAGGCCAGCGCTTCCCGCGCTGGGGCGACGGCACAGGGCGGGCCGGCGAGGCACCCAGATGGGCCGAATGGGGAGGAACCCGGGCAATGGCTGAATACGTGTATCGACCGGTCATCCACACGGCGCTCGGGCTCTTCCGCGCGTTGCGGCTGCAGCTGGACGTCCGCGGTGAGGAGCACGTGCCGGCGGACGGCGGAGCGGTCGTGCTGATCAACCATGTGTCGTACCTGGACTTCGCCCTTGCCGGGGTGCCCTTCTGGTTGTCGCAGCGGCGGCTGGTCCGGTTCATGGCGAAGAAGCAGGTCTTCGATCACCGGGTGAGCGGGCCACTGATGCGAGGCATGCATCACATTCCGGTCGACCGGTCGGCCGGCGCGGGCTCGCTGCGGGAAGCGGTGCGTGCCCTGGGCGCCGGCGAGCTGGTCGGTGTGTTCCCGGAGGCCACGATCAGTCAGAACTACTGCCTGGCGCCGTTCAAGTCCGGCGCGGCCCGGATGGCCGCCGAGGCCGACGTACCCGTCATCCCGCTGGTGCTGTGGGGCAGCCAGCGGATCCTGACCAAGGGGCGGCCCCGCAACCTGCGCGCCGCGGTCGGGACACCCGTCTCCATCACCGTGGGCAAGCCCGTGCCGGCCTCGGAGCTGAGGGACTCCCGGGCGGGAACCGAACTGTTGCAGCTGACGATGGCGGAGATCCTCGACGACGCGCAACGCCGCTATCCCGCGCCGCCCCCCGGCGAATCACCCTGGTGGCTTCCCGCTCATCTCGGCGGATCCGCGCCGGAGCCCCCGGAGCAGCCGAAGCCATAACCACATAGGCCGGACCAGTTGTCTCACCGCCGGCCGGCGGCAGGTTGACTGAGGCCCTGGAACGGCTTTCGACGGAGCGGAGAGAACACCGTGGCGGACCGTGTGATGGACCGGCCTGACCCAGCGGACCAAGACCACGAGGCGCGAGGTCACGGAGCCGTCGGGCAGATCACGGACGAGCAGTTCGTCGACACGCTGCCCAAGGTCGAGCTGCACGTCCACCTCGAGGGGTCGATGCGGCCCGGCACGCTGCTCCGGCTGGCCCGCAGGCACGACGTCGACCATCTGCCGACCGACCTGGACGCCCTGCGGGCCTACTACGAGTTCCGCGACTTCGACCATTTCATCGAGGTCTACCTGGCCGCGGTCCAGGTGCTGCGGGACGAGGAGGACTTCCGCCTGCTCGCGCGCGAGACCGCGCTCGGCCTGGCCGAGCAGCGGGTCCGCTACGCGGAGATCACCTTCACCCCGTGGCTGCATGTCCAGCGCGGGGTCGACCCGGCGGCGGTGTTCGCCGGAGTGGAGGCCGGCCGCCTCGACGCCGAACGGGAGACCGGCATCCAGGTCCGCTGGATCACCGACATCCCCGGTCTACCCGGAACGGACAACGTGAACTCCGCCGAACGCACACTGGAACTGGCGCTGGAGCACGGCGGTGCGGGTGTGATCGCGCTCGGCCTGGGTGGGCCCGAGGTCGGCGTGCCCCGTCCCCAGTTCGGCCCGGTGTTCACCGCCGCCCGGGACGCGGGACTGCACTGCATCCCGCACGCGGGCGAGACGACCGGCGCACGCACGATCTGGGACGCCCTCGAGTTCCTGCACGCCGAGCGGATCGGCCACGGCACCAGCGCCCTTGAGGACCCCGCTCTCGTGGAACACCTACGCCGGCACCGCATCCCGCTGGAGGTCTCCCCCACGTCCAATCTGTGCACCGGTGCCGTCGCCAGCTACGCGGCGCACCCGCTGCCGCGGATGATCGCCCAGGGCATCGAGGTGAACCTGAACAGCGACGACCCGCCCATGTTCAACACCACACTGCGGGACGAATACCTGCACGCGCTGCGTTCACTGGCGCTCTCCCGGCAGCAGGTCTTCGACCTCGCGGCGGCGGCCGTCGAGCACTCCTTCCTGCCCGAGCCCGGAAAGGTGGCGCTGCGTGCGGAGTTCGCGGCCGCCGCCGCGGCTCTCGACGTGACCGCGCCGGCGCCGGCCGCTCAGGCGCCGGCCGCTCAGGCGCCGACGAACGCCTGAGTCCGCGCCGGCGGGCTGCTCCTCTCCTGTGAACCAGCCGGGCCCGCCCGCCGCCCGCGGCAACCGAGCGTGCGCGGCGGACTGAGCGGGTCCGGCCCTTGGTCATCTCGACCTGGCGGGCGGGCCGACCAGGTCGAGCTCACGGAGCCGTTCCTGGGCGGTCTGCTCGACCCGGCGCATCGTCGCCCGCAGCACAGGTGGCGTCATGATCGACGTCACGATCGCCACCAGCACGATCACCGTGTACATGGACGTGGACAGCACGCCCAGGCGCAGACCGGTGCCGGCGACGACGATCTCGATGACACCGCGGGCGTTCAGGCCGGCGCCCAGCGACAACGCCTCCCAGTGCCCCAGTCTGCTGGCCCTCGCCCCGATGTAGGCGCCACCGAACTTGCCGATGACGGCCAGGCTGAGGATGGCGACGGCAGCGAGCGCGACCTTGGCCTCGGCCAGCGCGGTCAGGTCGATACGCAGCCCTGCCGACGCGAAGAAGATGGGCGCCAGCACGCCCATCACCACCACCCGGAGCGGCTCGAGCCGGCGTATGTCCAGATTCGGTGCGGAACCGAGCAGGATGCCGGCGACGAACGCGCCGAGAATGGCCTCCAGCTTCAGGGCGTGCGTCCCCGCCGCCGCCGCGAGGATGAACAGCACGGCCACCGCGTTCCCGTACGGCGTGCCACCCGACGCGGCCAGGACCGGCGACGTTACCAAGATCGGCGACGTCGCCGGGGTCGGGGCACCGGACGACAGGGCCTCGGCCTGCTTCGGTACCACTGGCGCAGCGGCGGCGGATAGGCTCGCCGCCTCGTCCACCTGGCCCGAGACGACCGGGGCCGACTGCGGGGGCGCGGCCTCGCTCCCGACACCCTCCCTGGCCAGCCCACCCACGGCGACGGCGATCCGGGCCAGCGGGCGTCCCACGAACAGCGCCACGAGCACGACGCCGAGCACACTGAACACCGGCCAGGCGATGTCCTCGCCGCGCACGCCGGTCGTGGCCATCGCGGAGACCACCGAAAGCAACGACCACCCGACCGCGTCATCGATGGTCGCGGAGGCGAGGATGAGCTGGCCCACGTTGCGGTGCAGCAGGCGCATGTCCTGCAGGATCTTCGCCGCGACGGGAATGGCGCTCACGCCCATGGCCACCCCGAGGAACAACGCGAACACCGGGCGATCGGCGTCCTGGCCGAGCAGCGAGCTGGGCACGAGCAGGCCGGCTCCGATACCGAGACCGACCGGCACGAGCAGGCCCGCGGCGCTGATCCGCACGGCGGTCGCCCCTCGGCGCCGAACCATCCGCATGTCCATCTCCAGGCCGGTCAATCCGACCAGAAGAATCACACCCAGCTGACCCACCGCGTCCAGCAGATGCATCTGGTCCGGCGCGGTGGGAAGAATCCAGCCCGAGAAGCCGGGAGCGATGTCGCCCAGCAACGACGGCCCCACCAGGACGCCGGCGAGCAGTTCACCGACCACCGAGGGAAGCCCGATCCTCACCGCCAGCCTGCCAAGCCCCAGCGCCAGTGCCAACAGAAGAGTCAGCTGAAGCAGGAAGATCAACAAAGAATGATGCGACAGCGGTGGCGCCGCTGCCGTCACAAATGATTTCTCCGCCACGTTCACGTTCGTCCGCTCCCACCACCGTGCGCGCCTTCAGGCATGCCGACCGGTCCATGACTTCCCGCATGTGCCGATGCCATCCGGGCACGGCATACATGCGGCAACGGTGACGCGGACCCGGCCCGGCGGCTGTTTCGACGATCACCGGACCCCACAAACACCGGTCGACTCCCGGCCAGTGTTTGTGGGGACGCCTCGCCGTAGCTCAGCCGCGGCACGCGAAGGCCCACGGCGACAACAATAGCCAGCCCGCACCCACCGGGGGGCCAACCATCGAGAAATCGTGGAGGCCATCCCACGGAACGTGGCGGTATCCCGATCGCGGAGGGTCTGGCGGCGGGGGCCACATCGCGGCAGTGCCGACGCGCCGTGACAGCCCGGATGACAGCCCGCGACTCAGCCGGAGCCGGTGCCAGAAGGGGAATGGCCGGCAGGCACCCCGCGGGGTGCCGCGGCGGCACCCGCATCCGCCGGGCCCGCCCCGCCAAACCGCGCGACGAGTTCGGTCAGCCGCCGCGGATCGACATTCGCCCGGGTGACATCACCCTCGTAGTGGGCGACCACCCGCGGGTCCATCACCTGGAACCAGAAACGCGGTACCAGGGAGACCAGGATCATTGTTCCGTAACCGGTTGGCAGCTGCGGAGCAGAGGAAAACGATCGGAGCGACTGGTAGCGCACGGTCGGGTTGGCGTGGTGGTCGCTGTGCCGAGGCAGATGATAGAGCGCGAGATTACTGATGACGTCGTCACTGTTCCAGCTGTGCCGCGGATCGACCTTCTCGTATCTGCCGGTCGCGGTCCGTTGCCGGGCCAGCCCGTAGTGCTCGACGTAGTTCACCGCCTCCAGCAGGGAGAATCCCACCACAGCCTGCAGCACGAGGAAGACGAGAACGGACGGTCCGAAGACACCGGCGAGGGCTCCGAAGAGAACCACCGTGTACGCCCACGAGGTCAGCACCTCGTTTCGCACCGACCACGGCGAACGCCCGCGTAGGCGCAGTCGGCGTGCTTCCAGGTCCCACGCCGATCGCAGGCTGCCGATGACGGTGCGCGGCCAGAACCGCCAGAAGCTCTCGCCGAGCCGGGCGCTGGCCGGGTCCGCGGGGGTCGCGACCCGCACATGGTGACCGCGGTTGTGCTCGACGTAGAAGTGGCCGTAGGCAGTGGCGGCGAGCATGACCTTCGACAGGATCCGCTCCAGCCGGTCGCGCTTGTGGCCCAGTTCATGGGCGGTGTTGATACCGATCCCGGTGACGGTGCCGAGCGCGCCGACCACCGCCACCCGCTCGACGACCGACAGGTCGCCGTGCACCCAGGCCCAGCACCCGAGCACCAGGCAGATGCCGGTGAGCGGCAGGTACAGGAAGGTGCACCACCGGTAGTAGCGGTCAGCGTCCAGAGCGGGACGGGCCCATTCCGGCGCAGCGACGGGATCCTTCGGTGTGGTCGCGTCGAGCAGCGGCAACAGACCGAAGACGAACACCACGGTAAGCCACCACGGAAGGCCCGAGCCGGTGCGATGCCACAGCCCGAAGGACACGATCGGGAGAACCGGGGGGATCAGCGCGGTCAGCCACATGTACCGCTTGCCATCACGCCACCGCGTTCCGTCCTGGTCGACCAGCACCGGCGCTGCCATGCGTGTCACCTTCCGCCCGCCCGACGGACGCGGAACCCGGGCCACTGACCCTCGGAACCGACCCCGAGCACGGAATACCGCGATCCGCCGTTCTTCGTCACCGAAGTGTCACATCCGTCGTACGCAGGAACAACCGCCCGCTGTGGGGTGGCCGCAGGATCACAGCAGTCCACCGGGACGTCCGTGCGCTGACCTGTCCGGCCAGACGGCGCGACGGTGCACACTGATCCGGTGAACAGGCAGACCGAACCGCCCGGTGGGGCCAATCCGGCCAGCGGGGCCGACCCGGCCGACAGCACCGAACCGGCCAGCAGCAGCGCGCCGGCCGGCATGCCGGGGGCGCGGCCGGCGCGGCCATCCGGGTCCATGACGGACGCGCCCCCGTGGATCGGCGGCGCGACGATCGGCGCCCTCTTCCTCTCCGCCGCCGTCCTGATCACCTACACGCTCCTCCCGCTGCCCGGCCAGCGTTCGCTCGGCGACGTGAACTACCTCGTCGCCGCGCTGCTCTTCGGCGGCCACATCACCTTCAGCCGCCTCTACCGAAGCGGCCTGGCGCGACGGGCCATGCCCGGCGGCGCCGTCGCGGCGCGCCCTCACTCCGGTGGGCCGGACGGCCACGCAACGACGCGCGCCATCCAGTCAATCGGGCCGGTGCCCCCCGACCCCGGTCGCGAGTGACATAGCCGACGTCGCCCGGCGGCCTCGGCGGGCACTCCGGGCTGAAACGATGCCCCGGTGTCCGCCCTGGTCGTGGTGTTTGTCGGCCTTGTCGCGGGCGCCGCGGTCGCGCACACCGGCCACCTCGGCGGTGACGCGGCACGCACCCTCAACATCTGGCTGCTCGACATCGCCCTGCCCGCGCTCACCCTGCACGTTCTGCACGACGTCCAGATCCCGTCGAACATCGTGCTCGTCGTGGCGGCTCCGTATGCCCTGTGCGCGGCAACCATGGCGATCTACCTGGTGGCCGCCCGGGTGCTGGGGCTGAGCCGGGAGGTGGTGGCCGCACTGATCGCGGCCACCGCGGTGGCGAACACGTCATTCGTGGGCATTCCCATGGTCACCGCCTTCTTCGGCGAGTCCTGGGTGCCCGTCGCGCTGTTGACCGACCAGCTCGGTTCGTACCTGCTGTTGAACACGGTGGTGCTGGTGGTGGTCACCGCCGCCGCTGGAACCACCGCGACACCGCTGGCCGTCGCCCGCGCGACGCTGACCCGGCCATCGATGCTGGCCCTCGTGCTCGCGCTGGCGTTGCGCCCGGTGGAGTATCCGGGCTGGCTCGACGAGGCACTCGCCTCGATCGGCGCCACCCTGACGCCGCTGGCTCTGTTCTCGGTAGGCCTGCAGCTGCGGGTCAACGCCGTGCGCCGCTGGTGGCGGGAACTGGTGCTGGGGCTGACCGTGAAGCTGGCGGTGGCCCCCGCCGCGGTCCTCGGGCTGTACGTCGCCACGGGTGTGTTCACCGATCCCGACGTCAAGGTGGCGCTGTTCGAGATCGCGATGCCGCCGATGGTGGCCGGCGCGATCCTCGCGGACCGGCACGGCCTGGCTCGCCCCCTGCCGAGCCTGCTGGTCGGTGTCGGCGTACCGATGTCCGTCGCCACACTCGCGATCTGGTCGATTCCCCTGCGCCCCTGAGATACCCCACATCCGCGACACCGGGCGTCGGACGATCCACGCACGCAACTATGTGGGCGTCCTAAAGTTGGAGCCAGAGACAATCGCTGGGTCGCAAGCGCCAGCCCGGCCGAGGACACTCGGAGGCGGCATGGCGCGCCACCGGCGCGGTGCTCGCGGCATGCCGCGAGCACCGCGCTGCGCGGAGACCGGCACGAGCAGCACACGAACGGAGGCGGCCAGGTGGCCGAGACAGAGCAGGTAGAGGCAGCCCCGGGCACGGCGGCCACCGCACGGATCCAGCGGGTCGGTGTGGTCGGGTGCGGTCTGATGGGCTCCGGCATCGCCGAGACCTGTGCGCGGGCAGGCCTTGACGTGCTGGTCCGGGAGGTGGACGTCGCGGCGGTCGAGGCCGGCCGGAAACGGATCACCGCCTCGCTCGACCGCGGAACCCGCAGCGGCAAGCTCAGCGAGGCCGACCGGGACGCGGCCCTGGCCCGGCTCGCCTTCACCACCGACCTCGGCGACTTCGGTGACCGCCAGTTCACCGTTGAGGCCATCGCGGAGAACGAACAGGCCAAGACCGAGATCTTCACAGCGCTCGACAAGGTCGTGGCCGACCCGTCGGCGATCTTCGCCTCCAACACCTCCTCCATCCCGATCATGAAGCTCGGGATGGCCACCGGCCGCCCGGACCAGGTCCTGGGTGTGCACTTCTTCAACCCGGTACCGGTGATGAAGCTGGTCGAGCTCGTCCCGTCGCTGCTGACCTCGGACGAGACCATCACCCGCGCCCAGGAGTTCGTCACCTCCGCGCTTCGCAAGGAGGTGGTCCGCTCCAAGGACCGCGCCGGGTTCGTGGTCAACGCGCTGCTCGTTCCCTACCTGCTCTCCGCGATCCGGATGCAGGAGTCGGGTTTCGCCTCCGCCGACGACATCGACCTCGGCATGGTCCTCGGCTGCGCCCACCCGATGGGCCCGCTGCGGCTGATCGACCTCATCGGGCTCGACACCATCAAGGCGGTGGCCGAGTCCCTGTACGACGAGTTCAAGGAGCCGCTCTACTCCCCGCCGCCGCTGCTGCTGCGCATGGTGGACGCCGGTCTGCTGGGCAAGAAGAGCGGCCGCGGCTTCCACCAGTACTCCTGAACCACCAGGACTCCTGAACCACCAGGACAGCACCCCCAGCATCCCCAGCGCTCTCCCACGCACAAAGCACCGAAATCCGGCCTCGGCCCCAGGCCGGACCGAACTGACCGAGTCACAACGAGGACGGCACCGACGTGGATCCGAACTTCGACACCTACAGCCTCAGCGACACCCATACCGCCGTCCGTGAGGCCGTCCGCGATCTCGCGGAGAAGGAGATCGCACCGTTCGCGGCCGACGTCGACGAGCAGGAGCGCTACCCCACCGAGGCCCGGGACGCGCTGATCCGTTCGGGGTTCAGTGCTGTCCACATCCCGGAGAGCTACGACGGTCAGGGCGCCGACTCGGTGGCGACCTGCATCGTCATCGAGGAGGTCGCCCGGGCCTGCGCCTCATCGTCACTCATCCCGGCCGTCAACAAGCTCGGGACGATGCCGATCCTGCTCTCCGGGTCGGAGGAGCTGAAGAAGCAGGTCCTGCCCTCGATCGCCAGCGGTGAGGCGAGCGCGTCCTACGCGCTCTCCGAGCGGGAGGCGGGATCGGACACCGCCTCGATGCGGACCCGCGCCCGGCTCGACGGCGACCACTGGGTCCTCAACGGCACCAAGACCTGGATCACCAACGCGGGCGAGTCCACCTGGTACACGGTCATGGCCGTCACCGACCCGGATGCGGCGAAGCCCGCCGACGGCATCTCCGCCTTCGTCGTCCGGGCCGACGACCCCGGCTTCGAGGTCGGCTCCAAGGAGCGCAAGCTCGGCATCAAGGGCTCACCGACCCGCGAGATCCATTTCGTCAACTGCACGATCCCCGCCGACCGGATCATCGGCGAGCCCGGCACGGGTCTGCGCACCGCGCTGCGCACCCTCGACCACACCCGGCCGACGATCGGCGCGCAGGCCGTCGGCATCGCGCAGGGCGCGCTGGACGCGGCGATCGGCTACGTGAAGGAACGCCGCCAGTTCGGCCGCCCGATCGC
>NZ_ADGX01000185.1 GCF_000177675.1 Parafrankia sp. EUN1f
CAGCGCTCCCCGGGGCAGGGTAGGCGACTCCGGCGACGGCCGCGCCGACCGGGTCGATCGCGACCGGATCGACCGGGACCAGCTCGGCCCCGTCGCTTCCCCGTCGCTCCCCCGGCCGGTCGGACGCAGCTCCAGCAGCCCGGCCACACCGGCGCAGGAGACGGCGATCCGCCCGTCGTTGCAGACGGCGACCGCCCCGGCCGGGGCAGCCGACGCTGCCGCGGGTCATAGGCGGCGCCGGCCACCGTGGTGATGTGCCCGTCCGGGGACACCGCCCGCAGCCGGTCGTTGTCGGTGTCGGCGATCAGGATCCGGCCGTCGGCGGCCACGGTGACGGCGCTCGGCCGGCGCAGCCGGGCCAGCCGCGCCGGGCCGTGATCGCCGCTCGTTCCGGGCGCTCCGGTTCCCGCGACGACATCGACCCGGCCGCCCGCGCCGCCCGCGACGACATCGACCCGGCCGCCCGCGCCGCCCGCGCCGGCCTCGATCCGCAGGATTCGGTGGGCATCGGTGTCCGCGATCAGCAGCGCCCCGTCGTGGTCGAAGGCCACCCCGCGGGGCCCGGCCAGCGCCCGGCTGCCGGCCGCACCCGCCACGACCTCGACGACGTCCCGATCGGGGTCGACCCGCAGAATCCGGTTGTTCCCGCTGTCCGCGACGTAGAGCATCCCGTCGGGGCCGCAGGCCAGGCCGTAGGGCGTGTCGATCCGGGACATCCGCCCCGAGCCGGACCCGCCGGAGTGACCCGCCTCCCTGGTGCCGAGCACCCGCTGGCCCTCTCCGGTCGGCCGGATCCGCAGCACCTGGTGTTTCGCCGGCTGGCTGAGGTAGACCGACCCGTCGGCGCCCAGGGCGATCCCATGGCTGTCGAGCACGTGAACGGGTTCGGGAGCCGGCCGCAGCCGCGCAGCGCCCGGCTGACGCCTCCGGCCGCCGGCATTGGATGTTCCCAGCCCAACTGGATCGCCCGGCACGACGGTGAACTCCGGTGCCGATGGCGGGGAGGTTCGCCTGTCAGGCGCCCTCCGTGGGCCCGACCGTCGCCAGCGCCTTGTCCCGGTGGGGTGCGGCTCCCCCGCCGAGACGAGATCCGGCCGCGGCGCCGCCCACTCGCCGAGCGCGGCGGCTTCGGCGCCGAACATCGCCTCGCGCAACTCCTGCTCCACGTAGAGCGGGAGGGCGCACTGGGCGAACGCATCCCGGCCGTAGGTGCCCACAACCGCCGCGGTGAGGTCCAGCGCGACCTCCAGCCCGCTCTGGTGACGGCGCGTGGGATCCTTGTCCATCGCACGCGACACGACCTCGGCGAACGCGGCCGGGGTGGGGCCGATGGTGTCCAGCCGGGGCGGGATGACCGTCTCGTGCAGATGGGCGAAATGTTCCCACTGGTCCACGCCGGCGCCCGCCGGGGGCGGGAACGGCAGCGCGCCGCTGAACAGCTCGTACAACGTCACACCGAGGGCGTACACATCGGCCGCCGGGGACACCCGACCGTCGCGGATCTGCTCGGCCGGGGCGTACTGCAGCGTGCCGGCCCGGCTGGCCCCTCCGGCCGGGCCGCCCTCGTCCACGATCTGGGCGATACCGAAGTCGGCGAGTTTGATCGTGTGGTTGTCGGCCACCAGGAGGTTCGCGGGCTTGACGTCGCGGTGGACGACATTCCTGGCGTGGGCGGCCTGCAGTGCGGACGCGGTGACGATCCCGGCGACGCACACGTCCAGCACGGACCGGCCGGCGTCGGCGAAGTACCGCCGCAGCGTCCCGCGCTCCAGCCACTCCATCACCAGCAGGTGGATCTCACCGTCGGTGTTGTAGTTGTAGACCCGCAGGATATGCGGGTGGCTCAGCACGGTGAGGATCTCCGCCTCGGCCCGCAGCAGCCGGGCGACCTGCGCGGGAGCGTCCCGTGAGCTGATCCGCTTGACCGCCACCCGCTGGTCGATGTCCCGGTGCCGCCCGCGGATCACCTCGCTGTTCCCGCTGCGGGCCACGGTCTCGATCAGCTCGTACTGCCCGTGGAGAATCGCCTCCTCCCGCTCGAACACACTCCCCCCTTCCGATCAGTCGCAGGGGTCACGGTAGGGCACCTCAGGCAGATATTCCGCCCATTCCTCCGGCGAGATCGGGCCCCCGCGCCGCTGGCACAGCCGCGCGGCCGCCTCGTCGACGTCCACCCCCTGCCAGGTGGTACTCAGCATCTCCGTGCCCGCCGGCAGCACATACCGCCCATCAGGGCTGAAGGCCAGGTCGACGATCCCCGTCTGGCCGGGAAGGTCCGCGACCAGCTCGGGATCCCTGAGGCGCCCACCGTCGACGTCCCACAGCTTCACATCACCGCCGCCGGCGGCCAGACGGGTACCGTCCGGCCCGAACGCGACCGCCGTGATCGGGTCCTTCGCCGGTGCCGTCCTGCCGAGCAGCTTCATCGCCGTCGGATCGGACACATCCACCAGGTACACCCTGCGGTCGGCCCCGCCGACGGCGAGCACCGGCTCGGTCGGTGAGAACTCGAGATCACCGGGATGTCCGCCGAAACCCCCCTCCGCCAGCGGGCCCGCCCCGAGGTCGTCGGGGTCCCACAGCCGCACCTTCTGGTCGTTCCCGGAGGATGCGAGCAGGCCGCCGTCCGCGCTGAACGCCACCAGGACCTCGTTGGTCTCGGGATGCGCGTTCTGCCGTTCGCCGGCCAGCACCGGGTGGCGCGGGTCGCTGACATCCCACAGGTGGATGTCGCCGCGGTTGTCACCGGCAGCCAGCCTGGTGCCGTCCGGGCTCAGGTCGATGCTGACGAGGCTCCGCGCCGAGCTGTTCCGCGCGTTCTCACCGGTTGTCACCGACGCGAGGGGGGTGGGGCGCGCCGATGGCCGGGCGGCGCCGTTCAGGGCCGCGGCCCCGCTGGCGGGCTCGCGGGTCCAGCCCGCGAGCCCGCCGGGCGACACGTCCCACAGGCTGTAGCCCTCTCGGGAGGCCGTGACCAGCACCTGGTCGCTGGAGCGCAGCTCCAGGCCCACGGTGGGGGTGCTTCCCACCCCCTTGTTCAGCTGGTCGGCTGTCGCGTTGAAGGGGTGGGCATCGTTGATCCAGCCGAGCAGCTCCGCGTCTTCTCGGCCGGAGGGATCGGAGCGGTAGGCCATGATGTCGTAGTTACTGGCCACAAAGACCAGGCCGTCCGGCCCGCCGGCATCGACCGCCAACATGCCGGTGATGCCGTCGTCGACCAACCTTCCACTCCACTGGTGGACGCGGAGGTCGTTGTCCGCGGAACCACTGACGATCCGCCGACCGTCAGGGCTCACCGCGAGCGCAAGCCCCTGCTGGCTGAGCGGCAGGGCCGTGAATTCATCGAGGTCCCAGGCCGGATAGCCGATACTGATCTTCGCATTGGCTGAGACCACCGCGATCGCGCCACCGGCGAGCGAGACGATATCAGCGAGGACATATGGCCCCGATATAATGGTATGACCACGATATTCCGGGGTCATACCGTCTTCGCCTGGCCGAAAATACTCCACCGTTGCACCGAAAGCCCGGTAAAGAGATACCCCGTCAGTGCCGAAGGCCACCGGTGATCGGAAGCCCTCCAGGGGCTCCGAGTCCTCGGGGTTCACCAGCTCCGCGACCGGGTGGGCGGCCGCGCTCTCGCTGGGTGCGGCCCAGAGAATGGCCCGGCCGTCGACGCCTCCGGTGAGGATCCTGGTGCCGTCCGGGCTGAACTCCAGATCCCGCACGGCCATGGTGTGGGCGGGCCGGTCCGCGTCGTCGCCGAGAACGTCCACGGCTCGGGGCGCGGCCGGGTCGCCGATGTCGAACAGCTGAACCGTGCTGCCATATCCACCGACAGCCAGCAGGTCGGCGGTCGGGCTGAACGCCAGCCCGACCGCGCCGGTCTCCGGGTCCGCCGATGAGGTGGGCAGCGCAGCACCGGGTTTCGGGTGCGCCGGATCGGCGCTGTTCCACAGCCGTACCGCGCCGTCGGCCGTCCCGACGGCGAGAATCCGCCCATCCCGGCTGAAGGCCACCGATCCCACGGTGTAGGGCTCTCCGTCGGTGCCGTGGTAGGCCGGCAGGCGACTGATGAGACCGCCGGTGGATTCGCCGCCGTCCCAGAGAGCGGCGGTGGCGTCCTCGCCGCCGCTCGCGATCAGCCGACCGTCCCGGCTGTAGGCCACGGTGTGGATGGGGCCGGCGTGTGCGTCCTTCAGGCGGGTCGGCGTCTGCGCCCCCAGCACTGCCGAGCGGGCCTCGCTGGTGTCGGCGAACTCCCGCGCGGCCAGCGCCAGATGGGTGCCCACCTCCGCCCGGCTGAACGCCTGATCCTCCGCCAGGCCCGCGATGTACTTCGACCGCGCCTCATCGCGAATGGTCGCCGCCGCCGAACGCTGGTCCACGAAGATGCCGGTGAGCGACACGGCAAGCAGCGACAGGACGGCCAGCCCGGCCACCAGGACACGCAGCCGGGTGGTGCGGCGCCTGGCCGCGGCGGTCGCGGCGCGCTCCTGAGCGACGGCGGCGTCGTAGAAGCGCCCGGCACGCCCACCCAGCGACCGACGCCGCCCGCCGGGCTCAATCTGCTCGCGTGCCGCGGCCAGCCGCAGCCCGGTGAAAAGAAACGACGGATCCTCGCCGTGGCGCTCCCACTCCCCCGCCCGGTCGTCGAGCTGCTGACGGACCAGCGCCTCGGCACGATCAAGCTCGATCCACCCCCGCAGCCGCGGCCAGGACCGCAGCAACGCCTCATGGACAATCTGCACCCGGTCCCCGTCGGCCTCCACCAGGCGCGCCGCGACCAGCCGGTCCAGGAGGGCCCGCGCCGCCGGGCCATCCGCCTCGATCTCGTCGAGGAGCGCCTCGGTGCGTACCGGCCGGCGGGTGACCTGGCCGCCCTCACCGACCCGGACCAGCCGCGGCAGCAGCATCCGCGCGACTCCCCGCCCGGCGTCGTCAAGACCGGCGAGCAGATCGTCGGCCGTCTTGGCCAGCGCGCCCGCCAGCCGGCCCGCGTCCCGGTAGGTGCCCACCCGCAGCGTCCGGTCGGTGCGCAGATCCCAGGTCACGCGCAGCACATGGGCCAGCAGTGGCAGCACGCCGGTATCGGCCAGCCCGCGGCCGGCTCCGGCCGACGCCCGGCCGCCCGCCTCAGCCAGATCGTCGAGAAGCAGGTCGACCAGGGCCGGCTCCACCGTGACTCCGGCCAGTCGAGCCGGCTCCACGATGGCGTCGCGCACCTCGGACTGTTCCATCGGGCCGACGACGACCTGGCCGTGCTGGAGCACTTCCGCCAGCTCGGGGTAGGCCACGCAGCGCAGGTAGAAATCGCCGCGCACGGCCAGCACCACCACCGCCGGCGCGGATGGGCCGGCGGCGGCCGCGCACAGGGCACGGATGAACGCCACCCGTTCGGCCTCGTCCACGCACAGCGTGAAGATCTCTTCGAACTGGTCGACAGCGAGCAGCAGCCGTCGGCGCGGGCGGTCGGCATGCTGGTCGGCGGGATGGTCGGCGGGCTGGTCGCCCGTCGAGGCGGCCAGCAGGTCGGCGAGGACAGCGGCGAACCGCTCCGGCTCGGCGCGCATGGCGTCCCGCAGGACCCAGCCCAGAGCCGGCGCGCCCAGCGCCGCTGTCACTCGCATTGCGAGCTCCGCCAGCGGATGCTCCGTCGGGGCCAACGTGACCTGCGGTGCCCCGGCCGGCAGCACCGCGCCGAGCCCTGCGCGTCCCACCGCGGGCAGCAACCCGGCCCGCAGCACCGACGACTTCCCGGCCCCGGACGCCCCCACCAGTACCAGCGGCCCCTGCCCCGCGGCTCGCTGCGCCAACCGGGCGAGGGCTTCGGCGACGAGGTCGGTGCGGCCGAAGAAGTAGTTCTCCGCGGCAGCCTCGAAGGAGCTCAGACCCGGATATGGGCATGCCGGTGTCGTTGATCGGCCGGGGGCCGGCGGCGGGACCGGTCCGGCCGCCGGTGCCGAGAGGATCGACGTGGGCCCCGGCTCGGCTGACGGCAGGCTCGCCGTTATCGGCAGGCTGGCCGCTGTCGGCAGGCTCGCCCGCACGACCGCCGGCCGCGAGCCACTGTCCGGGACACCCGCGGGCGTACCCGCAGAGCCTTGTGTCATCACACTTCTCCTGGATGATGAGGCCGGGTGGCTGTCGGATCAGCTCGCGCAGGGATCGCGGTACGCCGTGTTCGGCAGGACCTCGTCCCACTCCTCGGCGGGCACGGGGTCCCCGATTTCTCGGCAGATCCGGGAGGCGAAGTCATCGGCGTCGACCGGCAGCCAGAAAACGCCGGTCGCGTTCCCTCCACCCGCCGCCAGCGCGTACCGGCCGTCTGGGCTGAAGACCGGAGTCGAGCCCCCGCCAACCAGGTTCGCGACCAGCTCGGGATCCGCCCGGTGGTCGGCATCGACGTTCCACATCTTCAGGTCCGCTCCGCTGACCAGAAGGCGGGTGCCGTCCGGGCTGAACCCGATCCCGAAAACCAGTTCCCGGGCCGGAGCGGTCATGCCCACCGTTGTCAGCTCCGACGCGGCGGAGACCTCGATCAGCTGGACCCGGCGGCTGCTCCCGCCGACTGCCAGCAACGACCCGGTCGGCGCGAACTCCAGGTCCTCCGGTATCCCGTCGTACTTCACCTCGCCCAACGGGCCGGCCGCGAGATCAGAAGCCCGCCACAGCCGCACCAGCCCGTCCTTGGCAGCGGTCGCGACAAAGCGGCCGTCGGAGCTGAACGCGGTCAGAACGTAACCGGCGCCGGGGTGCGCATCCCGCCGGGAGCCGATCTGCGCCGGGTGGCGCGGGTCGGAGACATCCCAGAGTGTGAAGCCTCCTCGGTTGTCCCCGACGACGAGCCGGGAGCCGTCGCGGCTCAGGTCCATACTCATGAAACGTGCGGAGGTGTTGTCGGCGGGCCGGTCGTCCGCCGTGACCGATGCCAGCGGGGCTGGCCGGGCCGGCATCGTGGACGGATAGCCGTTCAGCCAGACCTCATCCCCCCGCAGCGGCTCACGGCTCCACCCCTCCAGTGCCGCCGCCGATACGTCCCACAGGCTGAAGCCCTCCACCGTCGCGGTGATCAGCACCTGGTCCTCGGCACGAAACGCCATGCCCCTGACGGCAAGGCTTCCCCGGCCTTGACTGATACTTTCCGCGGAGGCGTGAAAAGGGTGCGCGTTGTGCACCCAGCCGAGCAGCGTGGAGCTTTCGGTCCCATCGGGATTCGAACGGTAGACCATGATGCTCCGGTCTCCGCCCATGAAGACAAGATGATCGGTCCCGTTCGCCGCGACCCCCGTCTCGACCACCCGTACACCTTCGAAGGAAGCGCTGATCATCGCACCGTCCCACCTGTGGAAACGGAGGTCCGTGTCGTCCGCCCCGGTGACGACGTGCCGGCCGTCGGGACTTACCGCGATCGCCCAGCCATGCCGTTCCAACGACCAGGCCGCCAGCTCATCGGAACTCCAGGCCGGGTTGAGCAGCGAAATCCTGTTCAGATCCGAAACCACTGCCACTGAGCCACCGCCCAGGGATACGAGATCCTTGGTCTTCGTGCCGGTGACATACGAATATTCGGCTGGCGCCGGGGCCCCGTCCGCACCATCGAGGCCGGATCTGCACAGATAACCGGCGCAGGTGTAGTAGACGGCGTTCTCGTCGCGGCTGAAGGCCACCGAAACCCGGAGTTCCCGAGAACGAACTGCCTCCAGTGCCTCCTGTAGTTCGGGATCGTCCGGCCAGGGGAGTTCCGCGAGCGGCCGAGCGGCGGCTGTCCCGTTCGGTGCGCTCCAGAGGATGGCGCGGCCGTCGAGGCCACCGGTCACGATCCTGGTGCCGTCCGGGCTGAATTCGATATCCCGTACAGGCTTGGTATGCGACAGCGCGGCTTCGGGGCCGCCGAGAACGCCCAGCGGACTGGGGGCTGCCGGGGCACCGACGTCGAACAACCGGACGGTGGTGCCGTACCCGCCGACGGCCAGTACATCGCCGGTCGGACTGAATGCCAGCCCGTAGACGCCGGTCTCCAGGCCCGTCTCCGTCGCCGCCCGCGGCAGCGCGGCCTGCAGCACCGGATGACGCGGATCGGCGATGTTCCACAGCTGGGCGACGCCGTCGGCCATACCGACGGCCAGGGTCCGCCCGTCCCGGCTGAACGCCACCGACTTGACCGCGTACTGCTTGCCGTCAGGGCCGAGATACCTCGGCAGCCGACTGATCAGCCCCTGCTGGGGTTCCGCGCCGTTCCACAGCGCGGCGGTGGCGTCGTCGCTACCAGTCGCCACCAGCTGTCCGTCCGGGCTGTAGGCCACCGCGCCGATCGGCGCGGTGTGCACCCCCCGCAGGCGGGTGGCCGGAAGCGAGCCCAGGATCGCGGAGCGGGCCTGGGCTGTGTCAGCTATCTCCTCGGCGGTGAGGGCGAGGTCGGTGGCCAGCTCCGGGCGGGTGCTGCGCTGGTCCTCGGCAAGCCCGGCGATGTGCTGGGACTGCGCCTGGTCGCGAGCATCGATCGTCGTCGAGCGCTGGTCGAAGGTGACGACGGCCAGGGTGGCGGCGAGGAGCACCAGCACCGACAGGCCGGCGGCGAGCCCCAGCAGCCGGCGGGTGCGTCGCCGGGTCACGGCTGCCTGGGCCCGCTCCCGAGAAATCGAGGCGTCATAGAAGCGCCTGGCCAGCTCTCCGAGCCCCCGGCGCCGGCCACCGGCGTCCACCCAGTCACGGGCAGCGGCCAGCGGCGGGCCAGACAACAGGAACGACGGGTCATGGCCGTTCGCCACCCACTCCCCCGCGCCATCGTCGAGCTGCTGGCGGATCAGGCTGCCGGCGCGGTCGAGCTCGACCCAGTCCCGCAGCCTCGGCCAGGACCACAGAAGTGCCTCGTGAGCGATCTGCACCCGGTCCTCATCGGCCACCAGCAGGCGGGCCGCGATCAGGCGGTTCAGAGCCGCCTCCGCGTCAGCGTGGGCCGCGTCGACCTCGTCGAACAGGTCGTCGCGGCGCAGCGGGCGGCGAGTCGGACCGCCGTCGCCGACGCGCACCAGGCGCAGGAGAAGCTCGCGCGCGGCCTGCTGGCCCACCTCACCCAGCCCGAGGTACAGCTCGTCGGCGCTTCTGGCCAGGGCGCCCGCCAGCCGGCCGGCGTCGCGGTAGGCCCGCTCCAGCAACGTGCCGGCCTCTCGGTGATCCCAGGTGACGCGCAGCGCGTGGGCCAGCAGAGGAAGCACACCGGCGTCGGAGAACCCACCGCTCGCGCCGACCGAGGTGGCCGAGGTGGCGGCGCCGGTCGAGGTGGATGTGCTGGCCGTGCTGGCCGTGCTGGCCGTGCTGGCCGTGCTGGCCGTGCTGGCCGTGCTGGACGTGCTGGACGTGCTGGACGTGCTGGCCGTGCTGGACGTGCTGGACGTGCTGGACGTGCTGGACGTGGCTGCCAGATCGTCGAGGAGCAGCTCCACCAGTACCGGTTCCACCTCGGCCCCCGCCGCGCGGGCAGGCTCGACGATCGCCTCGCACAGCTCCGAGCGTCGCATCGGGCCGACAACGATCTGTCCGTCCTGCAGCGGCTCCGCCAGCGCCGGATAGGCGGCGCACTCCAGGTAGAAGTCGCCGCGCACGGCGAGCAGGACCACCGCGGGC
Source organism: Parafrankia sp. EUN1f (assembly GCF_000177675.1). Lineage (GTDB taxonomy): Bacteria > Actinomycetota > Actinomycetes > Frankiales > Frankiaceae > Parafrankia. The sequence goes on from NZ_ADGX01000185.1 coordinate 9,628, forward strand.
GCGGACGGGCCGACGGCCACGGCGCACAGGGCGCACAGGGCGCGGATGAACGCATCGCGTTCGGCCTCGTCCGCGCAGAGGGTGAAGGTCTCCTCGAACTGGTCGACGGCAAGCAGCAGCCGACGGGGCACCAGCGGCGTCGTGGACGCCGCATCGCCCTCGGGTCCGGCGGGTGCGCGCAGCAGATCGGCGAGAATCTCGGGGAGACGTTCCGGCGCGGTGCGCAACGTGTCGCTCAGCACCGAGCGCAGACCTGGCGCCGACAGAGCGCCGGCGATCCGGCCCGCCAGCTCGGCCAGTGGATGTTCGGTGGGCGTCAGGACGACCCGCGGCGAGGCCGCTCCCATCACCTCGCCCAGCGCGCCCCGCGCCACCGCGGGCAGGAGCCCCGCCCGCAGCACCGATGACTTGCCCGAGCCCGAGGCCCCCACGAGGACGAGCGGGCCGCGGCCGGCCGCCCGCTCCCGCAGCAGCCCCAGCGCTTCACCGACCAGCGCGGCCCGGCCGAAGAAGAACTTCTCCATGCCGGCGTCGAAAGCGCCCAACCCCGGATAGGGGCAGTCCGAATCATCGGCGCCGGAAGGAGGCCGTGAAATCTCCGGCACCGGTACGTCCAGTTCGCCGGCGGAGAGCACCGAGGTCGGTGTGTCGTCCTCTTCCCGCAGCGGCCTGAGCCGCCCCGGGTTGTGGGTCACGACCATGTCGTCGGCCCAGCCGGCCGACACCCGGGCGACGCTGACCGTCGTCGCCGCCCGCAGTCTGCCCGCGGCCAGGTCGTGCAGCGTGCCCATCGTGAGGTCGTCCGGCCCGGCTGGCTCCCCGTGGGTGAGGAGACTGAGAAGCTGGCCGAACAGCGGGCCGTCTCCTCCTGACCGCGCTGACCGCCCTGACCGTGGCTGCCCGACACAGGCCAGGACTTCGACGCCAGGGGCCGTCGACCGGGCCGCCTCCGCGACCGCCGCCAGCAGCCGCTCCGCGGCACTCCCACTCGGGGAAGCCTGCCCGCCCGCGGCCACTGTTCCATCGCCGTCGCCGGTGCCGTTACTCCTGGCCGGGCCGACCGGGGAACCATCGCCGGCCAGCCGGCCGTCGATGACAAGGAACCGTCTCCGGGCCGGTGTGGTCGACAGAAGCGCCAGCAGATTCGCCAGGGTCAGGGCCGTGTCGCCTACGACGAACTCGGGAGAACCGTCGTGTGCGAGCCGCAGCGGGCCGTCCCAGTAGATCCCGAAGGTACTGGTGGCCTCTGCAGCCAGGCGCGCGACGGCCACCGCGACGTCCACCGCAGCGGCCGGATCAGCGATCAGACTGCGGTGTTCGGCAGGCAGACCAAGTCGCGCTGCCGCCGCGGCCACGGAACCCCCGGCCGGCATCCCCGCGTCCGCGAAGGCGGGGCCGCCGTCTCCAGGTCCTCCGGAACAGTTGCAGTCGCCCAGGCGCACGACCGCCAGCCGGGCGCCTTCCACCTGTTCACCCACAGAAAAACCCACCATTGTGCCCCCCGCCACACCACGACATGTGGAACGGGGCGAATCTATTACTCGTTTGACAGAAATCGACGTCAGGTGTGGCCTTTGTCCTTGTCTTGTCCAGTGCGACGTCCGCCCGGCGCGGCGTCGCCAACCGTCCGGTCGTCTACGCGATCGTGCGACGCCGCGATGTGAGCAACATCCGCGTCCTCGGCTCCGTGGCCCGCACCGAAGCAGACGACGCGAGCGACCCGCGGGTACACAGCCGGATCCGTTCGCAGACGTCCGCCACGATCAGCAGCGAGATCCGCCGCAACCGCGACCCACCAGTGCTCACCGCACGTAGGGCCCCGACCTGCCCCGGCGCGGAGGTGACGCGGGTGGGGCCAGGTGCCCTCCGTACGCGGGATGGCGCCACCATCGGACTGTAGTCACCATTTAGATCGTATTACCCATAAGCAGGTCATCGCGAGCATTTTCCACATAGCCGTTAACGAGATCACGCCAGTCCTCATTACTAAATGAAATCGAACCGTCGAGCATGCCGTCGACGTAACTCAAGAAATTGCTCGCAGCTTCCAAGACTCCCTCTTTTCCGATAAGGCGTAGCACTATCCAGGATGCCCATAGGTTACTCCTGACTTCACGAGCAGATGGTCGATCCCAGCCGGGTTGCGCCATAAGAGCGAAGGCTCTTCGACATCCTCCAACAGCCTGATAGAAGGCCACGTATGCTTCTCGTCGCTCAGCGTGGAGCCTGAACAGATCTTCCCGTTGTTGCGTCTCGCGGCGCGCACGTGCCGCTTCCTTAGCCTGGTATCGCACACCTATGTATCCGCCAAATGCCGTCAGGATACCGCCGAGGGCCGTTAGCAAAATAGACGACAGTAGGCTCACCGCGACCTCCAGAGCAAAAATATGGGCATTCGTAGTCGCCGAGGATCGGCGTCCGCCCGCCGACCGGGACGGCGAATGAGGCGTGGCCCTACGGTGTTCTGATCTTCTTGAGCATGGTGAGCACATCCTGAGTTTCCCGGACCGCACTGTAGGCCGGCAGGCGGGGGATTTCGTACTTGTCGACGATGCTGTTCGCAATCATCCAGGGTTCGCTTTCGAGTATGACACGCAGATCGTCCGCGAGATTGCCGGCACCGCCCTGCGCCGCCAGCCGGCGGAGGAACTCCTGCTGAGCCAGCCACGCCTGGAACTCCGCGGTGAACTTGTCAATGCCGGACTTGTGGATGTCCTGGAGGTGGTGGGTGAGTTCGTGGACCACCACCGAGGCGACGTCTGCCAGGCGACCCTCGCGAAGGAAGATGTGCCCGGTTCCAGGGGTGGCACCCGCGATGAACAGGCCGCCGCAGTCCTCGGCGAGCGCACCCTCGGCCCGTAGCCGGGCCACCTCCTGTGCGCCGTACACGCGTTCCAGCGCCTTCTCGGTGAGTGGGTGCACGCGCTTGGGGCTCAACTGGGCGAAGAGCTTCGCCCAGCCGTCCTCCGCGACCTCCTCCAGGATCTTGTTGATCTTCGCGAGTGAATGCGCGCTGAACTCGGTGCCTTTGACCGCACGCAGCGCTGTCCGGATCGCGCGCTGCCCGGCGGCGCGATGCATGACCCCGGCCACCGCCCGTTCCGCGGCGGCGGGCGGCAGGGTGCCGTGGGCGGCCCGGATGAACTCGGCCGCGTCACCGCCTTCGAGCAGCAACTTCGTCGGCGCCCGCAGCGCGTTGACCGCCTTCAGCACGTCGGCCACGTCGAGGACCAGTCCGGCGATGTCCATCGCCACCGCGAACATGTCCGGCTCGTTCGCCGACAGATCCGCGATACGCGGGTCGAGCGCCACGTTGCTGGCAGCGGACTCGGCCATGAAGTTCTGCACGCTCTCGCTGAGCTGGTAGGCACCGGCTCCGGCAGCGACGACCGCGGCGCCGAGGGCGAGCCCGCCGCTCGCGAGCGTGGCGATCAGCCCGGCGGTGATGCCGACCGCGGCGACGGCCATCTGGACCATCGCCTCGTCCGCGTCCTGCTGCCGTGCCTTCTGCTGGACGGCCCCCATCAGCATCTCGTTGCCGGTGACGCCCAGATCCTGCGCGGTGAGGCGAACGACGTCCGGCAGGTTCCACACCTTCAGCCGGCCGGAGGCGACGTTCTCCCTGGTCTTGTTGATGTTGTCGCTGATCGCGGCGAGCTTCGCGCCGAGCAGCCTGTCCAGCGCCTCATCGTCAGCGGTCGCGACCTCGGCGACCGGTACCTGGAGCAGCACCGGAAACTGCAGTTCGGTCTCGGCACGCTGGCGCTGGAGCGTCTTCTCTCTCTCCTCGCGGCGTGTCCGCATTGCCCCGAGCCGCTCGTGAGTGGGGGTGACCCCGCCGTCGGGCAGGTCGGCCACCAGGGCCTGTTCCTGGCGCCGAAGATCCTCGACGTCGAGCACGAGGCTGTTGAGCCGCTGCGCCGCCGTGCGGAGCCGGTCGCGGTCCGAGGGATCGGTCGAGCAGACGCCGGCATACCGCGCGATCTCGTCCCCGACGATCCGCTGGTTCTGGTCGAGCATCGTGTTGGCGATCTGCCGGCCGCGCTCAAGGAAGCGCGGCGGGAAATCCTCTTCGATGAGGCGGACCATCGCGCGCTCGCGTTCGCCCTGCTCACCGGGTGCGACGCCGAGCCCGTCCAGCAGCGGACCGATCTGGCCGTTGAGCCGTTCGACCTCAGCCCGGAGCGTGTCGATCTCGCCGCGCAGCTCGGCCATCATCTGGTCGTTGGGCGGGGTCCCGTGCTCAGGTGGGTCACGACGCTGCCGTTCGGCCTCTTCCAGTGCCCGGGTCCTGTCCGCGAGCCGCCCCCGGTTCTGATCACGTTCTCGGATCAGGGAGATCACGGCCGCGCCGGGTAGCGCTCGGCCGACGACGTCCCGGTCGGCCTCTGACATCGGCGGGGCCTTGCTGAGCACCAGCGACGCCCTGAGCAGCGTGTCCCGCTCCTCGGGCGACAGGCTGGCGGGCGGCTTCGCAGGGTCCCGGTTGACCACGACCGGCCGGCCGGCGGAAACGCCGCCGCCCACGACGACGCCACCGCGAGCGGCTACGGCACGGCCGGCGGCTACGGCACGGCCGGCGGCTACGGCACGGCCGGCCGCTACGGCACGGCCGGCGGCTACGGCGGTGTTGCCGGCGGAACGTTGGAGGCCGAACAGCGGATGCTGGTCTCCCCGGGTCCCGGTGGCCGGCGCAGGCCGGCCGGAGGAGCGGGCAGCAGCGGCGGGCCGCTCGGCCGGGACTCGTCCTGATCCCACGTCAACGACCTCATCGACTCGTGAGCCTGACCCCTCCGAAGTCTGGGACTGGATGGCCGATCGACGGCGACGGCGCCGACGGACCGGCCCGAACCGCCGACGCATCCGCCCGAACGGGCAGTCAGACCTGCCCGGGGGTCCTGACCACCCTGCCGGCAGGGGACTGCGGCGGTGTTCCGGACCATCACCTTCCAGTCCGATCGCTCGCGGCCCGCGCGTGACCGTTCCGCGCCGCCGCCCCCGTCGAGAACGCGAATGCCCGCGACGGCGCCGAGGAGCGCCTCGGTTCAGCCTCGGAGACTGTCTGGCACGTGGACTGCCGAGGCACCCCTCACCTGGTCGTCCTGGTCAACGGGTTGCCGGTCGCGCTCGACCGTGATCCGATGGAACTCCGCCGTGAACGGTTCCTCGCCGAGCTGACCCGGCCCGCCGCTGCCGTGCGTCCGGGTGCTCGACCAGGCGCTTCGTCTGACAGTCGCTGCCGACGGCGTTCCGGGTGATCCGCCGGACGCTGCTCCGGACGGCGCCGACCTGTTCGGCGCGGCGCCGCCCACTTCCCTCCCCCGCCCAGCGACCTGGAGGGTCACCGGCAGATCCTGGCCATCGAGCATGCACGTGCCGGCGCGACAGCGTCCTGGTCGTACCCTGCGACGCCGCGGCCGGCCCGGTAACGACGCTGTGCCGCGCAGAGGATCTCCCGCTCGTGGGCGGCGGCGGGACGGACCTGCGAGCCGGCTTCGCCGCGGCACTCCGACACCGGCCAGACGTCATCGTCGCGCTCACCGACGGCCAGACACCCTGGCCGCGCCGCCCGCCCAGCCGGACCGTGATCGGCCTCTTCGACCGGCCCGGAACCTGGTCCGAGGACAGCGAGTACGTGCCCGAGGCCCCGCCAGCCTGGGCCCGCCTCGTCCAGATCGGTGACCGACGTGTACGGATCATGATCGTCTAGCGACTCGGGCGTCCACTGGCTTGGCTGCCGTCGTGGCGGCCAAGCGGCCCTCCTGATGGCCGGCGGGTCCGGTCATCAGATTTCCCACAGCCGCACCGTGGTGTCGCTACTGGCGCTGGCTGGAGTGCGCCCGTCTGGCGCAAACGCCACCGAATCCACAGAGTCGGTGTGGCCGGTGAGGCAGGGCCGGATGTCGCGGG
>NZ_ADGX01000184.1 GCF_000177675.1 Parafrankia sp. EUN1f
CGGCNCCTGGACCGCGCCCGCGCCACCGAACAGGCCGACCCGCGGCCCCGCGCCGGTAGCGAGCTTGCCGACCGCGACGACACGATCCTCCGGCTCGCCCGCCGGGTGCATTACCTCGAGGACGAGCTTGTCGACGCCTGGCATGACGGCCACCGCACCAGTGAGCCGCTCCGCGACGTCCTCGGGATGACCGAGGGCCAGTACGCCACCTGGGCATCCGCCAGACCGCCGGGCGGTCGGCCAGTCGGTCGTGCGGCGTCAGGTGGTGACGCGGGGCGTCGCGTAGATGGCTTCCACCGTGTCCGCGAAGCGCTCCATCACCACGTTGCGCTTCACCTTGAGGCTGGGGGTCAGCTCGCCGCCGGCGATGGTGAAGTCGTACGGGAGGATCACGAACTTCTTGATCGCCTCGGCGTGGGAGACCGTGGCGTTCGCGGCGTCCACGGCCTGCTGGATCTCGGCCACCAGCGTGGGGTCGTTCGCGAGGTCGCTGGGGGTGGCGGTCGCCGGGCGCCCGTTGGTCTTGAGCCAGGTGGCGAACGCCTCGGGGTCCAGGGTGATGAGGGCGGCGATGAACGGCCGCTGGTCGCCGACGAGCATCGCCTGCCCGACCAGCGGGTGCTGGCCGATCCGCTGCTCCAGCGGTGCCGGGGCGACGTTCTTGCCGCCGGCGGTCACCAGGATCTCCTTCTTCCGGCCGGTGATCCGCAGATGCCCCGTCTCGTCGAGCGAGCCGAGGTCACCGGTGCGCAGGAAGCCGTCGGAGTCCAGCGCCTCCTTGCCGGCGGTCTCGTTGTTCCGGTAGCCGCTGAGCACCAGGTCGCCGCGCAGCAGCACCTCGCCGTCGTCGGCGATGCGGACCGTGACCCCGGGCAGCGGGAGGCCCACCGTGCCGATCTTCAGCGACTCCGGCCGGTTCACCGTGGCCGCGGCGGTGGACTCGGTCAGGCCGTAGCCCTCCAGGATGAGGAAGCCGATGCCGCGGAAGAAGTGGCAGAGGTGAACGTTCAGCGGAGCACCGCCGCTGATCCCGTGGGTGATGTTGCCGCCCAGGGCGGACCGCAGCTTGCCGTAGACGAGCCGGTTGAACAGCGCGTGCCTCAGCCGCAGCGCGAGGCCCGGGCCGCCCTGGTCGAGGGCGCGGCTGTAGGCGACCGCGGTGGCCTCGGCCGCGTCGAAGATGCGGCCCTTGCCGTCGGCGTGCGCCTTCGCCCGGGCCCCGGCGTACACCTTCTCGAAGACCCTCGGCACCGCGAGGATGAAGGTCGGCTGGACCTTGGCGAGGTCGGCCAGCAGCGTGTTGGTGTCCGGTGTGTAGGCGATGCAGCGGGCGTTGTTGATGATCGTGCACTGCATGGTGCGGGCGAGCACGTGCGCCAACGGCAGGAACATCAGCGTCGACGCGTCCTCGGTGAAGTGGTTCGGCATCGCCTCCGCGCTGGCCAGGGCGTTGAACAGCAGCGCGCGGTGCGACAGCTCGCAGCCCTTGGGCCGGCCGGTGGTTCCCGAGGTGTAGATGACCGTGGCGATGCTGTCCGCCGTGACGTCGGAGCGCGTCGCCGCGAGCTCCTCGGCGCCGACCCCGGTGCCCGCCCCGGCCTCGCCCAGCGTGTCGAGCGCGCCCTGGTCGAGGACCAGGACCTCCCGCAGTGCGGGCAGCCGGTCGCGAACCTCGGCTACCAGCGCCGCGTACTCGTCGGACTCGACCACGGCGAGCACGGTCCCCGAGTCGGACATGATCCATTCGATCTGCGCCGCGCTCGAGGTCTCGTAGATCGGCACGGTGATGCCACCCGCCGCCCACACCGCGTAGTCGAGAACCGTCCACTCGTACCGGGTGCGGCTCATGATCGCGAAGCGGTCGCCGGGCTGCAGGCCGCGGGCGACGAGCCCGGCGGCGGTGCGTACGACCAGATCGCGGAACTCGGTCGCGGTCATGTCGACGTAGGCGTCGTCGACCTTGTACCTGACGATGACCTTGTTCGGAACGCGCTGGGCGTTGGTGAAGATCGCGTCGCTCAGCGTCAGGTCGTCCGCCACGGTGACCTGGGCGGGGGAGGCGTACTCGCGCACGGGAGCTCCTCAGGATGACGGGGCCGTCCGGTGGGGGTGTCGGAGGCCGGTGGTCAAGCCCGTGGTCGGGCCGGGGCAGGTGTGCTGGGCAGGTGCGACGGGGCCGGCGACGGGGCGGGGTCGCCGGCGGGGAAGTTGAGGGCGTGGCTGTCATCTTTGTGACGACAGCGGGTCAAGTGACGTTAGCCTGTGAGTCGCGCCACGGCGAGCAGCCTCAATTCCCTGGTGCGATTTCCCCGGTTGCGCCCAGCGGCCCGGTTCGGGCGCCGACGTCACGTCGCGCCACGGGCTGACGGTTGGTGCGGGAAAGTGTCCCTGACCTAAGCTCTCTGAGGTGCGGGTGCATGTGGTGAGCGACGTCCACGGGCGGTCGGACGCGATCCCGGGCGCCGCCGTGGGTGCGGACGCCTTCATCTGCCTCGGCGATCTGATCCTGTTCATCGACTACCGGGATCACAGCCGCGGGATCATGGGCGACCTCTTCGGCGCCGAGGCGGTGCGCCGGATGATCGAGCTGCGGACCGAGCAGCGGTTCGACGAGGCGCGGGAATGGTCCCGCAAACTGTGGGCGAGTGTCGACGGCAACCGGTCGGCCGTTGTGGAAGCCGCCATCCGGCGCCAGTACGCGGCCATGTTCGCCGCCTTCCCGACGCCTACCTACCTCACCTACGGCAACGTGGACCTGCCGGAGCTCTACCCCGACTTCCTGCGCGACGGCGTGACCCTGCTGGACGGCCAGACCGTCGAGATCGGCGGCCTGACCTTCGGTTTCGTCGGCGGCGGCCTGCGGACGCCGATGAACACCCCGTTCGAGATCGACGACGACGCCTACGCGGCGAAGGTGGCCGCCGTGGGGGCGGTGGACGTCCTGTGCTGCCACATCCCGCCGCATGTCCCCGAGCTGGTCTACGACACCGTCGCCGAGCGGTTCGAGCGTGGCAGCAAGGCCGTGCTGGAGGCGATCCACGCGACGCGGCCGCGGTATGTGCTGTTCGGGCACGTGCACCAGCCGCTGGTCGCGGAGCTGGAAATCGGCACCACCCGCTGTGTGAACGTGGGCCACTTCAACGCGCGGGGCACGCCGTACGTCCTCGAGTGGTAGGCCACCCGGCGTAGCGCCGGGATTCCGGTAGCCTCAACGATCGATCGGGCATTCGTCCTGTGCCCTGCGGCGCGGGTCAGTAGCCACCGTCGGTCACAGCGTGCGGCCTCGCGACCGGCCCGCTGTCTCCGCCGGGGCGATGAGATGTGGAGGTGCGGACGGCTTATGGCGGATCACGCGCAGTCGTCGATCGTCATCGATGCCCGGCCGGCTGTCGTCATGGGGGCCATCGCGGACATCGCCGCCTACCCGACCTGGGTGGGGCAGATCGAGGAGGCCGAGATCCTCGCGGTGGGGCCGGAAGGCCGTCCGCAGCAGGCCCGGTTCCGGATCAACGCGGTCGTGGTGAAGGACGAGTTCGTCAACGAGTACGTCTGGAAGGGCGACGAGCAGGTCAGCTGGAGCCTCGTCTCCGGCCAGACGATGTCCGCCCAGGACGGCAGCTACACCCTGCGTGATCTCGGCGACGGCCGCACCGAGGTGACCTACGAGCTCACGGTGGAGCTGAAGGTCAAGATCCCCGGCATTCTGCGGCGCAAGGTCCAGACCGGCGTCGTCGACGCGGCGCTGAAGGACCTGAAGAAGCACGTCGAGAAGCTCGCGGAGCGCTGACCACCGGTGCGGTGTGTGCTCCTTACGGGCAAGGGCGGGGGCGGGACCACGACGGTCGCCGCGGCGACCGCCACCCTCGCGGCCCAGCGCGGCTATCGGACTCTCGTCGTCTCCGTGGACCCGGCCGCCGGCCTCGCCGGTGTCCTGGACCATCCGCTGGGGCCGGCCGAGGTCGAGCTCGAGTCCGGGCTGTTCGCCCTCCAGACCGATCTGCGGCACGCGTTCGCCGAGCGGTGGCCGCGGGTCCGCGCGCTGATCGCCGCCGGGCTGCCCGACTCCGGCCCCGACCTCGACCCGCTTGAGGTCGAGGAGCTCCTGCGGCTGCCCGGTGCCCTGGAGGCGCTGACACTGCTGGAGCTGCGCGACCGGATCAGGGCCGACCGCTATGACGTCGTCGTCGTCGACGCGGGGCCGGCGAGCGCCGCCCTGCGGCTGCTCGCCAGCCCGGAGACGCTCGCCTGGGGCTGCCGGCGGCTGGGCCCGCCCGACGGGGCGCTCGCCCGCTGGATGCGACCGGGGCTGCCGCTGCCCTCGCCGCTGTCGGGCCGGTTCGTCGGGCGCCTCGCCGCCATGGCCGGGCCCGCCTACGAGGCTGTCTCCGGGGTGGCGGCGCTCGCGCACGAGATGCGCGCCCTGCTCGCGGACCCGGCGGTGACCAGCGTGCGGCTCGTGCTGACCCCCGAGACGTCCGCCCTCGCGCAGACCCGTCGCACCCTGGGCGGGCTGTCCCTGCACGGCATCGGGGTGGACGCGGTGATCGTGAACCGGGTGATCGGCCAGGACGGTGGCGACGCGTGGCGCGCGGGATGGGCGGCGGCGCACCGCGACCAGCTCGTCGAGATCGCCGAGCTGGTCGCCCCGCTGCCGGTGCTGGCCGCGGCCTACCGGGCCGGTGAGCCGCTCGGGCTGGAGGAGCTGGCGGCGTTCGGCGCCGCGGCCTACGACGGGCGGGACCCGGCCGCCGTGCTCGGCACGCACCGCGGCGAGGACGGCGCCACCCCACGGGTGGAACGCACCGAGTCCGGCTACGAGATGTCGTTCGAGCTGCCGTTCGTCCACCGGTCGGAGGTGGATCTCGCCCGCGTCGGGGACGATCTCGTCGTCAGCGTCGGAGCGGATCGCCGGCATGTCTCGCTGCCGGCCGCGCTGCGCCGGTGCGACGTTCTCGGCGCTCACCTCGCCGAGGACAGGCTGACGGTGTCGTTCGTGCCCGACCCGGCACAGTGGGTCCGCGCGTGAGCGAGTCGACGCTGCGCGGCCCCGCGGGCGCGGGCCCGGATGCTGACCCGGGTGCGGGTGAACCGGTGGGGGAAGCCGCGGGTGAGCGGCGTGGAGGTGGGCCGGGCGAGGGAACCGCGCGGGAGGTGGTCGGCTCGCTCGCGCAGGAGGCCGCCCTGCTGGCCGCGGCGGTCCAGAAGTGGATGGCCGCGAACGGCGATCCGCGCGCGCAGGACGGACCCCGCCCGCCGGAGGACGTCTCCGAGGTTGCCACCGAGGCCAGCCAAGGCGCGGAGGCGGGCGCGGAGCCCGGCCTGGATGCCGAGGCGGCGGGCGCGAGGGCGGGTGCGGACGCCGGACCGGGCTCCGCGCAGGCCGACCACGAGTGGCCGTGCTGTGTGTGCCCGGTGTGTCGGCTCCTGGCCGGTCTGCGTGGCGAGCACGCCGAGGTCGCGGAGGTCGCCGGCCATCTGCTCTCCGCCGCGACGTCGCTCGGTGCCGCCGTCCGCGCGGCCTGGGGGGCCTGGAATGCTGATCACCGTGACGCACCGGGCCAGAGCCGGACGGCAACGACGTCCCAAACAACACCCCAGGGGTCAGCCCGACCCCGCGTGCAAAGAATCGATTTGAGGTGAGCGCTCAGTGACCACCGGGTCGGCGGCCGCCCCCATCGGGGACACGGACCTGGCGATCGGGGTGGACATCGGCGGGACCAAGGTCGCCGCCGGTGTCGTCGACGCCCAGGGGACGGTGCTGGCCTCCACACGGCGACCGACCCCGAGCCATGATCCGGCCGAGGTCGCCGAGGTCGTCGTCGAGCTGGTGGCCGAACTGCGGCAGAGCTTCGAGATCCGCGCGGTCGGTGTCGGCGCCGCGGGCTGGATCGACCGGGACCGCTCCACCGTGCTCTTCGCGCCCAACCTGGCGTGGCGGGACGAGCCGCTGCGGCAGGTGCTGGCGGACCGTGTCGGCCTGCCCGTGGTGGTCGAGAACGATGCGAACGCCATGGCCTGGGCCGAGTACCGCTTCGGCGCGGGCCGCGGCCATTCCGACCTGGTCTGCGTCACGGTCGGGACGGGCATCGGCGGCGGCATCGTCCTGAACGGGCTGCTGCACCGCGGCGCGTTCGGGATCGGCGCGGAGATGGGCCACATGCAGATGGTTCCCGGCGGTCACGAGTGCGGCTGCGGGAACGCCGGTTGCTGGGAGCAGTACGCCAGCGGCCGGGCGGTCGTCCGGGCGGCTCGTGAGATCGCGGCGGAGTCGCCCGAGGCGGCCCTGCGGATGCTGGGCGGGCGCCAGGCCGCGGACCTGACCGGCCCGGATGTCACGGCCGCCGCGCAGCAGGGTGACCCGGCAGCGCTGGCATGCCTGGAGCAGGTCGGCCACTGGCTCGGCCAGGGTCTCGCGAACCTGGCCGCGGTCCTTGATCCGAGCCGCTTCGTGGTCGGTGGTGGCGTCTCGGACGCGGGCGAGCTGCTGGTCAGCCCGGCACGCACCCGGTTCCGCTCGGTGCTGTCCGGCCGCGGCCACCGGCCGGAGGCCGACGTGGTGGTCGCCACGCTCGGCTCCGCCGCCGGCATCGTCGGCGCCGCCGACCTCGCCCGAAGCTAGCCCCGTCTTTCGCGGAGGACGCGTTCGACGACGCTACGCGACGGTTGCGTGGTCCTGGAGGAGTACGAAGAGGGATTCGCCGAGGTTGAGCCGGCCGCCGTTGCGGGTGGCCGCCCAGCCCGATCTGGCCCCTTCCGGCGAGGACCGCGACGCGTTCATGGCCGCTCGCCGGGCGGCCGTCGTCGCGGCTGTGCAGCGCCTCTTTCCTGCCGCCGCGAGCGACTTTCCCGCCGCCGCGAGCGACGCGGCGGCCGAAGGGGGTCAGGCGCGGTAGTCGGGGACGAGCTCGGTGGCGAGCTGCTCGAGGAACAGGCCGGCGTCGGCGACCACGCCGAGGGCGTGGGCCGACGTCCGGTCCGTCAGCCCGGTCACCGTCGACGGGTTCATGTCGACGCAGGCCACCGGCACCGACGCCGGCAGAATGTTCCCGGTCGCGACCGAGTGCAGGGTGGTCGCGACCATCACGGTGAAGCCGACGCCACGCAGCGCGGCCCGCATCGCCCGCTGACCGGCGAGGATGTCGGTGTGGACGTCGGGCAGTGGGCCGTCGTCCCGGACCGAGCCGACCAGGACGAACGACTTCCCGGCCTTCACCATCGCGTGCATGATCCCCTCGGTGACCAGCCCGCTCTCCACCGCCGCCCGGATCGACCCGGCACGGCGGATCGTGTTCACGGTGCGGATGTGCTGCTCGTTTCCGCGTTGTACCCGCCGGCTGTGCGGGCTGCCGAGGCCGAACGAGTTGCCGAACAGCGCGCGTTCGAGGTCGAGGGTGGCAAGCGCGTTCCCACCGAACAGCACGTCGACGAAGCCCGCTTCGACCAGGGCGGTCATCGCCCGGGACGCCCCGGTGCTCACCACGGCCCGCCCGGCGACCCACAGGACCTGGTAGCCCTCCGCCTTGATCTCGCGGATCTGGCGGGCGACGGTCTTGACCAGCACCGCCTGCGGGCGCGCCGCGCTGGAGCTGAACGACATCGATGCGAACTCGCCGTGCAGCCGGGTCGAGTGGTCGGCGACGGGCAGGACGACCTTCACCCCATCGGCACCACAGACGATCATGTCGCCGGCGCGGACGTCGGCCACCGGAACGGTGCGCACCCGGCCGCCGGAGACGATGAGCCCGCAGTCCATCTCCGGGTGCTCGACGGGTACCCACTGGCCGCCGAGGTGCACGACGGTCTCCAGGTTCGTCGTCGAGTAGAAGTCCTCGGGGAAGACGCCGTCGGCTTCGGCGGGCCGGGTCACGGCTTCGCCGGAGACCAGCTTGTTCACCCCGTGGACCTGGACGCGCATCAGGATCCGCGCGAGGGTGGACGCGGAGTCGGCCCCGACGGTGATGACGGCGTGGGACTCGTCGTCGTGGGTCCGCCCAAGGTCGATCTTGTCGACCCGGTAGTCGCCACCGTAGGCGAGGACGTCATCCAACACCCGTGCCAGCACGCCGGTGTCCATGAGGTGCCCGTGCACCTCGACCTGCTCATGAAAACGCACGCAGCCGCCCTTCGCCTGTCCTGCCGGTCCGCCAGTCGCGCTGCCTCACGCCACTGCGGAAGGCTGCGCCGGTCGTGCAAATACCGATGGACCGGGCGGCCCGCGGACCGCCCGGTGTTCCACCGGCGTGATCAGACGACCGCGCCGTCGTCCGGTCCGTCGAAGTCCGTCGGGGGCCGGTCACCCAGGCGGGCGACCAGCGTCCCGACGCCACCGAGAATGAGCAGGACGCCTGCGACGTCCCGCGATCGAGCCTGCACCATCCCGATCAGGGACGGCACCACCAGGATCGCCACGCCGAGCGCGATGGAGCCGAGCGCCCAGCGGGTGCCCGGCCGCATCCGCGGGATCGGCGGTGCCGGCGGCGGAATGTAGTGGTCCTCGTCCGAGTCCTCGCCGGCGGAGAACGGGTCCGCGCCGCCGGCGGGCCGCAACGCCGCCCGCACGGCCTCGTCAAGCCGGTCGATGTCGCCGGGCCTGGAGCCGCCCGGCGGCGTGTTGCCGTCCCGGTCCCGGTCGCCGTCCCGGTCCCGGTCGCCGTCCCGGTCCCGGTCGCCGTCCCGGTCCCGGTCCGCTTCGCCGGCCGGTGCGCGATCGACGTCGCCACCGGTGAACGGGGACGCGGACGCGGACGAGGACGGCGCCGCCGGGGACGGGGGGATGGTCCGCTCGCCCGGGTCGTCCTCGGCGAGGTGACGCCCGTCCGGCGGCATCCCGTCCGGGCGCCGGCCGGACGGCCTGATGATGATGATCGGTGACCGCCGGGGCTCGTCGAGGTCCTCGGCGGCCGGCCACGACTGCTCGCTGCCCGCCGGCTCCTCGTGGAAGCGAGCGACCAGGTCGAGGAAGGCCGCCTCGTCGGTGGCCGGGGAACGTCGCTCGCCGGCGCCGGCGCCTGTGGTGGGGCCGGTGCCTGTGGTGGCTGTGTCAGCGTCGCCGGCGCCCGTGGAGGCAGCGCCGATGTCGGTGGCGCTGGTGTCAGCGATGCCGGCGCCTGCCCCGGTGGACCCGGTGGACCCGGTGTCCGCGGCGGCAGCAGACGAGTGGGCGTCGCCCGGGCTGGTCGGGCCGTCCCCCGCCGGGGTCGCCCCCGCCGGGGCGGTGGGGCTGCCGGGCTCCGTGGGAACGCGGTCGGGGTCCGCGTCCTGCGGCCCGGGGCCGGAGATGTGATCGGTCATCGCGCCGCGGCCTCGGGCTGCGTGGTGACGAAATCCACACTTCCTTTGAAGATCGTTTCCTTGTCGTTGTCGAGCGTCGCCACGTGGTAGCTGTCGTGCAGGAGCCGTTCCTCCACGGGTGCCGACGTGATCCCCTCGAGCAGCAGCCGGCCGGACGTCGGCTCGACCACGTGGTCGACGACGCTGCGATAGGCCACCACCGGGCACACGATTCGCCCGAGATCCGCACGGGTGACGGCCCACAGCTCGCGCAGGGAGGCGAACGCCCTCGTCGGTACCCGTGTGTAGCCGACCTCCCGGACACCGGGCGCGCGGATGTCACCCGCGACGCCGGGGAAGGTCGGCATGACCCGCCAGAGCAGCGGCGCCAGCGCGGCGATCCGCCGGTCCGTCCCGAGGCTCGCGTTGACGGTCACCGCGCCGGCGACGCGGGCCCCGTGCACCTCGGCGAGGCGGAGGGTGAGGGTGCCGCCCATCGACAGCCCCATGACGAAGACCCGCTCGCAGGTACGGCTCAGCTCGCCGAAGGCCTCGTCTGCGGCGCCGAACCAGTCATGCCAGGTGGTGCGGGCCATGTCCTGCCAGCGGGTGCCGTGGCCGGGCAGCCGCGGGCAGCTCACCCGCAGACCGGCGGCGGCGAGGTGCTCACCCCACGGGCGCATGCTGTGCGGCGAGCCGGTGAAGCCGTGCACGAGCAGCACACCGGTTCCGCCGTCGCCCACGGCAGCTCCGGGGCCCGCGCCCGCATCGGCGGTGCCGGCACCGCGAAGATCGAAAGGCTCGGCGCCAGGCAGGACCGCCGACTCCGGGACTCCCGCCATTGGCTATCCACTCCCTCCGCGTCGAGTGCCCACGACGCACCCGCCGCAGATCATGGGGTGGGCACTCCCGGTGACGGTACGGGCAGCGCACCCGGAGTCGCGTGAGGGCCGGCCGACCGAACCGCGGCTGCGGAGCCCGACATGCCGCCGGTCGGCCCCAGCGCAGGGTTGGTCAGGGGTGGCCCGGCGCGCCCTCTGGTTGCGGGAGAACCGACACCGACAGTTGCATGCTCGCATGCCAGGGCCCGACTGGCCATGGTCGCGTGCTTTTCCTGACTTCTCGGCCGGGCCACTGATCGTCCGGTGTGTTCTGTGCGTGACTCCTCTACCGCCGGGCGTGGTCCACGCCCGCTGTTCGGACGGACCCGGCCTCCCAGCTCCCGGAGGCGGCCGGACAATGACACTCCGACGTCGGCACCGTGTGGTGGACGATGTCGTGAGGGGTCCATATGGTCACCCCGGGCAACCCGTTCCACCCGTTCCCCGTTGGGTATGGGTGAGGCCGGGCGCGGGCGTCCGGGAATGCCGTCGGCGGGCGGCGGTGCGACGAAGCGGGGAGCTTGCGTGTTGTACTGGGTCGTCAAGGCCATCCTGACGCCGGTGCTGCGGCTGTTCTGGCGGCCGTGGGTGGAGGGTCTCGACCAGGTGCCCACCCGGGGGCCGGCGATCCTCGCCAGCAACCACCTGAGTTTTCTGGACTCCTTCTTCCTGCCGCTGGTGGTGCCCCGGCGGATCACCTTCCTCGCGAAAAGCGACTACTTCACCGGGGTCGGCTTCAAGGGCTGGAGCAAGCGGAAGTTCTTCAAGGGTTTCGGTCAGGTCCCGATCGACCGCAGCGGCGGGCGGGCCAGTGAGGGTGCGCTGCGTACCGGTGTGCGGGTGCTCGGCTCCGGCGAGCTGCTCGGGATCTACCCGGAGGGCACGCGTTCGCCGGACGGCCGGCTCTACCGCGGGAAGATCGGCGTCGCGCGGATGGCTCTGGAGGCCGGCGTGCCCGTGATTCCGGTGGCGATGATCGGGACGTTCGAGGTCCAGCCGCCGGGCCAGTTCATGCCGCGCATCCGTCGGGTCGGAATCAGGATCGGGCGTCCGCTCGACTTCAGCCGGTACGCCGGGATGGCCGACGACCGCTTCGTGCTCCGGTCGATGACGGACGAGATCATGTACGAGCTGATGTCGCTGTCCGGCCAGGAATACGTCGACATGTACGCGCAACGGCGCAAGGAGGAGCTCGCCGCCGCCGCCCGTGAGGCCCAGGCCAGGGAGGCGGGCCGGGGCCAGGCGGAGCCCTCGGCCGTGGTCGAGTCGCCGGTCGTGGCGGAGCCTTCGGTTGTGGCCGAGCCGCCGGTTGTGGGGGAGGGGCCGGCCACCCGTGCGGGGAAGGATCCCGAGCGGGCACCGGTCTCCGGTTCCTGACCGCGCCACCGCGCCCGAATCCGCTGCCCCAGACGGCTGCCAGGCCGCTACCCCAGGCCGGTCTGACCCGTTTGGGGAGGGCACGGCAAGATTGCACCGTGCGTGGCGTGACGGGGTTTTTGCCGAGTAGATCCAGCCGTCGGGCCGGGCGTCGGACCGGCTGGTCGGTCGCGGCGGTGCCGCTGCTGGCACTGCTGCTGCTTGCCGTCCCGATCATCCCTGCCGTCGGCGCCGGGCCGGTCGGGCGCGCTGAGGCGACCTCCGCGCCGGGCACCGCGCAGGCGGCCGCCGCGGCCCAGCCGCCCGCCGGCACCGTGTCGCGAGCAGGCAGCTTCCTCACCGACACCGCCGGGCGGGTGGTGCTGCCCCGCGGCGTCACCGTGCCCGCGGGGACCGTGCCCACCGCCGCCGACGTGGCCCGGTGGATCGACTACGGCTTCACCGGCAGCCGCCTCGAGGTCCCGATGACGGCAGGCGGCCGGTTCCCGCCCAGTGGTGAGCGGCCGCCGGCGGGTGACCCCGAACAGGGCGGGCTGGAGCAGGTCGGGGCCGTCGTGCGTGACCTCACCGATCACGGCCTGTTCGTCGTGCTCAGCATCGTTCCCGGCAGCGCGGGCTACACGCCCTCGACGTCCGATCTGGAGGCCGGGCTGCGGCGGCTGGCGGGCCGGTTCGGCGCCGTCGGCGGGCTGATCGGCTTCGAGGTGCCGACCTCGACGGCAGCCGAGGACCTTGCGGCCACCCTGCGCTCCAGTGATCCCAACCACACGCTGTGGGTCGCTCAGGCGGCACCGTTCGACCCGGCGGCCAGGGTCGCCGCGAACGGCGCCGCCGGGTACATCACCGGCTGGGCGGACGGCTCCCGGACCCGGGTCGGCGCGCTGGCCGACGCCGGCGACGTGTTCAACCTGGGCTGGTTCTACGACGAGCCGGTCACCGGCCGTCCCAGGACCGGCATCGGCGCCGGCCAGGTGCGGGCCGCGGCCACCCCTCCGGCGGAGGTCGTCCGGCCCTACCCGGCCGCGGTGGCGGGCATTCCGGAGTCGTACGGGAGCGACGCCTCGGGAGTGTTCCGCCTCACCTACCGCACCTCCTCGGCGGTGCGCGGCGCCTTCCCGGCCGGCACGGCGACCGCGATCGTCGTGCCGGGGTGGAGCTACTCGTCGGGCTACCAGGTCCGGGTGACCGGTGGCCAGGTCAGCTCGGCGCCCGGCGCGGGCGTTCTGTGCGTCGTCGCCTCGGCCGGCGCGGCCGAGGTCAGCGTGGAGGTCGCGCCGGCAGCCGGTGCCGCGCCGCCCGTCGCGCCGGCCCGGGCCGGCGCGGTGAACTGCTCGTCAGGCACGGCGCAGCTGGCGCAGGCCGGGCAGAGGCCGCAGGCGGCCGCCAGCACCACAGCCGGCGAGGCCGCGGCCGGCGACAGCGGCGAGGCCGACTCCCCGCTGTTGCTGCTGGTCCTTCCGCTGCTCGGCGCGGCACTGACCGCGGCTGTGCTCGGACCGCTCTTCCTGCGCCTTCGGCGCCGCTGACCGGACGGTCCGCGCGGGTGCCCCCGGCCGGCGGGGATGCCCGCGGCGGCGCCCTTCGACCCGCGGGGCACACTGGACGAGTGGGCGGCCGCTTCTTCTACGACACCGAGTTCATCGAACGCGACGATTCCGGCCATCACTGGCTTGATCTGGTGAGCATCGGGATCGTCAGCGAGGACGGCGAGCGTGAGTTCTACGCCGTCTCCACCGAGTTCGATCCGGCCCACGCCGTCCCCTGGGTGCGGCGCAACGTCCTCGACCGGCTGCCTCCGCCGGCGAGCCCCAGCTGGATGTCGCGGGAGCGGATCCGGGACGAGGTGGTCCGCTTCCTGACCGCGGACGGCGCTCCGGAGCTGTGGGCGTGGTACGCCGCCTACGATCACGTGGTCCTCTGCCAGCTCTTCGGGAAGATGCCGGCCCTGCCGCGGCGGCTGCCGCGGTTCACCCATGATCTGCGCCAGCTGTGGGAGGACGTCGGCAGCCCGACGCTCCCGCCGCCGCCGCCCGACGCGCACGACGCGCTCGCGGACGCGCGGCACAACCTCGCCCGCTGGCAGGTCCTCAGCGCGTTGCGTCAGCGGCTCGTCGCCGACGCGCCGTCCGGGTAGCCGCCCAGGCTTCGCCCTGCTCCACCAGGCCCCGCTCCACCAGGCCCCGCGCTCCCGCGGACGTGTCTTCGCGTACTCGGCGTCCCCACGCTCGCCCCGACGTCCCGTGTTCGCCTCGACCTGTCTGCCGCCGGACGTCCAATATTACGGAGAGCGTTTGACCTGCCACGCCGAGTTTCTGAATGGCGTCGAGGTTGGGCGGGTGCGGGGCTAGGCTGCCGCCGGAAGTGCGAGGGATCGGGGGCGACTCGGGAAGAGAGGGCCCTGGCTGTGAAGATCGGTGTGCTGACCGGCGGTGGCGACTGCCCCGGACTGAACGCGGTCATCCGCGGCGTCGTCCGCAAAGGAGTCGGCCTATACGGCCACAGCTTCGTCGGATTCCGGGACGGGTGGCGCGGCCCGCTGGAGAACGACACCATCCCCCTGGACATCGCCGCCGTGCGCGGCATCCTGCCCCGCGGCGGCACCATCCTGGGCTCCAGCCGGACGAATCCGTTCGCCTCGGCGGACGGCCCGGCCCGGGTCCGGGAGACGATGCGGCGCACCGGCGTCGACGCCCTGATCGCCATCGGCGGTGAGGACACCCTGGGCGCCGCGGCGCGCCTGCACGCGGAGGGCGTCCCGGTGATCGGGGTACCGAAGACGATCGACAACGACCTGTCCGCCACCGACTACACGTTCGGTTTCGACACCGCGGTGAACATCGCCACGGAGGCGATCGACCGGCTGCACACGACGGCCGAGAGCCACCACCGTGTCCTCGTGGTGGAGGTCATGGGCCGGCACGCCGGCTGGATCGCGCTGCACAGCGGCATGGCCGCGGGAGCGAACGTCATCCTGATCCCGGAGCGGCCGTTCGACATCGACAAGGTCTGCGCCTTCGTCGAGCAGCGGTTCGCCACCAGCTACGCGCCGATCATCGTGGTGGCGGAGGGCGCCACTCCGATCGCGGGCACCATGATGGTGAAGGAGGGCGAGCTGGACGCCTTCGGCCACGTGCGCCTGCAGGGGATCTCCTCGCTGCTGGAGACCGAGATCCGGGGGCGGACGGGCCGCGAGACCCGGGCGACGGTCCTCGGTCACGTCCAGCGGGGCGGGACGCCGACAGCCTTCGATCGCTGGCTGGCGACCCGCTTCGGGCTGCACGCCGTCGACGCCGCGCACGACGGCGACTTCGGCGTGATGGTCGCCCTGCACGGGACCAGGGTGGAGCGGGTGCCACTGGCGGAGGCCACCGGCGAGCTCAAGACCGTGCCCGAGCACCTGTACGAGGAGGCCGAGGTCTTCTTCGGCTGACAGCGCACCAGCGCCCCGGCGCCTGTACCCGCGCCGAACCACCGGGATCGCCGGGCTGGCGGGCGGTCCGGGTGGTTCGGGTGGTTCGGCTGTCTGGCGGGCGACGGTCGGGCGGGCGACGGACGAAAAGCACGGGAGTTCTCGCCGACAGACCCGTACCCTGGTGACTCGTGAGCAATGACCTGGACATCTGGCGGACCCTTCCGGCCAGGCAGCAGCCCTCCTGGCCCGACCAGGGCGAGCTTGCGGCGGCGTTCGCCGAGCTGTCAGGGCTGCCTCCGCTGGTCACCGCGCCTGAGGTGCGTTCGCTGACCGACCGGCTCGCGATGGTCGCCCGCGGCGAGGCGTTCCTGCTCCAGGGTGGGGACTGCGCGGAGACGTTCGCCGCCAACACGGCCAACAAGATCCGTGACAAGGTCAAGACCCTGCTGCAGATGGCGGTGGCGCTGACCTACGGCGCGAGCACCCCGGTGGTGAAGGTCGCGCGTATCGCCGGCCAGTACGCCAAGCCGCGTTCGGCCGACATCGAGTCGTCGACCGGGCTGCCCTCCTACCGGGGTGACGCGGTGAACGACATCGCGGCGACGCCGGAGGCCCGCCGCCCGGACCCGAAGCGGATGGTCGCCGCCTACCACCAGAGCGCCGCCGCGCTGAACCTGGTCCGGGCCT
>NZ_ADGX01000183.1 GCF_000177675.1 Parafrankia sp. EUN1f
CCGACATCAACGGCGACGACCGCGCCGACATCGTCGGATTCGGCAACGCCGGCGTCATCGTCTCACTCGGCCAGACCGACGGCACCTTCACCGAACCGAAACTCGTCATCAACAACTTCGCCCAGGACGCCGGCGGCTGGCGAGTCGAAACAAACCCACGCGAACTCGCCGACATCAACGGCGACGACCGCGCCGACATCGTCGGATTCGGCAACGCCGGCGTCATCGTCTCACTCGGCCAGACCGACGGCACCTTCACCGAACCGAAACTCGTCATCAACAAGTTCGACTTTGCCGCCGACGACCGGCAAGCCTGAGCATCGCCGCAAGCTCGCTGACGTCAACGGCGATGGCCGCGACGACATCGTCCGATCGGCGACCTTGGAGTCCGGCCAGGCTCCGACGGCACGGAGTCGTGCCGACCGCACTACCGGCCAGCCGGACGGAAGCGTCCGGCTGGCCGGGGCGGCAGGGGATTCCACTTGCCACACCACGAGAACTCCCCGGCGCGGCACCGCCGGCCCACGCGCCGAGTACCGAGAATGGCAAAAATTCAAAGAACCGAGAATTCGGAGACTGCGTCACATGAACATCTCTCGCGAGAAAATCGTATCCCACACCGCCGATCCGTACCCGGCGTGGCCCCCGGGCCAGCGATATGGCGCGGCCATCGAGCCGGGCGGGCTGATTGATCTGCCGGCCGCCCGGGCGTGGTTCCGGCGTCTCGACCAGGCCAGAGAAGCCGGGCTGTACACGTTCGCGCTGCCGCTGGCCGGCCAGAGCGGGCGGCCGACAGCGTACGGCGACCGCGATCTGATCTCCTTCAGCACATATGGCTATCTGGCCCTGAACGGGCATCCGAAAATCGTCGGGGCGGTCCACGACGCGGTCGACCGCTTCGGCTCGACGACTGGCGGAGTCCGGCTGCTGACCGGCACCACCGAGCTGCACCGGCAGACCGAATCCGCGCTCGCGGCCTGGCTCGGGACCGATGACACCGTCCTCTACAACAGCGGCTACGACGCGAACCTGGCCGCGATCAGCAGCCTTTTCGGCCAGGCCGACGTCGCCTTCGTCGACGAGCGCGCCCACCGCAGCCTCCTCGACGGCTGTCAGTTGGCCGGCGTGCGCGTGCGGCGTTTCCGACATGGTGACGCCGAGCACCTCGACGAGCTCCTGGCCGAGCATCGGGCGCACCGTGGGCGCAAGGTCGTGATCGTCGACGGTGTGTACTCGATGGATGGTGACCAGGCTTCCCTGAAGGAGCTGGTCAACCTGAAGGCGCGGTACGGCGCCTTCCTTCTGGTGGACGAATCACACGCGCTCGGCGTGCTCGGGACGGGCGGGCGGGGTACCTGCGCCGAGCAGCGGGTCGACATCCAGGAGATCGACATCATCACCAGCTCGCTGGCCAAGGCTTTTCCGTCGGTCGGCGGTCTCGTCGCGGGATCAAACCCGCTGACGACGTACCTGCGGCACCGTTCCGCCCCGTTCATGTTCAGCTCCGCGAGCGCCCCGGCCAACACCGCCGCGATCCTCGCGACCCTCGATGTGCTCGTTTCGGAACCGGAACACCTCGAGAGGCTGCACCGGAACTCCGCCGAACTGAGTGAGCTCGTCCGGCGCGTCATCGGGACACCGCATGAGGTCGCCAGTCCCATTGTTCCGGTCATACTCGGCGACGAGGCCCGCGCATACACCTGGGCCCGGATCCTCCTCGACGACGGAATCTACGCCTCGGCGGTTCCGGCACCCGCCGTGCCGGCCGGGCAGTCGCGGCTTCGCCTCTGCGCGACCGCGGCGCACACCTCGCAGGACTTCGCCCTCCTCGAGGACGGGCTGCGGCATTGCCTCGCACTCGAAAGCGCCCCGGAGCAGCTGCTGTCATTCATGCAGGACGTCACACCGCCGCCGCTGGCGACCACCAGCGGAGACGTGGTCGCAGGCTACGAGGCGGCCGCCTGAGCACAGCACGGACTCGACACATCCGCCTTCACCGTCCGCACGCGCTCGATGCCCGGCAGGGACTCGGCATTGGTTGGTCCTCGGCCCGAGGCCGGGCCGGGGAGCAGCTGAGACATGGCTGATGTCGATCAGCCGGACGCCGGGCGAGATGCCGAGCAGCACCTCGTGGCACGTCGCCACAAAACCTTCGCTCAGGCCGTAGTCGGTCAGAAACGAGATGATCTGATATTCGGACAACGCCACCCACTGTGATGTCGAAGGACGTGGACGTGACCATTGTTCTCGGGCATGGCGTCCCGGAGACAGCGCGTCTGCTCAGCTCTCAGCAGGCGGGATGTTGGGGTTGAGCCGGAAGCGGTTTTTTGGGTCGTAACTGCGTTTGACCTGTCGAAGGCGCTCGACGTTGCTTCCCCAGGCCCGTGCCCGGGCGGCGTCGTCGAGATCGGCGTCACCGCCGAAGTTGAGGTAGGTGCCCGACGCGGCCCGAAGCCTGACGGCATCGTCGTAGGCACCGCGCACCCAACGGATGTTCGCGCCGTCGTCGGCCGGGTCCAGCCAGTTTCCGTCGAGGCTCAGCATGTACCGGGCGCTGCGATCGCCGAACGCGGTTTCCGTCGGCCCGACCCGCGCCATGGCACCTCCCAGGAGAGGCGCGTGGACCATGGTCATCGGATGCGGACGGTCCTGGCCGACGCGGGCCACGAACGCGGTCGCCTCCTCGTCGAGGCGGTCCAGATAGACGGACTTCCAGTAGCTCTGCAACCCGCCTTTCGGGAAGAAGGCGTCGAGGGAGGACTGCGCTGCCCGGTAGGGCAGGGCCTGGCTCATGTCGGCGAGCGGCGGGCCGAACTCGGCAAGCGCCCGACACGCCCGCTGGCCCTCGTCCGGGTCGCCTGCGTACACGGCGGCCACGATGAACACGTCGCGGTTGTGTACGGCGGGCGGGAGTGCCGGCACCGCCGGCAGCGACCAGAGCATGGCACGACTGGTGACCTCGTCGGGGACGGTGGACGTCCAGTCCCGCCAGCGGGGGAGCATCTCGGCGGCATCTTCGATCGGGTAGGCGACCATGCCGTTCCAGACGACCGGGCCGAGCGGATAGGCCTCGAACTCGAAGGACGCCACCACGCCGAAGTTGCCGCCCCCGCCGCGCAGCGCCCAGAACAGGTCCTCGTGCTCGGAGGCGCTGCACCGCACGACGTCGCCGCTGGCCGTCACGACCTCGGCCGCACGCAGTGCATCGCAGGCCAGCCCGTACCTGCGGTGCAACCAGCCGATTCCGCCACCGAGCGTCAGACCAGCCACACCCGTGGTCGACACGACCCCACCGGGTACCGCGAGCCCGTACAGCTGCGTCTCACGGTCGACGTCACCCCAGGTCGCACCACCGGCCACCCGCACACGCCGCTGTTCCGGGTCGACCCAGACACCCCGCATCGCCGACAGGTCGATCATCATGCTGTCGTCGGCCGTGGAGGTACCGGCGATGCTGTGGCCGCCGCCGCGGACGGCGACGAGCAGGTTTCGCGTTGCCGCGAGACGGACGGCGTCGACGACGTCAGCGGCCCCGGTGCACCGGATGATCAGGCCTGGTCTGCGGTCGAGCATGGCGTTCTGGATGACCCGCACGTCGTCGTACCCGGCGTCGTCCGCGGTCAGAACCTCCCCGCGAAAGATCGCGCGGATCTCCTCCACGGTCTCGCCCGAGAGCGTCTGCCGCTCACCTTCCAGCGTAAGCACCTGTGCCGACATGGCGCGTCCCTCCGCTCGTGCTCACCGGTGCTCACCCGTAAGCACCGGTGAGCACCGGTCTGCGTCACCCACCCCTACAGGCTCGCGCTACGACCGGAGAGCCGCAAAGCGTGCCGGCATGTCCGGTCCAGCCACCGGTTTCGGTATTTCAAACGGGGCAATGAGGGTAGCTGGATGGGCCGATCTCGAACCGCGGACGGACGTGATTGAACGACCTGACCAGCTGGACCGCCCCGTTGTCCTGATGAGGAGTGGCTGTGAGCAACCCGGATCCGACTTTCTACCGCTCGCCGGGCGATGCTGCGGCGGCCCCGCCGGAACATCTGGCCTATGTCGTGGCGTTCGATCCGAAAGGGACCGTATCGGATGCAATGACCGTGGTCGACGTTGATTCCACCTCGTCGTCCTATGGCCAGATCGCCGGTTGGACCGACCTGCCAGGGCTCCGCGACGAGTTGCACCACTTCGGCTGGAACGCGTGCAGTAGCGCGCTCTGCCACGACAACCACGGGCATGCCGGCAGCCTCGAGCGACGTTATCTCATCGTCCCGGGGCTGCGGTCCTCCCGGATCCACGTACTGGACACCCGGCCGGATCCATGCAGCCCGCGCCTGGTGCACACGATCGAGGCGGCCGAACTCGCCGCCAAGGCCGGCTACTCCCGGCCGCATACCGTCCACTGCGGGCCGCATGGTCTGTACCTGTCGGCGCTGGGCGGGGCGAACGGCGCCGATGGACCCGGCGGGGTGGCTCTGCTCGATCATGACACGTTCGAGGTGGTCGGGCCCTGGGAACAGGACCGCGGCCCGCAGTACCTGGCGTACGACCTGTGGTGGCATCTCGCGCAGGGAGTGGCGGTCACCTCCGAGTGGGGCACGCCGTCAATGATCGAGGACGGGGTCAGCGCAGAGCTCCTGCTCGGCCGGCAGTACGGCCACGCTCTGCACTTCTGGGACCTTGGCAGCGGTAAGCATCTGCAGACCGTCGATCTGGGGCACGACAACCAGATGGTGCTGGAGGTGCGCCCGGCCCATGATCCACGCGCCTCCCACGGCTTCGCGGGCGTCGTCACCAACGTCACGGATCTTTCCGCGTCGGTGTGGCTGTGGTACCGCGACGGTGACGGGTGGGCCGCGCGGAAGGTCATCACGATTCCGCCCGAATCCGCGGACCCGACTGATCTACCGCCGGTCATCCGTCCGTTCGGCGCGGTCCCCGCCCTGGTAACCGACATCGACCTGTCCGTCGACGATCGATGGCTTTATGTGTCCTGCTGGGGAACCGGAGAACTCAAGCAGTTCGACGTTCAGGACCCGTTCTCACCACGGGAGGTCGGGTCGGTGCGCCTCGGTGGGATCACGCGCCGCACCCCTCATCCGGCCGCCCCGGACGAGCCGCTCGCGGGCGGGCCGCAGATGGTCGAGATCAGCCGGGACGGACGTCGGGTCTACCTGACGAACTCGCTGTACTCGGCGTGGGACGACCAGTTCTACCCGGACGGCGTCGGCGCGTGGATGGCACGCCTTGATGCGGACGTGGACGCGGGCGGGATCAGCCCGGACGTCCGCTTCTTCCCCCACGGCGCCGACTTCCGCGGCCGACGCGTGCACCAGATCCGGCTGGAAGCCGGCGACGCCTCGTCCGACTCCTACTGCTTCCCCTGACGCGGTGTCGCCGGGTGCGCTCCGCCAGCCACCGCGCGTGCCCGCCAGCCGGTGTACGGATTCTTCAAGGTCATGGGCGTGCGTGCGATGTCAGGCGCCGGCTGGGGAAACGGCGGTGCGGCCGTCAGGCGTCGTCGGTGGTGATGGGTTCGGTGGCGGTCTGCGGTGTCTCGGCTCGGCGCAGGCGGATGACGGCGGTGGCGTCGAGGCCGCCGTCGCCGCGCTGCTGGGCTGCCGCGTAGTCGGCCTCGGCCCGGGTGGCGAACGGTAGCGGGATATCCCGGCGGGCCGCCTCGGCCAGGCAGATGCGCAGGTCCTTGCGCATCCAGTCGACGGCGAAGCCGAAGTCGAACTCGTCGCGGACCATGGTGTGGCCGCGGTTGTTCAGGTACCAGGAGCTGGCCGCGCCGCCGCCGACCGCGTCGAGCACGAGATCGGTGTCGAGGCCGGCCGCCATCGCGAAGTTGAGGGCCTCCGCGGCGCCGGCGATCGCCGAGGCGACGAGGATCTGGTTGACCATCTTCGTCAGCTGGCCGCTGCCGACCGGGCCGATGCGGGTGATGGTGGCCCCGTAGGCGGCGAGCACCGGCCGGACGGTCTCCAGCACCTCCGGGTCGGCGCCGCACATGATGCTCAGCCGGCCGGCCTCGGCTCCCGCCTGCCCGCCGGAGACCGGGGCGTCGACGAAGCCGACGCCGGCCTCGGCGGCGTGGCGCGCGATCTCCACCGCCAGCTCCGCGGACGTGGTCGAATGATCGACGATGGTGGCGCCGGGCCGCAGTGCCGCCAGTGCCCCGGCCGGCCCGGTGAGCACCTGGCGGACGTCGTCGTCGGCGCCGACACAGACGCAGACGACGTCCGCGCCGGTCGCGGCCTCGGCGGGGGTGGGTGCGGAGCTGCCGGGGTACCGCTGCACCCACCGGCGGGCGGTCGCCTCGGTGCGGTTGTGGACGACGGTGCTGAAACCGGCCCCGGTCAGGTGCCCGGCCATGGGGAAGCCCATGGTGCCCAGGCCGATGAAGGCCACCTTCATGTCCACGCGCTCCTGTCCGTCCCCGTCACCCATCCGCCCTACCGCCCATCAGGACGTGCCCCGCGACCGCACGGCCGCACCGGCTGTGTTCACAGTGCGCGCAGCAGGGTCCGCAGGATGTCATCGAGATTCTCGCGCTGCTCGGCCGTCAGCGCGTTCGCCAGCCGGGTGAAGTTCGCGATGTGCTCGGCGAACGCGGCGTCGATGGCGACGCGCCCCCGGTCCGTGAGGCCCACCCGGAAGCTGCGCCGGTCGGACGGGTCGAGCCGGCGTTCCACCAGGCCGGCGGTCTCCAGGCGGTCGAGGCGACTGGTGATGCCGGCCCGCGACATCATCAGCTGCTCGGAGAGCTGGGAGGGGATCATCACACACGGCGGACCGACTGCCCGCAACGCGCCCAGCACCTCGAAGTCGCCGGGCGTGAGACCGTGCTGGTCGAGCGGACGGTTCATGGCCGTCGCGAGGGCCGCGACGAAGATCTTCATACGCGCGAACAGCGCCATGGCGCTCAGATCGAGGTCCGGACGCTCGCGCTGCCACTGCTCGACGAAGTCGTCGACCTTGTCGGGCGTCGGCCCGCCAGGGCATACGTCCGCCGGCTCCCCAGGGCATATGTCCCACCCATCGTCCACGACACGAGTGTATTTGATCACCGCCCGCCCGCCTAGAAATTAGTTTGGTCCGGTACTATTCGGTGACGTACTGTTCGGCTGCCAAGCATCCCGGCCGCCTCGGTGGCCACTCCGACAGATCACACCCAGACATCAGGAGAGATCTTCGTGACCGCATCCACCGACGTCGCCGGCGGCGGCTCCCCGACCGCCGCGGTCGGGTCACCAGAGCCGGGGGCGCACCTCGACCCCCGCCGCTGGGTCGCGCTCAGCGTGATCGCCATCGCCCAGCTGATGGTCGTGCTGGACGCCTCGATCGTGACCATCGCGCTCCCCCACGCGCAGGCCGACCTGGGAATCTCCACCGCCGACCGGCAGTGGGTCATGACTGCCTACACGCTCGCCTTCGGCGGCCTGCTGCTGCTCGGCGGCCGGATCGCCGACTTCCTCGGCCGCAAGCGGATCTTCATCTGGGGCCTGATCGGGTTCGCCGGCGCCTCGGCGCTCGGTGGCGCGGCCCCGAACGCCGAGCTGCTGTTCGCGGCCCGGGCCCTGCAGGGAGCCTGCGCCGCGCTGCTGGCGCCGGCGGCGCTGTCGCTCATCACGGTGACCTTCACCGAGGGCAAGGAGCGCGCCCGCGCGTTCGGCGTCTACGGCGCGATCTCCGGCGGCGGTGCCGCGATCGGCCTCATCGTCGGCGGGCTGCTGACCGAGTACACATCGTGGCGGTGGTGCCTGCTGGTCAACGTCCCGATCGCGCTGGCCGCCGCGGCCGCGGCGCTGCCCATCGTGCGGGAGAGCAAGGCCGAGGGCACGCCCAGCTACGACATCCCGGGCACGGTGACGGTGACCGGCGGTCTGCTCGCCCTGGTCTACGGCTTCACCGTCGCCGCCGAGGACGGTTGGGGATCGGGCAAGACGATCGGCCTGCTCGTCGGCGCGTTCGTGCTGATCGCCGCGTTCGTCGTGATCGAGGCCCGGACGGCCAACCCGCTGCTGCCGCTGCGGGTGCCGCTGGAGCGCAACCGCGGTGGGTCCTTCCTCGCCTCGATGCTGATCGGTGGCGGGCTGTTCGCGATGTTCCTGTTCCTCACCTTCTACTTCCAGCAGACGTTGGGCTACAGCGCGCTGCGCAGCGGCTTCGCCTTCCTGCCCTTCAGCGCCGGCATCATCTTCTCCGCCGGGATCGCCAGCCAGCTCCTGCCCCGGACGGGCCCCAAGATCCTGATGGTCCTCGGCAGCGCGCTCGCCGTCGGCGGCCTGGTGCTGCTGACCCAGATCGGCGTCGACACCGGCTATGCCAGCCACGTTCTCCCGGCCGAGCTCCTGATCAGCTTCGGGATGGGCCTCGCCTTCGTGCCGATGTCGAGCGTGTCGCTGCTCGGTGTCGCCGAGCATGACGCCGGTGTGGCCAGCGCGCTGGTGAACACCACCCAGCAGGTCGGTGGGTCCCTCGGTGTGGCGCTGCTCAACACCGTCTACGCGACGGCGGTGACCGACTACCTCACCAGCCACGGCACCGGTCCGGCCGCGCAGGCCCAGGCGGCGGTCGAGGGCTACACCACCTCGTTCGTCTGGAGCGCGGTGATGATCGGGCTCGCCCTGCTCACCGTCCTCTTCCTCGTCCGGGCGGGCCGGGACGACATCCCGCAGGGCGAGGGGGTGCCGATCCACGCCGGCTGATCGGCATCCGGTAGGCACTCCGCGGCCCCGGGCTGGGCGACCTGCAGGTCGCCCAGCCCGGGGCCGCGACTGTTCCCGCTGCCTGTCCGGCCGATTCCGCGGAACCGCCGCCGGCGGCACCGACCCCGCATCTGGTTCATCTCGTCGTTCGCAGGGACCACCGAGTCCGCTCGCGATCCACTTCGCGGAGCGTGCCCTCAGGACCTGTAGCGACGTGGGTTACTCGTGCCGCAGACCAGGCACACCAGCCAGTCCCGGCGCCAGCCGTCGCTGTCGTCCGAGGGCGCGCTGACGACGTTGGCCTCGTCCTCGCCGCAGAAGAAGCAGGTTCCCTCCTCGCCCGCGAGACGTCGCATCGCCGTCAGGGCTCCGCCCTGCCGGGGCTCGTAACCAACCCAGTCGCACCGCCGGCACTCCCACCACCGTTCGGACCTCGGTCGCGGAGCGAAGCCACCCCAGTTGTTCCGCCGGTGCACAACCTCCAGCCGGGTCAGCGTCTCCGCGCACCGCGGGCACCTCGGGCCGCTCCCCTCATCCAGTTCCTCATTCACCCCGGAATCCGGAAGATCACCGCTGTCCATGCCACATGAGACTGCCACCCCGAGCGCGACGGTGGGCCGGTCTTCTCAGGAGGTCGGACCGCCGGGCGCGGGGTCGCCGGCGCGCAGGCCACGGCCCAGGTCACGAACCTCCTGGTTGGCTGCGAGCAGCCCCTCGTGCAGGTGCCGCAGCACCAGGCGGGTCTGGGCGGGGTCAGCGGCCGGGGCGCCGGCCGCGACGTGCGCGAGGTCCAGCAGCCGCTGTTGCATGCCGTCGCCCAGGTCGTGCGCCAGGCGCTGGCGTTGCGCGGCACGTGCCCCGGCGACCCGCAGGTGGGCCGCATGCGTCTCCACCAGCCGCGCCCGCACCGCGACCTGCAGCTGTGCGTTCTCCAGCGCGAGCCGCCCGGCGCGCAACGCGGCGCCGGTGAAGGCCCCGTGCTGACCCAGGGCTGGATCACCGGTCACCACGGCGAGCGGAGCACCGTCCCGGGTCCGCACCTCCCGGGTCCACCTGGCGCCGGCCTCGACGCCGGCGTCGAGGCCGGCCCGGCGGCCGTCGACGTCGACATAGCGCTGCAGGTCGGGCAGCCAGAACCGCAGCTCCACGGTGGGGTCGTTCAGCACGGTCCGCAGGGCGTCGCGCACGCTGGCGATCGTCGCCGGGTCCGCGAGGCGCAGCACCCGGTCGGCGGCGGTGGCCACCCCCAGCGCCCGCCGGGCGGCGGCGATCCCCAACGCCACCGGGAGCAGGGCGAGGACGACGCTCTGCGCCTCGATGCCACGCATCACGCCGTCCAGGTCGTCGACGTCGATGGGCGGCGCCACCAGGGCCACGCCGATGCCCGCGACCGCGACCGCACCCAGGACCAGCGGCGCCGCGGCACGCTCCGGGCCGCGCAGCACGCGCACGCGGCGGACCAGCCCGATCGCGAACCCGCAGGCGAGCAACGGGTTGACGACCTGGTAGGCGTCACTGATCGTCTGAAACGTGGGCAGGTCCGCGAACCAGCCGGGCCACCACACATCGGGCCCGTAGCCGTTCCATTCCGGCCGCGACGTCAGCACGCTCACCGCCATCAACGGCCCGAAGGCGAGGCCGGCCAGCGCGACGAACACGCGGTCCGCCAGGCCGGACAGCCGCCCGTGGGGGTAGCCGAGCAGCCCGACGCCGAACAGGAGGTAGAAGGAGCAGTTCCCGGCGATCCCCAGCAGCGGCAGGAGCGTGTGGTTCCAGCTCATCGCCCAGGTCGCGACCCAGGCCACGCCGGCGCCGAGCAGCGGGACACCCGCGCGCCGCGTCGGCGCCGAGGCCATCAGCGCCGTGCCGGCCGTCGCGAGCCCACCGGAGATGAGAACGTTCACCACCGCCAGCGCCGGAGCGCCGTGCAGGTACGGCCATCCGGCGCCCAGCACCGCCACCCCGACCACGCCGCCGGTGGCGAACGCCCGCGGCAGCACCCGCCCGACCGTCATGACGCGACGCCAGTGGGCACGATGACCATCACGGTGGTCGGGCCACCGACCGGGCTGGACAGGCGCACCTCGCCGCCGGCCGCCGCGACCCGGTCACGCAGGCCGGCCAGCCCGCCGGCCGGGTGCTCCACCGCGCCGCCGCACCCGTTGTCACTGACCTCGGCGACCAGCCCACCCGGTCGCTCGGTGAGCCGCACCCGGGCGGTCGTCGCCCGCGCGTGCTTGACCACGTTGGCCAGTGCCTCCGACACCGCGAAGTAGACCGTGCGCTCGGCGACGTCCCCGAAGGGCCCGCCGCGCCCGAGCGCGACGTCGACCTCCACCGGCAGCGCCAGCCTTGCCGCCGCCTGCCGTACCGCCGCCACCAGGCCGGCGGTGCGCAGGGTCTCCGGGTCGAGACCGCGGGCGATGGTGCGGACCTCGTCGTTCGCCGCGAGCAGGCCGGCCCGGATGTCCCCGAACATCGCGGCGGCGGCCGTCGGGTCGTCGGCGGACCATTCGGCGACGCTCACCAGCATCGCCAGCGCGAGCAGCCGCTGCTGCACGCCGTCGTGCAGGTCGCGCGCGATGCGGCCGCGTTCGGCTGCCTCCGCCTCCTCGACCCGCCGCCGCGCCGCCCGCGTCTCGACGAGCTGCGCCTGGATGGTCACCTGCAGATGGGCGTTCTGCAGCGAGAGCCGAGCGGTCCGCAGCGCCGCCCCGGTGAACGCGCCATGCCGACGCAGCACCGGCGACCGGCCCGTGACCAGGGCGAACAGCTCGCCCGACGGCGCGGTCACCGGCTGGGACCACAGCGCCGGCGCGCCACGGCGCGGCGGCACCGGAGCTCCCGGACCGGGTGCGGTACCCGAAGCGGATACGGGGCCCGAAGCGGGTACAGCGCCCGGCTCGGGTGCGGAGGTGGCCGGCTGCCCGGCGATGTCGACGAAACGCCGCTCGTCGGCGAGCCAGAAGTACACCTCGACGGTGTCGTCACGCAGGGCGCGGCGCAGGGCGTCGCGGACCACGGTCACCGTCGCGGCGCCGCCACTGGAGCGCAGCATCCGGTCCGCCGCGGTCGCGACCGCGACCGCGCGCCACAGCTCGCAGCTCACCAGCACCAGCGGGAGCACCGCGAGGGCGACGCCCTGCCAGGCGACGCCCTCGGCCACATGACCCGGTTCCCGGTTGTACAGCGTCGGCGACAGGGCGGCCAGGCAGAGCGCGACCACGCCGAGCGTGCCGAGCGCGGGCGCGACGACGGACCGTTCCAGTCCGTAGAGCCTGCTCCACCGGCGCGCGAGCAGCGCCACGAACGCCATCGCCAGCGCCGCATTGATCACCACGTACAGCCCGGAGATGAACCCGAAGAAGGCCTGGCCGGCCCACAGCGTCGGCCAGGACGCCTGCGCCGGGAAGCCGTTCCACTCCGGCTCGGACACCACCATCGACAACGCCACGAGCGGGCCGTAGGCGATGGTGGTGAGGGTGCCGACGACCCGGTCGGCCCGCCCGGTGAGGCAGCCGTCCGGGTAGAGCAGCACACCCCAGGCGAAGGCGACGAAGAACAGCGCGTTGGTGAACAGGCCCAGCGCCGGGCGCGGCCCGCTCTCCCGGCACAACAGCCAGGTGAGGGCCCAGCAGACGCCGGAGGCCAGCACGAGAACCCCGGTACGGCGCAGCAGTGGGATGTCGACGAGCAGCACCCCGGAGCTGACGAACGCGCCGGCGACGAAGGCGTTGACGGCCGCGAGCGCGGGCTCGCCGCGCCAGAACGGCCAGCCGGCGGCCAGCGCGAGCACCGCGGTCAGCGCGCCGCAGGCCACCGCGGCGGCCGGACGCCGAAACCGTGCCCAGGCCTGCGGCCGGGCGCCCATCGCACGGGCGTGCATACGACCGAGTCGCACCGGCGCGGACGCCGTCAACGCGCTGCCTTCTGCCACGGTCCCTTCTGCCACGGTCCCTTCCACGCCACCACCGCCGGCCACCACCGGCGAGCCACCGCACCTCCACAGGCGCGGGACGAACGCTCGGTGCCCCGGGTTCGCCGCCACGCGTGACGATCGTCCCACGCAGATGACCGCCGTCCGCCGCGAGACCACATCAGGACATCTACTGACACCGGGATTCCCCGGCCCTCCCGGCCGACCTCAGCCGAAATCAGTCGATCTCATTTGATCTCATTTGATCTCAGTCGGTCGGTCCGAGCGCCGCGGCCACGATCCGGCCGACCGCGGCCGACTCCAGCAGGAAACCGTCGTGGCCGAACTCGGACGGGACCATGACCGCCTGCGTGCCGAGGTGCCGGGCGAGCTCGGCCTGCAGCCGCGGCGGGTAGAGGCGGTCGCTGTCGATACCCGCCACGGTCACCGGGACGGTGACGCCGCGCAGCGCCGCGGCGATCCCACCCCGGCCGCGGCCGACGTCCTGGCTCATCATCGCCAGGGTCAGCGTCACGTAGGTTCCGGCGTCGAAGCGGCGGACCAGCTTGTGCCCGTGGTGCTCGACGTAGCTGGCGGCGGCGTAGCGGCCGTCCGGCTGGACCCGGTGGCCGAAACGGTGCGCGAACTCGGCCTCACTGCGGTAGCTGACCTGGCCCATCTGCCGGGCCAGTGCCAGTCCGGTCCGCGGGCCCAGGCCCGTCGGGAGGTGGTGGTAGTCGCCGCCGTGCCAGTGCGGGTCGGCGCGGATCACCGCCAGCTGGGTGGCGTACAGCGCGATCTGCTCGGCCGTCGCCGCCGCGCCGCAGGAGAGCACGACCGCGCGGGCGACACGCTCGGGCCGGCCCACCGCCCACTCCAGCGCCCGCATGCCGCCCATCGAGCCGCCGACGACCGCGGCCCAGCGGGTTATCCCGAGCGCGTCCGCCAGTCCCTCCTCGGCGCGGACCTGGTCACCGACCGTGATCTCCGGCCAGCGGCTGCCCCACGGCCGGCCGTCGGGGGCGGCGGACGCCGGCCCGGTCGTGCCCTGGCAGCCGCCCAGCACGTTCGGGCAGACGACGAACCAGCGATCGGTGTCGAGGGCGGCGCCCGGTCCGACCAGCGCTCCCCACCAGCCCGCGGTGGGATGCCCCGGGCCGGCCGGGCCGGCGACGTGGCTGTCCCCGGTGAGCGCGTGCAGCACCAGCACGGCGTTCGACCGGTCCGGGGCGAGGCGGCCCCACGTCTCGTAGGCGACGGTCACCTCGGGCAGCGCGCCGCCGCGCTCCAGGTCCAGCGGCCGGGCCAGCCGGGCGAACCGGCGACGTCCCACCGGATCACCTGGCTGCCAGCCGGCGCGAGCCGGGCGGGCGCCGTCCCGATCCGTGTGCCGATCCGTGTGCCGATCCGTGTGCCGATCCGTGTGCCGATCCGTGTGCCGATCCGTGTGCCGATCCGTGTGCCGATCCGTGTCCGGACCGGTGTCCGGACCGGTGTCCGGATCAGCCTGCTCCGGGCGCGCGGCGGCGGATGCGGCCTCGCCGGGTCGGGCCTCGCCGGGTCGGGCCTCGAGCGATGGGGGCTGTTGGGGCTGGGCTGTCATCCGGACTTCGCGGCCCGGAAGCCGGCGTCGAGATCGGCGAGGATGTCGTCGATGCCCTCGATGCCCACCGACAGCCGGATCAGGTCCGGGGTCACCCCGGTGGCCGCCTGCTCGGCCTCGGTGAGCTGCGAGTGGGTGGTCGTCGCCGGATGGATCACCAGCGAGCGGACGTCGCCGATGTTGGCGAGGTGGCTGAACAGCTCGAGGCCCTCGACGAACTTCCGCCCGGCCTGGGCCCCGCCGACGATCCCGAACGCCAGCACCGCGCCGGCGCCGAGCGGGAGCACCTCGTTCGCCCGCTGATACCACGGCGACGTCGGCAGCTTGGGGTAGGCGACCCAGCTGACCTCGTCGCGGTCCTGCAGCCACTGCGCGACCCGCAGCGCGTTCGCGCTGTGCCGGTCCATCCGCAGCGACAGCGTCTCCAGGCCCTGCAGGAACAGGAACGAGTTCAGCGGCGCGACGGCCGGGCCGAGGTCGCGCAGCAGCTGCACCCGGGCCTTGGCGATGTAGCTGCCGTGACCGAGCGCGTCCCAGTAGACGAGGCCGTGGTAGCTGGGGTCGGGCGTGGTGAAGTTGGCGAAGCGCCCGCTGGCGCCGTAGTCGAACCGACCGCCGTCGACGATGATCCCGCCGATGGACGTCCCGTGCCCGCCGATGAACTTCGTCGCCGAGTGGACGACGATGTCGGCTCCGTGCTCGAACGGCCGGTACAGGTAAGGGGTGGCCAGCGTGTTGTCGACGATCAGCGGCACGCCGACCTCGTGGGCGACCGCGGCGACGCCGGCGGTGTCGAGGACGTCCGAGCGCGGGTTGCCGATCGTCTCGCCGTAGAAGGCCCTGGTCCGCGGTGTGGCGGCGGCCCGCCACTCGTCCAGGTCGTCGGGGTTCGACACGAACGAGACCGAGATCCCGAGCTTGGGCAGCGTGTAGTGGAACAGGTTGTACGTCCCACCGTAGAGGTTCGCGGAGCTGACGATGTGGTCACCGGACTCGGCCAGGTTGAGGATGGCCAGCGTCTCCGCCGCCTGCCCGGAGGACGTCGCGAGCGCCCCGACGCCGCCCTCGAGGGCGTTGACGCGCTGCTCGAAAACGTCCTGGGTCGGGTTCATGATGCGGGTGTAGATGTTGCCGGGCTCCCCCAACGCGAACAGGGCGGCGGCGTGGTCGGTGTCACGGAAGACGAAGCTCGTCGTCTGGTAGATCGGGACGGCGCGCGCCCCGGTCGTCGGATCGGGCTGGGCGCCCGCGTGGATCTGCTTCGTCTCGAACGACCAGGTCGGCTCGGTCATGGCGGATTCCCCTCTGGCGGTGAGTGGTGCGCGGGACGATCGGCGTTTCTCGAACGAGACACCGGGCTCGCGCCCGGGCAGGGACGGGCGCAGCCAGCCGCGGCCGGCCGAGTCACCGGCCCGGCCGCACGCCCGGTCCCATCCCATGGCCCCGACGGCCCCCGGAAGCAGGTCCGTTGGTCCCGGCTGATCGGTCGTTCGCCGCATAGCCGGCGTGACGCTGTCCGGCGGACCGCAAGAAGGATGCCGCGCACGGAGTGGAATTGCTCGGATACACGCCCGGTGTCGCCACCGGGAGCGCCCGGCGGCAGGCTGTGACGTGTCCTGCCATGCGTACTCCACGTCACGGAGTAAGTTTACTTTATCG
>NZ_ADGX01000182.1 GCF_000177675.1 Parafrankia sp. EUN1f
CGCGACCCCGCAGCCACCGGGCCGAGCGGAGGCGTCGCCGGCACCGGCGGGTCGGCGGATCCCACTCCGTCCGCGCCCACTCCGTGCACACCCGATCCAGGAGCCAGGCCGTGGGAGAGCGGACCGCCCGGGTGGGTCCATGGTCGGTGACGGCGGCTGTCACCGCTGCCACCGCTGTGACGGTCGTCACCGGCTCTTTCGGGATCACCGTCGTGGCGCTCGCCGTGCTGGTGCTCATGCTGGTCGGTCTGGCGTCCCGCTGACGGCTCGGAGACCGGCGCCGCACCCATCGGACCTTCACCTTCCCCACACCCGCTCGTGCGTGGGGAAGGTGGTTGGCCGGAGAGGCTCCGGCGCGGTCGTCCCGTGCGGGTTCAGTACGGGACGACCGCGCTCTGGGCTGTCAGGAATGCCGCGGCGCCGTCAGGAACGGAGTTGACCGGGGGTGCGGTGTGGCAGGCCGTGCCGCGACGCCCGGACCATCGCGTTGCGCACCGCCGACGTGCGCAGCAGCGCAGTGTCCAGCACCATCTCGTCGACGGGGACGGTCAGGCCCTGCTCGACCAGAACCGACGCCGTGACGCTGTCGCCGGCGCGCAGGGTGTCCCTGACCTGTTCCAGGAGCCCGCGCAGGGTCGCGATCTGCTGGGCACAGGTCGGTGCGCCGAGTGACGGCAGCCAGGTCGGCCACGGATGGGCGCTCACCTCGTGGTCCGAAACACCCAGTTCGCGGGCGAGCGCGAGCTGGGAAATCCGATCCGGGATCACCCCGCGATTCTCCCAGCGCCAGATTTTCTGGCGCTGGGCCGCCATGCTGGAGACGCCGAGTTCACGGGCACGCGCGGCGACGATTCGCGCCACGGTTTCATAGGACCAGCCGTGCAATGCCCGTAGCCGGCGGAGCGGATGGGTGGGCCCTGGCTCTGGAAAGGTAAGGGGATGGTCGGGCCGCACGACGAACATTCATCTCACCTCTTTCTTGCGCGCCCCCGCCCTCCGATCTGTGCCGCGGACTTCATCTCGACATCTCGACGCCTTTGTCGCGTGCTTTCGATCGCCGCGCACCGTTGTGCCGCCCTGGCCCGCCCTGACCCGGAGGTCGTCTGGTGGTGGCACCCGGGTGGTGCCTCCACAGCGGAAAGAGCCGCATCGCGCCGCCCCCGACAGCGACCGGTGCAAGCCTCGTCGAAGCCCCGGCAGGCATCAGCGAGACGGTTCCGACCCGTGCCCGCGCCGGACGCGCCGGACGGTCGGACCCGCCCGCACGCTCCAGGCGCGGAGCGTCGATCGGCATTCAAGCAACGGAAGCACAATAGCACCGTTTCGCGCGGGAAGTATTTGTCGTTTCCCTCGCGTGGCACTCCGTGCGCACCAGGAACGCGCTGCCCGCGCACTGCTCCGTCCTGGGTGGCGCCCGTTGTCGCAGGTCTGCGCCATCATCTCCGGCTGTGAGTGCTGAGGTTGTTGACCCGCTCGGCTTTCCAGCGCGGTTCCCGCGCCCGTACGCGGTGGTTGACGTGGAGACCACAGGCCTGTGGCCCGCTCGGGACAGAGTGCTGTCCGTGGCCGTTGTGCTGACGGCTCCCGACGGCGCGGTACAGGGCCGTTGGTCCACTCTTCTCGATCCGGGATGCGATCCCGGTCCCGTTCACATCCACGGTCTGACCCGGGAGCGCCTTGCCGGAAGCCCGACCTTCGCGGCCGTCGTCGACGAGCTGTCCGAGCTGCTCGCCGGGCGCGTTCTGGTCGCGCACAACGCGGCATTCGACTGGCGGATGCTCGCCGGTGAGGCGCTGCGCATCGGCCGCACGCTGCCGGTGGAATGGCGGCTGTGCACGCTGACACTGGCCAGCAGGCTCGGCCTGGAACTGGCGAGCCTGCGGCTGGCGGCCCTCGCGGAGCACTGGGGTGTCACCCAGCGGCGGGCGCATGACGCCGAGGACGACGCCGAGGTTCTCGCAGCACTTCTTCCCCGCATTCTCAGCCGCGCCGCGGAGCAGTTCCTCGAACTGCCGCTGACCCGGTGCGGTGTCGAACGTGACGGTGTCGCGGTGTATCCGCCGCGCTACTCCGCGGCAGGGCGGCCGCCGCCGTGCGGTTACCGCAATCCCGGCCCGTTGGCGCCCGGGGCACCGCTGGTCCAGGGCATGCGGGTCGTCTTCACCGGACCGACCAGGACCGAGCGCGGCGCGCTCGTCGACCGGGCGGCGGCCGCGGGCCTGGAGGTGACCGCCAGCGTCAGCCGGCGGACGAGCCTTCTGGTGACCAACGAGAAGCACGGAGCCACCCGCAAGGCGCGGGCCGCGGCGCAGTTGGGGATCCCGACCCGTGACGAGGGGGAGTTCCTGGCGTTGCTGGAGGCCGTCGCGCCCGGAGTACCGGAGGCGACGACGCTCGCGCCCGCCTGATCCGGGCGGGCGGGCGTCGGCCGCGGGGACCGGAGTGCCGCGCCGGTGACCGGTGCATCCCTGGTGGCAGGCGCGGCGTAGTAGGTGTTGCCGCGTCACCTGATCACCTGGTGTCTGAAAACAGGTCGCCGACATGAGTGCTGGCTGGTTGGCTGTCATGGTGCGTGTGCTGGTGACCGGTGACCGGGGCCTTGTGGGCACGGCGGTGACCACGACGTTGACGTCGGCAGGTCATCAGACGGTGGGATTCGATCTGGTTGACGGCCATGATGTGCGCGACGCCGCGGACCTGGAGCGGATGTCCGAGGGCTGCGACGGGATCGTGCATCTGGCAGCGGTCGATGAACCGGTCCCAGATCCGGGTCTGGCGGAGTTCGGGCCAGCCACGACAGGATCGGACGCGCTCGTGTTCGAGACCAATGTGGTCGGGATGAACAACGTGCTGCGGGCTGCCGAGCGGCATGGGCTACCGAGGGTGGTGGTCATGAGCAGCATCGATGTTCTTGGCTGTTTCGGTGGGCGGGGCAGGCCGGCGTATCTTCCGCTCGATGATCGTCATCCGGTCCGTCCCGCCGGCGCGTACGGGATGTCGAAGTGGCTGGCTGAGCAGATGTGCGCGGCGGCCACCGCCGCCACCGGCATCTGCACGGTCTGCCTGCGCCCACCGGGGGTGTTCACCGAGGAGGTCTATGCCGGGGTGCGGCGGGCCCGGCGAGACGACCCCGACTTCGAGTGGTTCCCGATCTGGGAGTACGGCGCGTTCCTCGACGTGCGAGATCTCGCGTTCGCGGTCGAGCGGGCGCTGACCGTTCCGCTGGCCGGGCACCACCGACTGTTGCTGTGCGCGGCGGATATCTCCTCCGCGCGGGACGGTGCCCGCTCCCTGGCTGAATGGCTGGTTCCGGATGTCGAGTGGCGGGGTGGGCCCGAGTACGAGCGCGATCCGTTCCGGGCGTTGGTGGACACCTCCGCCGGCCGCGCGCTGTTGGGCTGGGAGCCGCGCCACCGCTGGCGTCCCGGCCGCGATCGGCGGTGAGAGTCGGATGTGCTTCTCCCCGGAGGCGGACGTCGTCGCCGCTGCAGCCTCCGCTTCCTGCGCTGGTTCGGCGCCGTCAACCTGGCCGCGGTCGGCCTGCTGGCCTGGCTCGAGACGGACGCCGTCACCTCGCTTTGGTGCGCGTGGGCCGCTGTGACCAGCATCGCCGTGGCGGTGCACCTGCGCCACCACGGCGACAGTCACAGGTCCGGCCAGCGCCTGCCCGCTCCCTGACAGCGCCGGCCGGCGCTGTCAGGACCGAAGGAGACGGGGTGGTCGCAGGTCCGCCACCGGCACCTCGCCGGCCTCCAACCGGCGCAGCAGATCGTCGGCCCAGCCGGTGACGCCGGGAAGATCGACATCGCGCCGTCCCCATCCGCTGCCAGCTCCGTCGGCCTTGCCGGGGGGTTCGGCTGGTGGCGGCCCGTCCGGCTCGGGTGGCCGGCCCGACCCGCCGGGCGGGAGTGTGGAGTCGGGCGTGGCGGCTGCTGACGCCGGCCCCTCGGATGTGTGCGGCCGCGGCACGAGGCCGGCCAGCCCGCGCCTCAGCAGCGTGATCGCGCCCTGCCGGTTGCCGCGGCCGACATGGACGAGGCCGACCACGATCTGGGTGAGCCCACGCCACAGATCACGTTCCAGGGCCGGAGCGGCCTTCCAGGCGGCCTCGAGTACCTCATGTGCCTGGAAGTACAGGCCTTCGTCCAGCAGGTTCTGCGCGGCGAGGAGGATCTCCCGGGGTGACCGTGGCAGATCCTCGGTGAGTGGAGGGACCCCGGGCGAGCCGTAGGGCAGCGGCCGGCCGAGCCGGTCCCGTGGTCGTTGTGCCGCGGCCAGCGGTGGTGGCTCCCTGCGGTGGCGTGGTATCGGGCGATCGTTCATCCAGGCAGCTCGATCGTCAAGATCGTCGCCACGGTGCCGGCCTCCAGGATCTCCTCGGCCGCCGCGGGTGCCCCGGCGGCGGGCGGTGCTCGCTGTCCGTCAGTGCGTCACCGTCGCTGTCAGCGGCGACGGCCCTTTCGGGAGCGGTGTCACCGTCGGGAACGGTGTCACTGTCGACAGCGACGTCGTCGTCGACCGTATCCGGTCTGTCGAGGACTGGCTCCAGGCCGTGGTCGGCCCCGGGGTGCGTGCTCGCCTGTCGCGGCCGCTCGGCGGGCCGGGCTGGGAACCGACTGGCCGCCGCCCGGACGTCGTCGTCCAGGAACGTCGGCGTCCGGGCCCGCGTGAGCCAGTCGGTTCCACGCGTGCGGGCCATCGCCTGGGCGAGGGCGAGGGCGAACTCGCGGGCGTCGGCCGGGCGCCGGTCCGGATCCTTGGCGAGCGCCCACTCGACGACCTGCGCGACCGGCCCGGGTATGCCGGTCAGCGGGCGCGGAGTGACCGAGACGTGGTGGTTGGCCCAGCCCTGCTTCGTCGACGGCCGCACCTGGAAGACGGGCCGGCGGGCGAGCAGCTCGTACAGCACGACGCCGAGGCCGTAGAGGTCGGTCGCGGGGCCGAGCTCGCCGAGGGTGAACTGCTCCGGCGCCATGTAACGCGGAGTACCCGAGGGTGCGCGGACGGGTGTTCGTCCGCCGGCTCTGGGGACGTCCGCATGGGCGATGCCGAAATCGGTCAGCTTCGGGACGCCGGCCGAGGTGTGCAGGATGTTCGCGGGCTTCACGTCGCGGTGGAGGATCCCGCGGGAATGCGCGTGCCCGAGCGCCGCCGCCGTACCGAGCCCGATCGCGCAGGCGGCCTCGACGGAGAGCCCGGCGGCGGCC
The DNA here is from genome assembly GCF_000177675.1 of Parafrankia sp. EUN1f. Classification (GTDB taxonomy): domain Bacteria; phylum Actinomycetota; class Actinomycetes; order Frankiales; family Frankiaceae; genus Parafrankia. Next base: position 5,208 of record NZ_ADGX01000182.1, read on the forward strand.
CGCTGCGCCAGGCTGCCGCCGTCGAGCAGCTCCATGACGATCAGCGCGACGTCGCCGTGGCGGACGTGGTGGGAGACCTTCACCAGGTGGGGGTGGTCGAGGCCGGCCAGCAGGCGGGCCTCGGCCTCGGCGTCGGGATCGGTCGCGGCGAGGACTCGGGGTACGCCGGTGACGCCGAACAACGGCCGTTCCTCGTCGGCGATCGGCATGATCTTGACGGCGACCCGCTGGTCCGCCTCGTCCCGGGCGGCGAGCACGACACCGGAGCCCCCACGGCCCAGCTCGGCGCCGAGGGTGTAGCCCGGCAGCGCCGCGGCGATGCGGTCGCGATCGACGTTCACGACGCCGCCCGATGCGCGGGCACGTCGACATCCACCAGGCGCCGATGGCCCCGGCGCCGGTTACCCGGGCGCCGCTGGCTCACGTGCCGGTATGAAGGTAGATACCGCATGATCGCACCATTGTGGACGTTTTGGTGCCTCTGCGGCGAATTCGCTTCCCGGCGGGACCAGGGTGAGCTGCCCGTCCGTGCCGCGGCCCGGGCCCGGATCAGCCGCCGGCGTGACCAGGTCGACCGGGCGTCGGCGTGACCGGCTGACACAGCGCCCGCGCGGCGGACGACACTGGACCCATGTCGGCCACACTTGTCGCCTCCGATCTGACCGTGCTGCGTGGCGGTGCCGTCGTCCTGGCGGGCGTCTCGCTCACCGTCGCGCCAGGTGACCGTCTCGGCGTGGTCGGTCCCAACGGGGTCGGCAAGTCGACCCTGCTGCGGGCGCTCGCGGGCCTGGTCCCCCTGGACGGCGGCCGGATCGACCTCTCGCCGCCCACCGCCGTGGTCGGGCTGTTGCCCCAGGAGCCCGACCGGCGTGACGACGAGACACTGCGGGAGTTCCTGGCCCGGCGGACCGGTGTCACGGCGGCACAGCAGGCCCTGGACGAGGCCACCGCCGACCTGTCCGACTCGGTGGCGGGCGCGGATGATCGCTACAGCCACGCGCTGGACCGCTGGTTGGCGATCGGCGCGGCGGACCTGGACACCCGGGCCGAGCAGGTCGTCGCCGACCTCGGTCTGCCCGCGGGCGCGCTGGACCGTCCGACGGTCGCGCTGTCCGGCGGCCAGGCCGCGCGCGGCTCGCTGGCGAGCGTGCTGCTCTCTCGGTTCGACATCACCCTGCTCGACGAGCCGACCAACGACCTGGACTTCGACGGCCTGGAGCGCCTGGAGCGCTACGTGGCGCAGATGGCGGGCGCACTCGTCGTGGTCAGCCACGACCGGGAGTTCCTCGACCGTTCGATCGACGGGGTCGCCGAGATCGATCCGCACCAGCACACGGTCACCCGCTACGCGGGCGGCTGGGACGCCTACCTGGCAGCACGTGGGCTCGCGCGCCGTCAGGCCCGCGAACGCTACGAGCGCTTCGCCGACCGCCGCGCCGATCTCGTCGAGCAGGTACAGCGGCAGCGGGAGCAGTCGGTGCGTGGCGCGGTCAGGGCGAAGCGCCGCTCCTCGGACTCCGACCGCTCCGCCCGGGGCGCCCGGATCGAGGCGGCGACCAAGAGTGCCGGGCGCGTCCGTACCCTGCAGACGCAGCTCGACCGCATGGACCACGGTGAGGACGCGGTCGCCGAGCCGCGCAAGGAATGGCAGCTGCGGATGTCGATCGCCGCCGCGCCCCGCTCGGGTGACGTGGTCGCGACACTGTCCGGCGCGGTCGTGGAGCGCCCCGGTTTCCGGCTCGGGCCGGTGGACCTCACGGTCGCCTGGGCTGACCGGTTCGTCATCACCGGACCGAACGGCGGTGGGAAGAGCACCCTGCTCGCCGCGCTGCTCGGCCGGCTGCCGCTGAGCGCGGGGACCCACTCGCTCGGCTCCGGCGTGCGCCTCGGCGAGATCGACCAGGCGCGGTCGGCGTTCCGTGGAGCGTCCACCGCGGCCGCCGTCGCCGAGGAGGCCACCGGTGCCTCGGCCGCCGACGTCCGGACGCTGTTCGCCAAGTTCGGCCTCGGTGCCGATCAGATGACCCGGCCGTCGTCGTCGCTGTCGCCCGGTGAGCGCACCCGGGCGGCCCTGGCGCTGCTGCAGGGAGTCGGGGTGAACTGCCTGGTGCTGGACGAGCCCACGAACCATCTGGACCTTCCCGCGATCGAGCAGCTCGAAAAGGCTGTCGAGGGCTTCGCGGGAACCCTGCTGCTGGTCACCCACGACCGCCGCCTGCTCGACGCGGTGCGGGTGACCCGACGGTTGCGTATCGCCGGTGGCCAGGTGACGGAGACGGTGCCGTGAGCGGTGTCGAGCTCCTCGCGGTGGCCCTGGTCATGGCGGTCGGGGTGGTCGGGGTCGTCGTCCCCGTCCTGCCGGGCCTGCTGCTGGTCTGGGGCGCCGGCGTGTGGTGGACGATCGCCGACGGTGGCGGCCCGGGGCGCTGGGCGGTGCTGGCGGTGATGAGCGCGCTGTTCGTCGCCGGCTCCCTGGCCAAGTACGTGCTGCCGGGCCGCGCCGCGTCCGCCTCAGGTGCGCCGATCGGGACGATGCTCGTCGGTGCGGTCTGCGCTGTCGTCGGGTTCTTCGTGGTGCCGGTCGTGGGCCTGCTGGTGGGCGGCCTCGCCGGCATCTACCTGGCCGAGCTCGCCCGTCTGCGGGACCCGGTGAGGGCGGGCGCGTCGACCTGGGCGGCGACGGTCGCCATCGGGGTCGGCCTGCTGGTCGAGATCTGTGCCGGCCTCGCGATGGCGGCCGTCTGGGGCCTCGGTGAGCTGGTCACCTGACGGCCTGGTCACCTGACAGCCCGGTCGCCGCGCTGACGGCCCGGTGCGGCGCGCCGGGGAACGTCCCGCCGGTGCCTGCTGATGTCGCCGGCATCCTGACAGGCCTGTTCCCCGGCGCCGTCCTCATTCCGCTGCCCGGCTCGGCGGTGATCAGCGGTCGGTGACGTGGTGGTTCAGGAATGTGGTGGGTCAGGAACGTGATGGGGGCAGCGGATTACCAGCCCCAGTCGTCCTTGTCCCACTTGTCCTTGTGCTTGCGGTCCTTGTGCCAGTCGTCCTTGTCCCACTTGTCCTTACGCCAGTCGTCCTTGTCCCACTTGTCCTTGTGCCAGCTGGCTTCCTTGCCCCAGCCGTCCTTGCCCCAGTCGTCCTTGTCCTTGTGTCGCTTGTCCTTGTCCCAGTCGTCCTTGCGCCAGTCGTCCTTGTCCTTGTGTCGCCTGTCCTTGTCGCTGAACCAGTCGTCCTTGTCCTTGTGCCGCCTGTCCTTGTCGCCGAACCAGTCGTCGTCGAACCAGTCGTCCTTGTCGTGTTTGCTCTGGTGGTATCCCTTGTCGTCCCAGAACGCCTGCGCGGACCCGGCACCCGGGCCCAGGCCCAGTGCGGCGGCGGCAACGCCCGTCGCCGCGAGGGCGAGGATCCTACGTGGTGCGGACTTTCCCATCGTTCCCCCATCGCTGAATTCACGTGCGGCGGCCCCGCAGCAATGAAGGGCCTCCCACCCGGAATTCATCGACAAACAAAAATCTTTCCGCCGTGAAATTGCGGCGAATTGGTACGGGGTAATTTCCGGGATGTCGGTGCGCCGGGTCGCGAACCGGCCGGAGAATGATTTGGCGGGCGGTGGGACCCGGCGGCGGATCCGGCCCGGGCTCGCCTAGCGGGGTGGCCGCGGCGGGAATGACCACGGAGCCCGCCGTCCTGGTGCGGATCGAGAACCTCCGGTTGCTCTCGGTCCGTACTAGGTGGACTGTCGCCGGAAATGCGTATCATCCCCGTCGGGAAGGTGGTCCACACATGGAGATCGACCCGTTGGTGACCCTGGCCGGGGTGCTGGTGGGATTCGTCGTCGGGCTGACCGGCATGGGCGGCGGCGCGCTGATGACACCGATTCTGGTGCTGCTCTTCGGGGTACAGCCGCTCGCGGCCGTCTCGAGCGACCTGGTCGCGTCGGCGGTGATGAAGCCGGTGGGGGCGACGGTGCATCTGCGCCGTGGCACGGTCCACCGCGGGCTCGTCACCTGGCTTGTCCTGGGCTCGGTGCCCGCGGGCTTCTGCGGTGTCCTGATCCTGCGCGCGATGGGCGACGGCGAGACCGTCCAGGACAGGATGAAGATCTTCATGGGGGCGATCCTGATCGTCGCCGCGCTCGCCATGCTCGCGAAGGCGGAGCTCGACCGCCGCCGCGGACCCGCACCGGCCGACGACGCCGCCGTCGAGGTCACCGTCCGGCCGTTGCCGACGCTGGCCGTCGGTGTCGTCGGAGGCCTCGTCGTCGGGATGACGTCGGTGGGCTCGGGCTCGCTGATCATCGTCCTGCTGCTGGCCCTGTACCCGTCGATCCGTGCCTCGCAGCTGGTGGGGACCGACCTGGCCCAGGCCGTCCCGCTGGTCGCCGCCGCGTCGCTCGGCCACCTGCTCTTCGGCGACTTCCAGCTGGGGCTGACCGGCTCGCTGCTCATCGGCTCGCTGCCCGGGGTCTACCTCGGCGCCCGGATCTCGGCGGGCAGCGCCACCAGCGCGCTGATCCGCCCGGCGATCGTCGTCGTGGTGTCGCTCAGCGGACTGAAGCTCGTGGGCGTGCCCACCGGGGCCCTGGGCGCGGTGTTGGCGCTCACGCTGGTCGCTGCGACGGGCGTCGTGGCGCGGAGTCGTCGCGCCCAGCCAGCCACCCCCGCGACGCCGGCCGTGCCCGGGCCTGGGGACACACCCGTCGAGGCGGTGCCGCGCCGGCCCTGACGCCAGGGGTCCCGACGGAGATGTCGCGCCACCGACGAGGAGCACGACCGCCGGGCCGGACTTCCGCCGCTGCTTCTGAGCAGGAAGTGAGGACTTCGGCCGCCGCGGAGCCCGTCGCGGAATCCCGAGCTTCGGGCTTCCGCTGATGCTGCTGCTCCCGAGCAAGAAGTAAGGATTTTGGCTGCTACAACAACCGAAATCATCACCTTTTGCGGACTGCCAAATGGGCCCGGATCCGCCGCTTCTCGAGATTGCGCTACATGCTCTGCGACAACCGAAACAATCACTTCTTGCGGACTGCCAACGCCGGTCTTGGTGTCGACTCCGCCAGGATGTGGCGCTCGCTGACGGCTCGTTCAGGCGAGGTATCAACTACCCGATGATCCAGGGTGTTCACATCGGCCTTCGCGTCAGGGGTATGACGACTGGCCGAGAAGCAGGCTCGACTGTGTACTGGGCCGGCCCGGCCATCACATCGACCAAGTGCTGACAGCCGCGTCGGAAGGAGGACATCTGCCGTGTTCCCCCGGGAAGTTCCCGGCTTCCCGGGGGACGCTGCGGTGACGACGGCCCCGGTGGAGCGACCTGTGCCCGTCGGCGACCGTGCCCTGCCGACCCGGTCCGCCCGCGGACCGGGTGCGCCGCTGCCTGAACGATGCCGGACGAAACCCCGCGGTGCCCGGGCCGGTCGGCGTGTCGCGGGCAGCGCAACGACCGCCCGCCGCGGGCCGGCCGAACCTGGCGTCGGAGCGTCCGCGCACCCCGGCGTCTGAAGCGGCGCTGGCCCCGGCCCTGGCACCGAGCGGCCCCGGGCGCCGCGAGCAGCCCAGCTAGTGCAGCCGGTGGCTGTCCGGTTCGCTGTCCGGCGCCGTGGCAGCGGTCAGCTCCCGCACGCGGTGCTCCGCGGGGCGTCGGCGGCGGGGGAAGCGGGCGGTCCGGCCCCCGCCCCGGTTGCCCCCGCCGCGGCGGCTGACGCTCCGGTCGCCCACGCCCACGCCCACGCCCACGCCCACGCCCTCGGCCGGGCCGGAGGCCGGGCGTAGTGGGCGGTCCGTGCCGCCCGTGTTCGCGGCCTCGATGGCGGGGCGCTCGCCGATGGTGCCGCTGTCGATCGCCGCCCGGTCCCCTGCCCCTGCGGTGGGGCGGGCGTCGCGCGCGTGACGGGACTGCGCGGTCGTCGGCGTGCCGGCGCCACCTTCGACGAGCCCGTCCGGTACCCGACGCGCCGGCCTGGGCCCGCCGGGCAGCGCCCTCGTGGGGGGCAGTGCCGCGCCGAACCGTGCGAGACGCCCGTAGTAGTGCGCGAGGCGCAGGTGATAGTCGAGGTCACCGGTGGTGGGGAAGGTGGCGGAGCAGCCGAGATCCTCGCGCGGGCAGCGGTACAACGTCATGGCGGGTCCTCCTACCGGAAACCGGCGCGGAACGCTTGGCCCGACGGTACGTCCCTGCTCCGGTGAACGCACGGCCGGGAGAGCAGACTGGGGGCATGGCAAACGTGTCCCACGATCCCTCTGAGGACCCCGCGGCGGCCAGGCAGAGGCCTGACGCCGCGCCCGCCGGGCAGCCAGCTGGTGCCCGACCGGCACCCACGGCCGAGTCCGAGGTCGTGGACCTGTGTCGGGACATGCTGCGCTTCGAGTCGGTCAACCGCGGGAACGGTGAGGGCCACGAGCGGCCGATCGCCGAGTACGTGGCCGAGAAGCTGGCCGAGGTGGGGCTGGAGCCCGTCCTGCTCGAGTCCGCCCCGGGGCGGACGAGCGTGGTGACCCGGGTGGCCGGCGCGGACCCGACCCGGTCCCCGCTGCTGATCCACGGCCATCTGGACGTGGTGCCGGCGGATCCGTCCGACTGGCGCGTGCACCCGTTCGCCGGGGAGGAGGTTGACGGATGTCTCTGGGGCCGCGGCGCCATCGACATGAAGGACATGGACGCGATGACCCTGGCGGTCGTCCGTGACCTGGCCCGATCGGGCCGCCGGCCGCCGCGTGACCTTGTCGTGGCCTTCGTGGCCGACGAGGAGGCCGGTGGCACGCTGGGGGCGCGCTGGCTGGTGGACAACCATCCCGACCATTTCGCCGACTGCACCGAGGCGATCAGCGAGGTCGGCGGCTTCTCCTACACGGTTTCGGACGACCTGCGGCTGTATCTGATCGAGACCGCGGAAAAGGGCATCGCCTGGATGAAGCTCACCGTGGCGGGCCGGGCCGGGCATGGGTCCATGCTCAGCGAGGACAACGCGGTGACGAAGCTGTGCGAGGCGGTGGCCCGGCTCGGCCGGCACCAGTTCCCGATCGTCGTCACGCCGACCGTGCGGGTGTTCCTCGACTCGCTCGGGGAGGCGCTGGGCATCGAGCTCGACGCAGGCGACATCGAGAGCACGATCGCGAAGCTGGGGCCGATCGCCCGGATGGTCGGGGCGACGATCCGCAACACCGTGAACCCGACCCAGCTGGCGGCCGGGCACAAGGTGAACGTGATTCCCGGCGAGGCCACGGCCTACGTCGACGGCCGGTACCTACCCGGGCAGGAGGAGGAGTTCCTGCGCCAGGTGGACGAGCTGATCGGGCCCGAGGTGCGCCGTGAATGGGTGGTGAACGACCAGGCGGTGGAAACCGGGTTCGACGGGCCGCTGGTGGACGCGATGGCCAGCGCGCTGCGTGCGGAGGACCCGGCGGCCCGGGCGGTGCCCTACATGCTCTCCGGCGGGACCGACGCGAAGTCGTTCTCCCGGCTCGGCATCCGCTGCTTCGGCTTCTCCCCGCTGCTGCTGCCGCCGGACCTCGACTTCGCCGGCATGTTCCACGGCGTGGACGAGCGGGTTCCGGTCGAGTCGCTGCGCTTCGGTGTGCGGGTGCTGGACCGCTTCCTCGCGGCTTCCTGACAGTGTGACGTGACGCCGGGACGGCGTGACGTCACGTCGGGACGGAACGAGACGAGCCCGTCCCGGGCGCATCCCCGGGACGGGCTCGTCGTTTCAGTTCCGGTGCCTCGCCGGCCCGGCAGTTCGCCGGCTTGGCGTTCGCCGGCTTGGTGTTCGCCGGCATGGTGGCTCACCGGTTCGCCGGTTCGGTGCCCGGTCGGTCAGGCGGTGCCGGCGGACGCGGCGCCACCGGTCGCCGGGCTGTCCGGGGTCAGCCGGGACGGCTCGGCTGTCGCCTTGCGGGCCTTGGGCACCGCGCCCGGCTGCGCCGCCGGCCGCGTCACCGCCGACGAGCCACGGGAGGCCCAGTCGTCCGGCAGCGTCGGGAAGAACCCGTCGCCGAGGCGTTGCAGCGCCGACCGGGCGAAGATCTGCTGCTGGGTGACCGTGCGCTCCGAGCGGCCGCGGCCGATGAAGCTCACCGTCCAGTGCAGCAGGGTGGTCACCCGGTGCTTGAACCCGATGATGTAGACGAGGTGCACCGCGAGCCACATCAGCCAGGCCAGGAACCCGCTGAGCTGCACGCCCTTGATGCTGGCCACCGCGCTGAAGCGCGAGATCGTGGCCATGCTGCCCTTGTCCTTGTACTCGAAGTTGCGCATCGGCGGGCCGCTGCGCAGCCGGGTGGCGATCGTCTTGGCGGCGTACTGGCCGCCCTGGATCGCGACCTGGGCGACACCGGGCAGCCGGTCGAGGGCGGCCATGTCGCCGACGACGAAGACCTCGGGGTGACCGGGCAGGGTCAGGTCGGGCTGCACCTGGATCCGGCCGGCCCGGTCCAGCACGGCGCCGGACTGCTCGGCGAGCTGCTTGCCCAGCGGGCTGGCGGCGACACCGGCGGCCCAGATCTTGCAGACCGACTCGATCCGGCGCCGGTTGCCGTCGGAGTCCTCGACGTCGATGCCACGGGAATCGACGTTGATGACCCGGGCACCGAGCTGGATCTCGACCCCGATCTTCTCCAGCTTGGCGGTGGCCTTGGCGGCGAGCTTCTCGCCGAACGTCCCCAGCACGGTCGGGGCGGCGTCGAGCAGGATGATCCGGGCCTTGGTCGTGTCGATGCGCCGGAAGTCGTGGCGCAGCGTGCGGTGCGCCATCTCGGCGATCTGACCGGCCATCTCGACGCCGGTCGGGCCGGCACCGACGACCACGAAGGTCATGTAGCGCGCGACGTCCTCCGGGTTGGGGGCGGTCTCGGCGACCTCGAAGGCACCGAAGATCCGCCCGCGCAGCTCCAGCGCGTCGTCGATGCTCTTCATGCCGGGCGCGTGCTCGGCGAAGTGGTCGTTGCCGAAGTACGACTGGCCCGCGCCGGCGGCGACGATCAGGCTGTCGTAGGGCTGTACGTCCGACCGCCCCAGCAGGTTCGACGTCACCGTCTTCGCGGCGAGATCGATCTCGGTGACCTCACCCATGATCACCCGCGCGTTCGTCTGGCGGCGCAGCACCTCGCGGGTGGCCGGGGCGATCTCGCCCTCGGACAGGATGCCCGTCGCCACCTGGTAAAGCAGTGGCTGGAACAGGTGATGTGTGGTCTTTGCGACGACAGTCACCTCGACGGGCTCGCGGCGCAGCGCCTGGGTGGCGAACAGCCCGCCGAAACCCGAGCCGATGACTACGACCCGGTGCTTTTGGTGTCCGTCGCTCGTAGCGGTCACAATCGCTCCCCACATGCCGATGGGTCTCTGACGGAGTGGTTCACGGTCCGTCCGCCTCACCATCTTCCGCCGTGAATCGGAGCGGGGATCGTGGCGATACTCACGTCTCACCCGGCGATGTTCGTCCCGGCGGGTCGGACGTCACATCTGCCGTGCTGTGCCAATTCACCTTTGGCAGGTTGTCGGTGGCGCGGGCCCGCTGCGGTCGGTGACCGGGCCGCCGGGTCAGGTCGGGAGATAACCGGGCAAGCCGCCCGGCCGGCGCCGTCGGCGTAGCACTACTCGGCGGGTCCCATCGGGGTAGATGCGGGAGCGATCAAGCTCCCAGTCCCCGAACTCGGCGTGCAGGGTGAGGATCGCCACCGCGGTTCGCCGGTCGGTGCCCGGTGGCATCGTCAGCTTCTGGTACTCGAGCTCCCTGTCGGCCAAGGTGCCTGCACCTCCCGTTTCGCCGGCCCGATGAGCGCACGGACGCCTGCGCGATCACCGGCTCCCAACCCGCCTGCGCGCGTCTCGCGCGCACCTCTTCGGTCACCATGACACCGGGGACCTTGATGAACGCACGGTGTCCTGGAAAGAAACCTTGTCGTAGCGGTCGATCGCGCACAAGCCGTTGTCGGGTGTGCCGTACGGAAAAGTCACACCGATCCCGGTCGACGGGGACGGTGGGGCGCCCCGGCAGAGCACCGGACAAGGGCGCCGGACGAGGACATCCAGTGGTGCCGGGGTGAAGCGCGCGGCAATGCGACGCCGCGATCGACATTGGCCGGCTTGCGCGGCGGAATTTCGGACCACCACGGAACGACCAGACCACGGAAGTCCGGCGAGGCGGACGGCGGCGTTGCGACGGCGCGACGAAAACGACGCCGGCCCGGCCCCCGTCAAGCGGTTGCCCGAGCGCGGCGACGCCCGTCAGGGGACGTCAGGGGACGTACGAGAGCGTGAACGCCAGGGTCGCGTAGACGGTCATCGCCGCGGCGGAGACGGTGATCACGAACGTCCAGACCTCGCGGCGGGCTGTCGCCAGGGCCGCCACGAGGAGGAACGGGAACGCGCCGTAGAGGTAACGCTCGGAGGAATCGAGGTTGCTGCCGGTCACGATCGCCAGCAGTACGAGCGTCGACCAGACCGGGTACGACACGGGCAGCCGGCGGAACATGACCACCAGGGCGAGCACGGCCAGCAGCAGCCAGGGCACGTGCAGGGCCGTGCCCAGCTCGCCGTTCGTCGCGCCGCGGGCCGCGTCGATGATCGTGGAAAGCGGGTTCGCGCCGCTGCCGTGCCGGGCCGCGTCACGTTGCATCGTCAGCGGGGCGAGCCCGTCACCGTGGGCGGACGCGGACCACAGCAGGTAGATCCCGGCTCCGGCGAGCGGGGCGACGACCGCGCCGAGCCGGCCGGCCAGCTCACGCCCGCCGCCACCGGCAGGCCGGCCACCAGCCTGCCCGCCGCCGGTCGCCGGCGGCGCGGAGGAACATCGGGCGCTCCGGGCG
>NZ_ADGX01000181.1 GCF_000177675.1 Parafrankia sp. EUN1f
CCGCCGGCGCCCGGGCGGGAAGCCCCGCCGCGACCGCGCCGGGACGAGTGCGTGCCGCGGGGTGGCCCACCGCGGACGTCGCGGTGATCGGCGCGTGCCGTGTGGCGGGTGCCCGGTGCGGCGCGGGAACGCCGGACGGCCGGGCAACCCCCGCTGATGTGTCCATCGTCACGGCGAGCCGGCCGGTGGCCGGACGAGCGCTGGGGCTACCATCGGGATTGCTGAGCATTCGGTCAGTCACACATGCCTCCGGGGGCAGACCGACACCAGGTCACTGGCCGGTAGTCGCGAATCAGCCGGCGTATTTCCGGCCAAGCTGGACATGTTCGGCAAGCCTAGGGCCGCGACTACCCAGATGCCAGCCTGCGACACCTACTTTCTGGCGCCTGATAAGCCTGACTGGCTTATCTGACTATTGAATCTCAGCTCATGCGCCGTTTACCCGCCAGCCATCGTCAATCGTGACCGTGCCTACACGTTGCGTAACGACAACGGCGGGACTCCGCCACCCAAAGGTGCCGGCAACGGCCCTCAAATTGGCCCGGTCCGACCACCACCTCCACCTTCGACCACGGGCGTGTAAACGGTCGACACGGAGGGTAGTTTTCTTACCGGCAGCATCTAACTGCTCACATCAGGTCACCATCCAGGCGTGCACCGTGAGCACGCCGCTGCGAGGTGAGGCATGTGACGACCGGATTCTCGATCTTTCTGCTCGCCGCCGGGGCGATCCTGCGCTTCGCGTTGTCCTACCGGGTGAACGGCGTCGACCTGCATGCGCTCGGATCGATCATCATGGCCACCGGCGCCGCCACCCTGTTCGTCTGCTTCATCCGGGACCTGCGCACGGCTCGCCGTCGAAGGCCGGCCCCGGTCGCGCGGACGCTGCCCCTGGGCACGCTGATTCCCCCGGAAGATGGCACCGCCGAGTGGAACTGGCCCGCCGCGGAATCCGCGCGGAGCGCCGATCGCGATGGCCCCGGATTTCGTCTCGCCGGCGATGGCACATCCTCCTGGCACACCCCCCGTCCGGGGATCCCCCGGCCCTGGGAGGACACCGGCCACCCCGGCTACGCCACCGACGCCTGCCCAGGGGAGGGCGCCGGCGACTGGCCCGAAGGTGGTAGCACCTCCGACGCGTGGTCGCACCAGCGTTGACCACACCGGCCGGCGGTCACACCGCGCCGGGCGGTCAGACCGGCCGGCGCGGGGCCCACCGCAGATCCTCACTGTCAGAGCAGATGCAGGGCGCGGGCACAGTGGACCGCGTCTCTGCGCCGGGCGACGTCCAGCTTGCGGTAGATGCTTTTGAGGTGCGTCTTGACGGTGTTCACCGAAACGAACATCTCCGCCGCGATCTCCGCGGTGGTGAGCATCGTCGGCAGGTAGCTCAGCACCGCCAGCTCACGCTCGCTGAGCAGATCAGCGGAACCCGCGGAACCAACGCGCGCTGCCCGCCGCGGGTCCCCGCCGGGCCCGCCAGCTCCGACATCAGTGCCCGCGGTGTCGGGACCGACGTGGACCGACCCGACGCGGTTGGGCACCCCCACGGCTCCCTGGACGGCGGCCGGGTTCCGCAGGCTGCCAGCGGTGGCTGTCGCCGCCGCCGACGACGACGCGCGGTCGTCGTTCCAGTACGCCGAGGCGCCCCGGGAGGCCGGGTCCGTGAGCGGCCTGGTCGGCGCAGGCACCACCACCTCGACGGGGCCCGCGACGCCAGCCGGGCCCCGCTGGCCGGTCTCGCCGCCATACCCCGCCTCGCCGCCCCGTCCCGCCTCGCCGTCACCGCCGATCGCAGTGCCCCGACCGGCCTGGCCGCCCCGGCCCGTGACGCCTCGGGTTCCCTGACGCGGCCAGCCCGACCCCGCACCGTTCGCGGCCCCTTCGACCCCTTCGACCCCTGCGGCCCCTACGGGCCCTTCCGGCACGGAGCCGGCGGCCGCGGAGCGCGGTGGTTCCAGTTCCGACGGCCCCACCGTGCCACCACCCGCCGCCTCCCGTGCCTGCGCGTGTCGCGCGGCTGGCATGCGCGAGGCGGGCAGCCCGGGCACCGGCAACCGCAGCGCGCGCCGCCGCTCGGCGGCTCGCAGGCCCGGAAGCCGAGCGGACGGCGTCCCCCTCGACGCCGCGCTCCGGTCGAGGGCCGCGACGAACTCGGGGTGGCTGTCCGTCAGCTCGGGATGAGCGGCCATCAGGCCCAACAGCTCGTCCCCGGCCTCCACGAACGGCGCGACCATCCCCTCGTCCACGGCGAGCGCCACGGCACGCGCGAGCAGCCCGCCGACTCTGGCGTGGTCGTCACGGCGGGCGGCCGCGACTGCCCCGAGCACGCAGGCCGCCACCAGTCCCGCGCCGCCGTCGTCGGCCCGCAGCAGGGGCGCGAGCACCTCCTCCGCCGACGGCACGTCAGCGCAGGCCAGGGCCGAACGCGCGAGGGAGAGCAGTACCTGCGGGTCCGTCGCCGTGCGGTCACCGGCACGCAGCAGTGAACGACGTGCTGCCTCCGGGGCGCCGGTCGCGACGAGCAGGTCCGCCTCCGCCGCCCGGCGCGCGGCCGCGCCCAGCGGCGGGGTGGGGCCGGAGCCGGCAGCGGCGAGCATGCGCCGCGCCGCACGCACCTCGTCAGGTGATCCGTGCAGGAGTCGCAGCCGGGTTTCGCACACTGTCGCGATCTCGACGAGGAACCCGGGGCTCGCAGGCGTGATCGCCCTGCGTGCCGCGGCGAGGCTGCGCTCGGCCTCGACCAGGTCGACGCGCTGCAGATGCACCATCGCGGCGGCGAGGTGGGCCTCGGGCAGACCGGGCACGGTCTGCCGCGCCGAGGCGGGCGTGGAGGCGGGCGTGTTCCGGCCCGCGGCGGCGCCTTCCACCCGAGTGACCACCAGATGTAGCTGGCTCTCGGCCTGCCGCAGCCGGCCGCGCAACGCGTACTGCAGCGCCAACGCCCCCAGGCAGGACGTCTCCACCCCGACAAGCCCCGCCCGCCGGGCGGTCGCGGCGCCCTCGTGCAGCACGCTGGCGGCCACCGAGAGCCGGCCGAGCCACAGCTCACCCCGACCGCGGGCGCACAGAGCAACCGCCCGAACACCCTCGTCCATCCGCCGCGTCGGTCGGGGCGGGCTCCTGCGCGGCTCGGCCCGCGGACCGTTCACGTCGGCCTGCGGACCGACTGGACCGACTGGACCACCCGAACCGCCCGGATTGCCCGAACCGCCCGGATTGCCCACCGCTCCCGGCATCGAGCCGGCCGGCGCAGCCTGCCCAGCTGCCGCGGTCAGCCGCGTCTGCGCCGCGCCCCCTGCCCCGGACGCGCCGGCACGCAGCAACCTCCGGGCGGCCACGATCATTTCCGTGGGCTCTCCGGCGAGCTCGGCCCGATACAGCTCCACGACGTCGATGCGTTCGACCAGCGTCCTGCGGCGAGACACGTCGTGGCGCGCCGGGCCCACCGGCAGCCCCGCGCGGGCTGACGACAGGCTCGCGGCAGCCGCCTCCAGCCGACCCGAGCGCAGGTGGGCGACCGCCAGCACCAGGTCGCATTCGGGCGACAGCCCGGACGCCCCCGCCGGCACCTCGGCCACCAGCTCACTCAGGTCGGGCTCGCCCCCGAACAGGATGTCCACCAGCGCCGAACCGTCGACGAGCAGACAGGCCAGATACCACCAGTCACCGGCGCGCAGCGCATGGCGGGCCGCGTCGGAGGTGCTGTCGTTGGCCGCGAACCACAGGGCCGCACGCAGGTTGAGCTCACGAGGGTCCTCGTCCGGGTCGCGCAGCAGCAACCCGTGCAGCATCAGCGCGAACATCCGGTTGTAGCGATACCAGTCCCAGGCCACGCCGGCGGACGACCTCGCCTCCGCCGCGGCGACCGGCGACGGCGCGACAGGCTCCAGCGGTACGAGGAATCCGCCGGTACGGGCGAACTCGCGCAGCAGGTGGACCGCACCCCGCCATGTCGACGCCAACCCCGGCGTCGGGGCAGCCGCCGCGACGGCGGTACCGCCGGGTGCCGGCGCGCCCGCCTCCCGGTACTCCGGCACACCCGCCGGAGCGCTCCGGGCGTCGATGGCGGCGACGGCCGCGGCGAGCGGGCCGGTGAGCCGTTCCAACACGCTGGTCCGGAGCAGGAACCGACGAACTGGCTCCGCGTAGTCCGCCAGGACCTCGGCCTGCAGGTAGTCAGCGATGGCGGCCCGCGGCCCGCGGGCCGGATCAAGCTCCGGCGGCAGCAGCGGCCTGCCGGATGGCAACGTGCCCTGGCCGGGGTCTTCCGCGACGGCCACGCCGACCGCGCCGGCACCAGCCACGGCGGCACCGGCACCGGCCGCGGCCTCGGCCTCGTTGGCGACATTGTCGGCCTCACCGGCCAGGGCATCGGCGGCGTCGGCAGCGCGGGCCGCGGCGAGCCGCAGGCCCACCGCCCAGCCTTCGGTCCGCTTCCACAAGGCCGCCACGGCGGGCTCGGTGACCCGCAGGCCGTGGGCGGCGAGCAACGCCGCCGTCTCATCCCTGGTGAAGGCGAGGTCCGCCGCGCCGATCTCGGTGACGGTGCCCTCGGCGCGCAGGCGGTGGACGCGCAGGACCGGCTGACGCCCGGCGAGGACCAGGCGCAGGTGCCCCGCGCCCTCGCCCACCAGGAGTTCGAGCCCGGCGATGTCCGCCGGTTCGTGAACCAGATGGGCGTCGTCGAGGATCAGCACGGCCGGCACCGGGAGCTGGGCGAGCTGGTTGACCAGCTCCCGCTGGAACCGCTCGGGGTTCGTCCCGGCGGATTCGGCTTCCAGGCGTTCGAGCCGCTCCGGGCACGGCAACGCCGCGTCACGGCGCAGTCCGCGCAGGATCTGCGACCACAGCGACACAGCTGACACGGGCGGCACCGGTACCCGGCCGGCGGGCCCGGCGGGCATGGAGGAGTGACGACGTCCGATGACGGGGTCGACGCGCAGCCACACGACGGGGTGCGGTGAGCGACCCGACCGGGCCCAGTCCGCCAGCAGCACCGTCTTGCCGGTGCCGGCGGGAGCGCACACGGCGGTCAGCGGGCCGTCGACCGCCAGGTCAAGGCGTTCCAGCAGCCTGGGCCTGGACACGAGCGGAACAGCCGGCCGGGGTGGGAACAGGCGGGCGCCGAGCGTGGGCAGTCCCCCGCCCGCAGGCGTCAGCGGCGGCCTCGGCGCCGCCCCGTCCGCATCGACGGCGGCACTTCCGGGACCGGCAGCCACCGGACCACCCGGACAGCCCTCCGCCTCCCACGCCTCGACCATGTGATCACCCCCGCTCACCGTGCCAAGGGTAGTGGTACAGCCACCCTCCGCATTCAGCAACCAGTGAGGCGGTGTCGCCCGCGAGACGGCGGGCCCAGGCGGTCACAGGGGCGTGCGATACCCGAACGGACGCGGACGGTTCCGGAAGCGCCTGGCAGGTGCGCTCTTCTCCGGAACCGTCCGCTCAGCGTCGCGGACCTGCGATCCTCGTCAGGCGGCGCAGTCGGCGCAGACCGTCCGTCGCGGGTCGGCAAGCTGGCTGCGGTGCTGCACGAGAAAGCAGCTGGTGCAGGTGAACTCGTCAGCCTGCCGTGGGAGCACGCGCAGCGAGAGCTCCTCGTCTCGGACCTCGGCGTCCGGAAGATCCAGCTCAGCCTCCAGCGCGTCCATGTCGTCGCCGAGGTCGGCGGCCGCGCCGGCGCGCTGGGCCTTCAACGTCTCCAGGCTCTGTTCCTGGAGCTCATCCTCCTCGACATCCGCGCTCCGCCGAGCGTCGAAGTCACGAGCCATGCCTCTCCTTACCTTTCCTCGTCCTCACAGACCGCGGCCTGTCGACACCGGCATCGATCCGGACCACAGGATCGAGCAAGCACCGTACCTGAACGGCATCGGCTGATCACAATAAGCAGTGGCTCTGGCCAGAGAAGTGGGCGCCAAGCAGATGTCCGCATTCCCCATGCCCCGAAGCCGGTACCCACGGCCACCAGTTCGGAACGCGGATCTCCAAAGCCGCCCGAAGGATACGGGCCAAAGAGTCGCCAGACCAAGCAGGGGCGCTTCGGCGCGGTGTCACTCCCGCCACATCCGGATCTGGATGGGTTGCGCCACGGCCCGTGATGCCCCACCTCGACGGCATGATCGGACGTCGATCGGACCGAGGCGGTCGACGAGATCGAGGTGGCGCGGACCGCTCTTCGGTGGTGTCGACGGCTCGGATGTGTCAGCACGCGTCGGCACCCCGACACCCACAAACCGGGCGATCACGGTGACGGACGGCCGGCGGCAGCGACCGGGGACAGCGACCCGACGGAGGTTGCGCCGGTCAGAGTCCGCGGGTCAGAGGTAGAGGCCGGTCAATCCGTCGTCGAGGCGAACCGCTGCGACCGCGTGGACGTCCCGTTCCCGCATCAGGATGTAGGTCGTGGAGTGCAGCTCCACCTCGGCCCGATCCTCGGGGTCGTAAAGCACCCGGTCGCCGACCTGGATCGTGCGCACGACCGTGCCGATCGCGACCACGTCCGCCCACGCCAGCCGCTTGCCCATCTGCGCGGTCGCGGGGATGACGATGCCCGCCTTCGAACGCCGGTCCGCGGAATCCTCCCGGGGCCGCACCAACACACGGTCGTGCAGCAGCCGGATCGGCAGGGATCCACTCGTCGCGTCGATGCCGACCGCACCCCCGACACCGTTGACATCGCCGGAAACTACGCTCACAGGCTCGGACCCTACCCGCCCGCGACAGCATCGCCGACCGGATGTAGCCGATTACCCCACTGCATGCCACCGGCGGCCCGCGCACCCGACCGTCGCGCCCAGACTGTCGCGCCCACCAGAAATGCCGGGGTGGGTCCGACAGCGCCCACCAGCAGCGCCGCGGGGGCCGCTAAACCACGACAGACACCCCACCAGCAACCACAGACCTACCAACCAGCCCGGATGAGGAAAGGCACCTCAACGCGGTATAAGCTGCCGCCCATCGTCATCCGGGCCCGCACGGCCGGGTGCCGCCAGGCGCGCCGGGGGGGATGCCCGGCACCCAGCAGAAGCGTCCGCGTCGGAAGCCAGGTCAGCCGATCGACACGCACGAGCCAAGGGATGGGGCAAACCAATGGCGCTGAGAATCAGTGTGGACCTCGAGGGGCTGCGCTGGGCCGACCTCTTCCGGTTCGTCGATCTCGCGAGAAGCGGCGGCATCGGTCCGGACGACCAGGTCGACGTCATCACCTACGGCAGTGACCCGATGTCGGTGAGCCTTTCCGCCCGGATCTATCCGGCGTCGGACGGTTTCCTGTCCAGCGAGCAGCCCGAGCTCGGGCCCGGTGACGGCCTGCGCGGCGCAGCGCCGCTGTCCATCGCTCCCGGCAGCGGCTCGTCCGGCGGTTTCGGCTACGACGGATCCGCCGACCGCTCCGCGTCGTCCAACGGCAACCACTACCCCTCGTTCGACAACGGAGCCGACCGCTCCGCCTCCGCGGCCGGCAACCTTCCCGCGTACGGACCGCCCGGCTACGACAGCCAGTTGGAGCGGGGCACACCGCCTCCGCCGCCCCCGCCGCCGCCGCCCTCCGGTGGATCGCACTACCCGGCCTTCGACGCCCCGACCGATCGGCTGGCAGGCCAGAGCAACGGCCAGTTCGCCGGTTTCGAGCCCGTGTTCGACCGGTCGCAGGGTGCGAAGGAGCCCGGTGGCGCGGGCGGGGTCGAAAGCCCGTACATCGAGGAGTTCGCGCGTCTCCAGGAAGGCCTGATGCGTCAGGTCCGCCGTGACGGTGAAGTCCGCCCCGACCGGACCTGACCTGACCTGACCTGACCGAGCAGTGGGGTCAGTGGGCGGATCCGCGCAACCGGCCGCCCCGCGCCGGCGGACGCACTCGCGCCGGCAGCGCACCTGATGGCCGACAGCCGCCCCCTGACCCGCGTGCCCAGCTGACCCCCGTGCCCAACCGCAGGCCGGCCGGCAAACCTGCCTGGCACCTTCGGGTAACCGGCGTCACATGCACCATTCGCATGGAGGCCGACCGCGCTCGGGCCGGACCGCCCACCTATGCCCTGACTAGGCATATTTCGGTGAAATCGGCGGCTCGTGGCAGCGACGGCGGCCCGCCCGTGCCACCGGGACGCGCTCCGCGCCAGGGCATCGGGTGAGCGCACGGAACCGTCGCCCCACGATTGTCAGCGCTGCGTGGCGACGAAAGCACACTGCACATTCAATCGCTTCCGACTCCGTACGCAGATGGTGATGATGGCGTCACCAGTTACCCGCTGTGGCGGTGCCGCCCGCACGTATCCGCCCGCAATGGTGCATGCTGCCTTCGATGGAGGACCCGCGCGTAGTCGACGTCGAGCAGTACCACGGTCAGTTGCGCTCGGAACTCGAGATGATCGCGAACGGACCGGTACTGGCCGGACCGCGGATCGTCGAACACATCAATTCGCTGATCACCTTGATTGGCCTCCATCAACCGAACGAGTTCGACCTGTGCCTGGGCTGTGACCGGCTCTGGCCCTGCGCCACCGTCGTCGCGATCACCGGCGAGCTCGAGACCACCGAGGACGAAGTACCGCCACGTCCCCTGCCGGTGCCGACGGCATCCCGTACCGGCACCGGCGAGGTTCGAGGCACGGCGCCGACCGGGCGCCCGGTCGGCGGCCAGCCTCAGGCCGCGGACCGCATGCCCACCCCACCCCCGCCTGTCGATACCGGCGCCATGCCGCATTTCGACACCGGCGCCATGCCACGCCCAGGCACCGGTGCCATGCCGGCGCCCGCGCCCGCCGCCGCCAGGGACGGCTCCCCGGCCCCGGGGATGGCCCCAGGCGGCCCTGGCGGACCGGCACGCAGACCTGTCTTCGGCGATCCGCTGGCCGGGATCCGGCGTCCGGGAGCAGGCGAGCCCCAGGCCCAGCCAGGGCAGCCTCAGCCCCTGCCAGGGCAGGCTCAGCCCCAGCCAGGGCAGCCCCAGCCCCATCCCGGGGCGCCCCAGCCGGGCCAGCCCCGGCTCCAGCCGCCCGGACAGCCCGCGCCCGGGCGCCCGCCGATGGGCGTCCCGGAGCCGGAGCGGCGATCCGGGCCGTCGCTCTTCCAGCCCGCGGCCGCCCAGTTCACCGATGGTGGCCTCGGGCAACAGCACTCCATGCCTCCACACGGGTCGGACGTCGCCAGGGATCCGCGTGAGCGTCAGGCTCCCAGCGGGCCGCCGCCGGCGCCGGCGCCGTTCCCGCGGCCGGCCGCGGCGTCCTACGATCGCCCCGCCGCCGGCCCACCCGTCGGTCCGATGGGCCAGCCCGTTCCGCCGGGTCAGCTGCCTGAGCCCGGACGCCCGGGGCAGTCCGGGCAGCCGCCGTGGGTCGGGCCGCCCACCCACGCCGGCCAGCCCACCTACACAGGCCAGCCCGCCCAACCCGGCCAGCCAGGCCGGGACGGATACCCGGACCGCAACAGCTATCCGGACCGCAACGGTCAGCCGTTCGCGCGCCCGCCTGCCGCGGCAGGCGCTGGCCGTCCGAGCGGTCCCGTTCCGACCCGGCCGAACCCGGTCGGTCCGACCGCGGACGGCCAGATCCCGACCGGCCAGATCCCGACCGGGCAGGTGCCGACCGGACAGATCCACACCGGGCAGATCCCGACCGGGCAGGTGCCGGCAGGGCGGTTCGCACCCGGGCAGGTCCCGACGGGCCCCGTTCCCAACGGCCACTTCCCGAACGGGCAGGTTCCGAACGGGCAGGCCTTCACCGGCCCGGTACCCACCGGGCAGATCCCCCGCGGACCGGTCCCTGCTGGCCAGGCTCCCACCGGGCAGATCCCGACCGGACAGATCCACACCGGGCAGATCCCGACCGGTCCCGACGCCCGCAGGCCGGAGCACCGGCAGCCGCAGGCCGCGATGCCGCCTGCCGCCGCACGTCCAGGTACGCCCGAGCCGCAGCGGCCACCCGCCGCTGCCGGGAACCCGAGGGCGGCAGCGGGTGGCGGCGACAGGGTGTCCGTACCGACGTCCCGGCCAGCACCGCCGATCTCCGGGCCGGTCGAGATGACGGCGGCGAGCATCGCGGCCGCGCGGGCCGCCGAAATGGCCCGAGCCGCCGCGGCGGCGGCTGCGGCCGGACCACAGGCTCTCCGGCCCCCGGACAACGTTCGCGGTGCTGATCGGGGAGCTCGCCCACCCGGGGGCGGCTGGCCCCCGAACGGGGCCGGCACGCGGGTCCGGAACAGCCGCGCCCGCAGGGGTCACCGTGGAGCAGCCAGGCCACCGAGCAGCGCCGTCCCATCTCTGTCGACGACTCGTGGGCCGGGGCGGGCCGCGATCCGGCTCCTCGCCTCGGCCCGGCGGGACCTGGCGGTGCCGGGCAGCCCGGCGCCGGCCTCGGGCCCGACGTCGCGGGACCGACGGTCGGCGGCGGAGGGCCACAGGGGCCACGGACGGGGCCGGCCACGGCCGGCGGCCAGGGCGGCAGTCAACCGACGAACGCCGAGCTCGAGGCGGTCGCGCGCGCCTGGCTCGCCCGCAAGGACTCCGTACTGGACGGCATCGATGTGATCTGAGTCAGCAGGACGGGCACCGACGAGTCCAGCTTCTCGTCGCCGGCGACCTCGTACCAGGAGGACACGGCGAGTCCTCCACGCAGCCGGGCCGAGACCAGGCCAGGCTGTGCCTGTCCGGGGACACGGCAGCGCCTGTCCGGGATGTGCCGCTGCATGCCGGGGGAGGTTTGAGGTCTCTCCCCGGGTGGGAGGAACGCGACGCCGGCCCCGCCGTGGCGCCGCTGGCAGGCGAGGATGGACGAGGCCCGGAGGGTGATGTGTGGCCGAAGCGCTGACCGCAGGCTTCGACCTGCACGCTGATCCACGGGCGGCTGGGCGGGCCCGTGCGCTGGTCGCCGATCTTCTCGCGGCGTGGGGTTGCTCGAGCACCTCTGAAGTCGCGAAGCTTCTTGTCAGCGAGGTTGTCACCAACGCCGTACGGTTCGTCGGGGCCCGTGAGGTGCTCCGGCTCACCGTCGAGTGCGGCTCCGGCTTCATCCGGGTCTCCGTGAGCGACGGCAGCCCGCTCCGACCGGTGCTCAGAGCCGCCCAGGATGACGACGAGTCCGGCCGCGGCATGCAGCTGGTGAGCGCCCTCGCGGAGCGGTGGGGCGTCGTCGACGACCCGCCGTCGATCGGTCGCGGCAAGCAGGTGTGGTTCGAGCTGGCGGCGAGCGACTCGGCCGCGATCGCCTGTCACGTGCACTGAGCCGTAGACGTCCTGAGCCGTGCCGGACGCACTGAGCCGTGCCGGACGTCCTGAGCCGCGCCAGGCGCGCTGGACCGTCCCGGGTGTGCCGAGCGGTCCCGGCGAAACGCCGACGCAGGTCGGATCACCCAGTCGGGGGCCGCGTGTTCGCACGGTGATCGCGACATTCACAACTGCGACTGCGCGCTACCAACTCCTCGCCATGAGTCAGCCAGAATGCGGCATATTTCTCCGTAAGCGGTAGATGATGGTTCGCATACCAGCATCCAGGTGACGACACGACGTCACGATGGGGGGCGGTATGCCGCCGCAGACGCAAGTCGTCGTGGACATCGCTTTGCTCGTCGAACTCGACGACGGACTTGTGGTCCGTGCGTCCGATGACGGCACGCTCCGCTTCCCAGGGTGCATTCCGGGCCCGGGAGAGTCGGCGCTGGCCGCCGCCGGCCGACTGTTGCGTGCAGTGCTGCCGGAGCAGGTCCCGGCCCGGCCAGCCGCGGCCAGACCGCCGCTCTCCACGCCGGCCGACACCGCCGACGCGGCGGAAACGGGGGACGTGGCCGGCATCCTGCGGTTCGCGGGCTGCGTCGAGCACACCGAGCACCTCAGCCCGGAGCATCGCCGCAAGGTCCTGACGGTGCTCTACGCCGTCACTCCCGACCCGGCGCACTATCGCGACCAGGATGATCTTCTTCCGGACGTGTTCCTGCTTCGGCCGCACGAGATCGAGTCCCAGGCCACCCTCGCGACGGTCCAGCCGACCGCGGTCGGGCGCGCGGCGCTGGTCTGGTGGTCCGAGCAGTGGGCCTCCTGGCGTGGCCACGCCGTCGAGGACGCGGAGCCGTGGTGGACGATGCTGCGCAAGTCGGTGCGCACCCTGCGCGCTCAGCTCACGGCCCGCAGTGATGTCCTGCAGGGCGAGGCCTTCCGCGACGCCGCGGTGGCCATCTGCGCACTGGTCGCGGTCGCGGACGGCTGGGTGGACCCGGCGGAGCGCGACGCGATGATCCAGTCCATCCACAGCGAGCCTGTGCTTGCCGCCTACCCTCGCGCCGAGCTGGAACAGATCTTCGACCAACATGTGGCGCGGCTGCGCCTCGATCTCGCGGAAGGCCGCCGAGTGGCACTGAACGAGATCGGCAAGGTGCGCGGTGATTCCGCCCGCTCGTGGGCGGTGCTCCACTTCGGGGCTGTCGTCGGCCGCGCCGACGGCTACTTCGATCCGGACGAGCGCCGGGTCGTCCAGGAGGCCGCCGAGGTGCTGGGCCTGAGCGCAGGCCGGCTCGCCGTCCAGGCGGTCGAGGAATGAACCTTCTCCCCGAACCGACGCTGCGTGCCCGGGTCTTCCTGACCCTCGGCAACCGCGTCGTCGTCGCGAACCACCGCGGCCAGCCGTGGTTCTTCCTGCTCGGTGAGCGCGTCGCCCCGGGTGAGGGCGTCGAGCAGGTCCTGCACCGCGTGCTGCGGCGCACGGCCGGATTCGAGGTGCGCGCCCTGGACTTCGTCGGCGGCATGGAGCGCCACGAAACCGGTCGCGGGACCGGCCACGAGGCCGCCCACGAGATCGATGTCCTCTTCGCGGGCGCCGTGCCCCGGTACGCGGAGTTCGGCAGCCGCGTCGACGAGGTCGACCTGGTCACCGTCGAGCGGTCAGATCTTCACCGGGTCGAGTTCCGTCCCGCGTACATTGGCGACGTGATCAGCTCGTGGCTGGCCGACCGCGTACCGCGGTGGTACACCGACGGGGGGTCCTCGCGGCCCCCGACCGTGGCGACTTCCTGAGTCCTCGGTCACCCGGGCGGGCCGCCGGAACAGACGCTTCGCGGGGCAGTCGCGGCCATCCAACCGTCATCTCCCGGGTACTTCACACCCAGCGGACCACCACGTCACAGTGAGTTTGGAACGCCCCGTCGCGGTGCAGGACTGCCTGGAGCGGGGTGGAGTCGCGGACAGCGGATCCACCCCGCCCCAACCCGCTGTCGGTGATGGTGCGGAGGTAGTCGGCACGAGGAGCATTCAGCCGTCGTTCAGGCACGCGACATAGCGTGAACCCTGAACTTCCGGACCGGAGGGGGTAGACATCGAGATCCCGGTCGCGATGAACGCCGACAACACGGCGGCCGCGCCGCGCGTTGTCGGGCCGACGCTGCCCCGCCACAGGCGGGCCGGTGAGCGCGCAACGGGCACGCCTCGTGCCGCAGCCGTACCGGACGAGCGTCCGGTACCGAGCCGCGCCCGCCAGGCGCAGGCCGGCCACCCGCCTCGGGAAGATGAGCTTTCCGCTCCGGCCGGCCGAGGCTCCGGCACCGGGTCCTCGCGGCCCGCGGCTTCGGTTCCCGCCGTCTTCGGCGGTGTCGACGCCACCGGCGCCGCCGCGATCGCTCTCGACCTCGGTCGGGTGCGGCCCAGGTTCGGCCTGCGCCGCACCCGGGTGCAGATCCTGGTCGCGGCCGCGCTCGTCGGGATCGTCGCGATCATGGCGACCAGATTCCGTGAGGATGTCGTCGGCAGCCTCACCGCCGTTCCCGCCCCGCGCTGGCACTGGCTCGGGGTCTGCCTGGTCGCCACCGCCGCCTTCTACATGGCGCACGGGGTTAGTGTGCGGGCGGCCAGCGGGCTGCGGATGGGCCTGGGTATCGCCACTGCGTCCCAGCTCGCCGCCGCCGCGGCGAACCGGGTGGTGCCGGCCGGGCTCGGCGCCATCGCCATCCATCTGCGTTTTTTCGAGCGACGTGGGATGAATCGACCCGCGGCCCTCGCCGCGGTGGCCTCACTCAAGGGCGTCGCCTTCCTCGTCCATCTGGCGGGCCTCGCGCTCGTCGCCGGAACCCTGCGCAGCTCAGGCGTCGGCGAGGCGGTGACGGCTCCCGTCCGGATGACGGTGAACGGAATCGGCACCGGCCCCTTCATGGCCGGCGTCGCCGTGGTGGGCGTGGGTGTGGGCTCCGCCGTCGCCCATCCACGGGTGCGGTGCCGCGCACGGCCCGCCATGCGGGTCTTCCGCGGGCACCTCAAATCGCTGGCCCACTCACCGGGGCGAACCGCCGTGCTCGTGACCGGCACCGCCGGAACGAAACTCGCCCAGGTCGTCGGCATGGCAAGCGCGGTGTGGGCCTTCGAGGGCGAGCTGGACCTGGCCACGATCACCGCCGTGTACCTGGTCGGTTCCGCCGTCGCCGGCGCGGCTCCGACCGCGGGGAACGTCGGCGCCATCGAGCCGGCCCTGGTCATCGGCCTGACCGCCTCCGGCGGCGCCGGCCCGGCGATGGTCGCCGCGGTGCTGGTGTATCGCCTGATCAGCTACTGGCTCCCGATCATTCCGGGCGTGACCGCGCTGGCAGTGATGCGCCGCCGCGGAGACCTCTAAGCGCCTCGAAGCCGCGCGGCTCGAACGCCGCAGCCCCATCCCGCACCGCCACACAGCTCCAGCAATTCACCCCAAGAGCGAAAGAAGGGCGAGGAGTCGCCTGACAATCCGCAAGAGTTGAGGATTCTGGTCGCCAAAACGACCACGATCCTCAATGCTTGCCCGTCAGCAACGTCGGATCCGGGTCCGCGGGTCAGATCCCGGTGGAGCCCTCCGCGGACAGGTTGAGCTGGCGCAGCACGGGCGTGTCTCGCTCGAAGCCGAGCTCCGACACAGCGGCGGGCACGATCACAAAACAGGCACCCGCGGTCGGCGGCAGCCGAAGCCATCTGGCGATCAGCACGCGGAACATGTGGCTGTGCCCCACAAACGCGACATCGCCGCGCTCCAGCCAGGGCCGCACCGTGGCGAGCACCAGATCGGCACGCCGCCCGATCTGTTCGACGGTCTCTCCCCCCGGCACCTCGCCGGTGAACACCGACCAGCCCGGACGGTCCCGGCGGATGGCCGGCGTCGTCAGGCCTTCGAGGTCCCCGTAGTCCCACTCGGCGAGATCCGGCCACACGGCGCGGTCCGCGACAGTTGGTTCGGTGGCCAGGAGCCCCGCCAGGTCCGCGGTGCGGGTCGCACGCAGCCGTGGGCTGGTGGCCACCAGCACGAACCGCCGCCCCGCCAGGAAGCTCCGCAGCGCCGTCGCCTGCCGCTCCCCGTCAGCGGTCAGGGCGATGTCGGTTCGTCCGGTGTGGCGCCCGGACCGGCTCCACTCGGTCTCGCCATGACGGATCAGAGTCAGTACGCCGGGCCCACCGGACGCGGCAGACGCACCGGACGCACCAGCTCCTCCGGCTCCTCCGGACGCACCAGCTCCTCCGGACGCACCAGCTCCTCCGGAGGCACCAGCTCCTCCGGGTGCTCCGGGCGGGTTCACCGCCTCCGGCGCCGCCGCCGAGCTCCCACGACCAGCAGGAGCACCGCCGACGCCAGCGCGACCCTCTCCCAACGGACCGTCCGCACGACCTCAGTCGGCACGCCCTCGCCGGATATGCCGGAGCTGCCCGCGGCCGCCAGCCCGCCTTCGGCGTCCTGATGCCCTGCCCGACCGCCCAGCAGCGCCGCGGGCCGTGGCGACGACCCGGCCGGAACGAGGCGCTCGCGCAGCTCGCCGACCTTCACACGGATCTGTTCGTTCGCGCGCTCCGCCACCCGCCTGGGGCTGACGATCTCCGCGATAGCGTCGACGGTTTCAGCCAGCTCGGCGCGGGTCTGTTCGATCTGACGCTGGATGACGGCCGGATCCTGCGGCACCGATGTCGCCCTCTCGGTTCTTGTGCGGGTGGACGGGGCCGGGCTGACGACCCGACTCGATCGTGCCAGACCAGCCCGTCCCCAGCGCGACGAAACGACGCTCCGCTGGCCGGGGCCCGGCCCGTCCATCCACCCCACGCGCGGGCAATCGCCCTCTTTGTCCTGGTCAACCTACCGACGGCGGCCGCCGGACCGATCGGGTGTGAGATGAGGCCCGGCACACCCTGATCGGGGCCGGCTCGCATCGATCGGGGCCGCCCCCGCCGCCCGCGCGGCCTCGTGCGCCCGCACTGCCTGCGCCGCGCCG
>NZ_ADGX01000180.1 GCF_000177675.1 Parafrankia sp. EUN1f
GGGCCTGCCAGGTCGTCGCCGGCAGGTCCTCCGACTCCACCAGCGGCGGCGCCAGCACCCCGGCATCCAGCAGCTCGGCCGACAACGCATCCCGCGCGGCCTGCAGGCGGATGATCGCCTCATCCATCGCGGCCAGCGCGCCGCGGCCCACCTCGGTGCGCTCCTCGGCCGTCAGCTCGGACGAGCCCGCCGCGCCGCGCCAGCAGTCCGAACGGGACATCGCCCGGTCGGCGGCGCGACGCGCGGCGGTCCAGGCCTTCTCTGTCTTGTGGGATAGGTCACGTGCTCGCGTCGAGGGTGCGAGGGGGGACATGCTGTCTCCGGCGGTCCGGCGCCCGGGCGGGCGCTCCTGGTGCCACCGAGTGGGGAGCGATTAATTCGACCTCGGATGGATCGCCGTGATCTGCGGATATGCAGGTCAGGTCACCGTTCCTGGCGAAGTAACTTACAAGCGAGTGGTCGCAGGTTCGATCCCTGCCGCGCCCACACGCTGATTCCGCCTGCTTGACGATCTTCGGTCGAGCTTCTGACCAGCATTTATGCGCGCCGGGGGGAAGGTACGTCGAAGGTCTGACTCTCGTGAAGATCGCTCCTTGGGTCTGCGTGGAGAGTACAGCGCTCAGACACCACTCAAGTGCGCGATGAGACAGTTGACGCGGTCCCGGCGGGCAGGCAAAACAGATCGCCAGGCGTGGGCGGGCTTTCCATACTGGGTCGGGTGGAGATCGATAGTCGAGTGACGGCCCGGTATGAGCTGGTTGACGAGGACGACCGTCTGTGGCGTCCGGGACTGGGTGACCTGGTCCGGCTGCGGACCTGGGACATCTTCGCGCGGTTCCTGGTCGGGCAGGGCCACGTCGTGGATGTCGGTGGCGGTCCAGGTACCCACGCTGCGCATCTCGCCGGCCGCGGCTACGACCTTGTTCTCATTGACCCCGTCGCCCGCCATGTCGAGATGGCGCGGGCCCGGTCCCGGTCGCAGCCACACGCGCCGTTTCGAGTCGAGCTCGGTGAGGCCCGTCGTCTTCCTGTGCCCGACCAGACGGCCGATGCCGTGCTGCTGATGGGCCCGCTTTATCACCTTGTCGAGCGGGATGACCGGGTCGCCGCGCTGCGCGAGGCGGCCCGGGTTCTTCGGCCGGGGGGCGATGTTCTGGTCGAGGTCATCGCCCGGCATGCCTGGGTCCTCGACGCGACGATGAAGGGTCTGCTGGGAAGCCGTGAGATCTGGGACGACTTTGACCGCAGTCTGCGTCTCGGCCTGAGCCAGGACCCGGCCCAGCCGGCCGAGGGCGGCTTCTGGGCCTACTTTCACCGCCCTGAGGAGTTGCGCGCGGAGCTCGAGGACGCCGGCTATCGGGACATCCGCCTTGTCGCGGTCGAGGGTTTCGCCTGGCTGTTGGGGGATCTGGAGCAGCGGATGGTCGACCCCGCCGATCTGCTCAGGGCGGTCCGCCGGACCGAAACCGAGCCGTCGATGCTCGGAGCGAGCGCGCATGTCATCGGTGTCGCCCGCAACCCGTAGGGCTGTCGCCTGACCCAGCCAGCACGCCGGGATGCCTCAGACCCTCCCTGGAAGGTCCCGTCCCACTGCGCGCCGCTCGATGCGGCAGCGCGTACGTGTTGTGCGACGCTCGCCTATCGCTCGCCGAACCGGCGTCGTCGGTGCGTCCTGGCGGGTGTGGCTGAGGACCCGTTTTATCGGATCCGCTCCGGGTGATCTCGGCGGGGCACGCTGGTCCGGGCCCGACGCG
This sequence comes from Parafrankia sp. EUN1f, assembly GCF_000177675.1. Classification (GTDB taxonomy): domain Bacteria; phylum Actinomycetota; class Actinomycetes; order Frankiales; family Frankiaceae; genus Parafrankia. The sequence goes on from NZ_ADGX01000180.1 coordinate 1,755, forward strand.
CTCTGTGGCGATTCGGCCTCAGATCGAGGTTTCGTATTACGATAGTGGATGTGGAGATCCACCGGTCGGCGCGTAAGCACGGAGTGGCCGACGCCGACCTCCTCCACGCCGCTACGAGGTACCTGGTCGCCTTCGCACTCGACGACGAGAACCCGCGGCGGGAGCTTCGGCTGGGTCCGGATCGGTCGGGCAACCTTCTGGAGATCGTCGTCCTGCTCCTTGACGATGGCACCGAACTGATCATCTATGCGATGCGTATGCGTCCGAAGTATTGGGGTCTCCTGCCGTGACAAGGAGGTTGAGATGACAGGCGAAACAGGGCATGTCCCCACATCAGGTGGGGTGCCGGTGACCGACGAGCTCGTGGCGCGGCTTGCTGACGAGGCCGAGGCCGGCTATGACGTCGAGATTCTGCGACGCCGGGGTGGGCGGCGGCCGATCGGGTCGGCGCCGGGCGAGGTCGTGCCGGTGCGACTTGATCCGGAGCTGCGGGCGGCCTTGGCGAGTCGCGCGGCTGCTGATCACACGAATGCCAGCGAGGTGATCCGGCAGGCCCTGCGTGCATGGCTCGACGTCGCCTGACGGCGCGAGACTCATGGGCGGAGGCTCCGTGTTCCCATCGGTGATCCTGTGTCGCTCATCCGGACGATCTGGCAGCGCTGTGATGCATGTTACATTCGGCATGTCAGGTATCCGGGGGTCGTGTCGATAGGGATCCTTAGACACAACTGAATTGTGTGCCGGACGCTCCTCGGTGACCTGCGTATATGCAGGTCAAGCACAGCGCTGGCCCCGGAGCGCCTTACAGGCGAGTGGTCGCAGGTTCGATCCCTGCCGCGCCCACGCGCTGGTTCCGCATGCTTGTTGATCTCCGATCAACCGCGCCAGCAGCCGCGATGCCAGTCGGGGGGACGACCCCCCGACCCCCCGAGCGGGGCGCCTGTGGCGCCTTCTGGGGTCGGGAAAATTGCCGCCTGCACAACGTGGCAGCCCTTACAGATGGTTCTGGTAAACGGCGGTGTTTCAGCCGCGTTATTCGGTAGGGCGCGGTAGAACCCCCTGGTCGCACTCGTGCGGGACGTGACGATTCACGCCTGGGAGCTTGCCCGCGCCGTCGGTGGAGACGATCGACTGCCGGATGAACTGGTGGAGGCCGTGCTTGCGGACATGCCCGCGATTACCTAGCAGATGCGAGCGTCGGGGCGCTACGGTCACATCATTCCGATGCCGCAGGAAGCCGGCGCGCAGGAGCGCATGCTCGCGCTCGCCGGCCGGGCGGTGCACTGACGTCGTAGGCCGCCCCGGTGGAGCAGGCTGAGCACGCACCGCTCCGACTGCCGGCGCAGGGTGGTACTACCGGGGACTGCTGAAGATCACCAAAGTCCCCGGTGTCCGCGAGATGGTCATCCCTGGAACGGCTCGGCGCCGAAGCGATCACGGCTGGCGCTGACCAGGACGCGCTGTTGGTGGCGCTGGCATGCCAGTTGGCTCGGCGATGACGTCACCGTGCCGGAGCGTGCCAAAGCCTGAGCGCGACTTGGAGCGACGCGCGGGGCTTGGCGGTTGTTGACCTCAAGAAAAGTTGAACTTTTAGCCTGGCCATCGTCGGGCCAGGTGGTCTTTGTGGCCCGAGTTCTGTCAACTTCGGCCCCAGGATCATCGAGGAGCGCCATGCCTCATCTGACGGACGCCACCGATCGAGCAGAACTCGTTGCCTTGGTCAGTAGGCTCGGGCGATGGCTGGACGACGGTGATGACGAGGAGGGGCGGGATCTCTTCCACAAGGACGCCATAGTCCGCAGCCCGCGCGGCACCGCCACAGGGATAGACGGAATCTTCGCGTACGTGCGGAGTACCAGCGACGATGCGGAACGCACGCAGCATCTGACCACTGACATACTCGTCGAGTTCGATGGGGATCACGCCACCATCGCGGCGAATGAGCTTGTCGCGTACTTTCCCTCGGGGCAGGCCTTTCCGTCGCTGTTGAGGCTCGTCGGCCTGCGCTCCGCGTTCCGTGCTCTCCATACCCAGGACGGGTGGCGACTCACCCATGTCGACATCACGCCGCTGTGGCGGCAGGAGGCCTGACCACGCCCCCGATCGCACTGGGGATGGCGCCGGCTGGCCGGTCGAGGCCTGACCGAATCGGAATGGCGCCAGTTCGTGTCCGGAACGAACGTTGATCCCTACCGCGATACGTGCTGCGACCAGCGGCCGGCTGGCTGACCGTCCGCTGGCACCTGGGTCAGTCGTAGGTCAACTCGGGCGGTACGGCCTGGCGTGCGAGCGTCAGACTTTCTGGTGGGACGCGGTGTGGGAGGTAACAGAATCCCTCGGGGGAGGTCTCGAGGTCAGGCGGCGCGTCAAAACGGACGGCCCACACGTCCACCGGGCCGCCAGTGTTGTTGATGCGCAGGAAGAAGTCAACCTGAAATTCGTCGGTGCAGAGAAAGACGCCCGCAACCTCCGGCCGGCGACTTCCGGCGATTCCTCGGGCGGCCCCCATCCGCGACCAGTCGAGGCCATGGCGCGTGATGGAGCCGCGGTTGGCGATCGAACTGACGTGGAACATCCGGGCTTCATCCGGGGTCCAGCCCGCCGGGCTCGTCTCGGAGGCCATGCCGGGGCTCCTGGCAGAGAACGGGGTTCGCTTCACCCGCTCATCATCGTCGGGCGGAAGCGTGTCGTCGCCTCATTTTGGGTCGGTGGCATCGGCGCTGCCGGCGGGCAGATCCGAGACCCTCACGATTCTCAGGCCAACCGCGCGGAACAGGTCGATCACGGCCGCCAGGGCCATGATGCCGACCAGGAGGATGAGGCCTGCCCCGGCGTAGTTGTCCTCCCACCCCCAACGGCCGTAGCGGACCGAATCGGCGATCGGCAGCAGTGCCCATGTGCCGCCGACGGTGAAGGTCGCCACGATCCAGCCGGGATTCCGCACGCTCGCCGCGGTCGCGACGAGTGAGCCGAGGGCGACGGCGGCCGGCACCGTCATCTCGACGGTGTCGAGAAACCCGGTGGGGCCGCGATAGGCGAGCAGCGGATAGTTCCAGTAGTCGATACCGGAATAGGCCTGGTGGAAAAGTGACACGCTGCGGGCGGCCGCCGCCGTGAGAAAAAGGCCGAACAGCGCCGTCGCCGCGAACAGGTCGCGGCGGCGGATTGCCGCCGGCATGCCGCCCGCCGCCATCCCGGCCAGCAAGCCCAGTGCCACGAGGAGATACAGCTGAGGCCGTTCGGTGTCCCACCACCCGGCGACTGGTATCGCGGCACACACCGCGAGGCAGGTAAGGCCCAGCAGCGTACGGGCGACGCGCGTGTAACCGGCCGCGGCGGCGGCGAAGGCCAGAATCGGCAGCGGATAGATGGCGGCACCGACGGTCATGAAGGGGCCGAAGCTCGGGTTGGTGTTCGCCCGCGCGCCCCAGTCGAGTGACGGGAACGGGTCGGGCAGCACCTCCGCCACGACGAACAGGGCGGACGACAACGTGGCCACGGAGCCGAGCGCCATGACCGCTACGCGGTGCCATATCGCCGCCGGCACGACACCGCGTGAAGCCTCGAACCGTGCGGCGAAGCCATGCACGATCAGGTTCACGGCCTCGCCGGGGCTCGGTCTGGTACGTGCGCTGGCGTCGGCCATGTCCAGCAGGGTGGAGAGGACTTCGTCCCCGTGCTCCTGCCGCCACCTGGGCGGGTAGCACCTCAGGAGCCGGCGGTAGGCGATCTCAAGCTGTGGTGGAGTCATGCCGTCGCCGTCCCTGGACGAGTCCGTGCGCGGAGTCGGCGGTCGGCCTCGGCGGCGTTCCGCCGCAGGCGGGCGGTCTGTGTGGCAAGCATTTCGACACCTGCGTCGGTGAGGTCGTAGTAGCGGCGAAGCCGACCGTCGACCACTTCCTCGCCGCTGGGGCGTACCAGTTTCTGGTCGGCCAGCCGGCCGAGGGCGGCGTAGAGGGTGCCCGCTCGTAGTGTCACCCGGCCGTCGGAGATGGCTTCGACCTCCCGAATCAACGCATACCCGTGCTTGGCGCCGTCAGCGAGTGCCGCGAGCACCAGAAAGGTCGGCTCGCGCATCTCCTCGATACCCACATCGGCAGAATATACCGATCATCGGCATATCGAGGGCCGGCTTGGGGTCGGCTGATCAGGGCCAGAGGCCGGCTCCGGCGCCGACGGTCGCATCACCAAGGTGCTCGGCTTCCTCGACAAGGTCCCGGCCGGAGCCTGACACCAGCGGCGGCGCAGTGCAGTGGACGGACCGTGCCGAGGTGGGCGCTCCGGCACGGTCCGGGGACGTTGCGCTGAGCTCGAGGAGCAGCACCTGTCGGCGGGCGGTCATGCCGCGGACTCGCTGTGGCGCCGGTCGGTGGGCAAGGCGTCGGTGGGCAAGGCGTCGGTGGGCAAGGCGTCGGTGGGCAGGGTGATGGCGAGCAGGATCGCCGCGGCCAGGCAGAGGGCGGCGTTGACAGCCAGCGCGGTGGTGACCCCGTGCAGGATGCCGTGCGGTGTGTCCGCCCCGGACGCGGTCGCGATCGCCGACATGACCGGTGTGCCGAGGGCGATCCCGACCTGCTGGCTCATCGTGGCCAGACCGGTGGCGAGTCCCTGCTCGCCGCCGGCCAGACCGGACGTCGCGGTGACCATGAACCCGACGATCGCGACCAGGTTGGCGACACCGCCGACGAAGGTGGCCGCGAGCAGGTCGGCGAGCCAGCCGGGTGCGTCCCCGAGGAAGACCAGCGGCACGGTCGCGGCGCACTGGGCCACGAACCCGAGCACGACGGCCAGCCTGCCGCCGAGACGGGCGATGACCCGCGGGCCCAGGAGACCTCCGACGACGGTGCCGAGGCCGAGGACCGCGAACGCGAGACCGGACTGCAACGGCGTGTAGTCCCGGACCTTCTGCAGGTAGAGGGTCAGCAGGAACACCACCGACGTCTCGGTGGCGAAGGCGAGCAGGCCGGCGAGGTTACCCCACCGCACACTCGGACGAGCCAGGATCGACGGTGGTACCAGCGGCGCCGCCACGGACCGCTCGACGACGGCGAAGACCGCGAGCAGGATCGCCGCGGCGGCGAGAAACCCCCAGCAGTGCGGGTCGCTCCACGAGCGCTCGCCGGCCTGGGTCAGCCCGTAGACACCGGTGACCAGCGCGGCCGTCACGGTGACGGCGCCGGGAACGTCGAGCCGGGGCGGGTCGGCGGCCTTGTTCTCGGTGAGCACGGCCGGCCCGACGGACAGCACCACGACGGCGACGATGACGTTGATGAAGAAGGCCCAGCGCCAGCTCACCAGGTCCGTCAGCAGCCCGCCGAGGATGGCGCCGGCGGTGAACCCCGAGGCCATCAACGCTCCGTTGAGCCCGAGCACCCGCTCCCGCAACGGGCCTTCGGGGAACGACGTGGTCAGCAGGGACAACGCGGCCGGTGTCACCGCCGCGGTCGCCAGTCCCTGGGCGACCCGCGCCGTGAGGAGCACCCACGGGACGGTCGCGAGCCCGCCGGCCAGCGAGGAGACGCCGAGCACGGCGATACCGGCCAGGAACAGCCGGCGACGTCCGAACAGGTCGGCGATGCGGCCGAACGACAGGGTGAACCCGGCCGCGCAGACCGCGAACGTGGTCGAGATCCACTGCAGGTTCGCCAGGCTGAAGCCCACGTCGCCGCCGATCCGGGGCAGCGCGACATTGAGGATCGAGAAGTCCACGGCCAGGGTGAAGCTCGCGGTCAACAGGACCACGAGGGCGAGCCGCTCGCGGCCGCCGACCCGCGTCGGCATCGGTGTCGCCGTCGGTGCCGCCGTCGGCACGCGGGCCGGTGCCGGCCGGTCGGCCAAGGATTCGGTAGTCACGGTTGTGGACCCTGCGGCCTGCGACGCCGCACTGCGATCCCCCCGCCCCTGGTACCACTCGCAGGGGCACTCAGCGACCGCGAACGTGCTCGACACTGGGATGCATGCGCCCCGCTGACCCGAAGACCGGAACCCGAGAGCTCGGCGATTTCCTGCGCACCCGCCGGGCTGCGGTCGCGCCCGCCAGCGTAGGCCTCCCGACCTGGGGAACCCGGCGTGTTCCGGGCCTGCGCCGTGAGGAGCTCGCCCAACTCGCCGGCATCTCGATCAACTACTACACCCGGCTGGAGCAGGGGCAGTCGACCAACGCCTCGGACTCGATCATCGAGTCGCTGGCCCGCGCCCTGCGCCTCGACGAGGACGAACGGGCCCACCTGTACGCCCTCGCTCGGCCGGCACCGGCCAAGCGCCGTCGTCCCGCCCGGCCGGAACTGCCGGCCGCCGGCGCGGCCGCCCTGCTGGACGCAATGCACGCCGTTCCGGCCATGCTGCTCGGGCGCCGCAACGACATCCTGGCCTGGAACCGCCTAGGCCACGCGCTGCTCGCCGGTCATCTCGACGCCGCGGCCCCCCGGTCACCCCAGCGGCCCAACCAGCTGCGGCTGCTCTTCCTCGACCCGCACACGCGGGAGCTCTACCGCGACTGGGACGACGAGTCGGCGCTGGCCGTCTCATCCCTGCGCTACATCACGGCGCAGTACCCGGACGATCGTCTGCTCGCCGAGCTCATCGGTGACCTGAGCATCAACAGCCCCGAATTCGCGCGGCTCTGGGCCAGGCACGACGTCCGGCTCTGCTCACGTGGCACCAAGCGCCTGCACCACCCGGCGGTCGGGGACCTCGACCTCCACTACGAGGTTCTCCACCTGCCGGACAGCAATGGGCAGCGCATCCTCACCCACACCGCCGCCCCCGGCTCGGGCTCCGAGGCCGCGCTCCGCCTGCTGGCCGCTCCGCCGACCGCGACAGGAGAACCTGCGGTGGCCTGAGCGCCCACCGCATCTGAGCGCCCACCGCATCTGAGCGCCCACCGTGTCTGGGCGCCCACCGTGACCTGAGCGGTCGGGATCACCGCGCCCGTCCCGGACCGCCGACGATGTCAGGCGGGTTCAGTACCCGGTGCCGAACGGGGCTCGGCCGCGGTGTGCTCGTCGAACCAGGCCCAGATCCGGTCCCATGCCTCCGCCGCCGCGTGGGGTTCCGGGCCGGGACGCAACAGCGGCCCGGTCATCAGCATGGAAAGTCGATGGCTGCGTCTGGTGGGGCGCCCGGTCAGGAACGAATGGCCCGCTGTGGGGTACACCGTCACCTCGCCCGGCACCCCGGCCGCGTCGAGGCGTTCCCGCAGCAGTGGTGCCTTTCTGGCGAAGACCCGGTCGCGCTCACCGTAGGCGGCGAGCACCGGGCCACATCCGCGCAACGCCTCGACCTGTGGTGGGGCGCCGTAGTTGGCGGAAACCGCACGCACCCCGGAGCCGGCCTGCCCGCCGAGCAGCATCGCCAGCCCGCCGCCCAGACAGAAGCCGATCACCACGATCCGGCGTGCATGCACCTCGGGTCGGTCGGCCAGCCACCGACGGGCGGCGTCCAGATCACGGACCACCGGCCCCGGCCGGCCGCTGAAAACCTCCCGCATGGCCCGCACCAGGCAGACCGGCGCAGGGCCGGGGGAGAGGAGGTCGGGAGTGAGCGCCACCCAGCCGCGGCCCGCGAACCGGCCCGCGACCTCACGGATCTCCGGCGTGATCCCGAAGGCCTCCGACAGCACCACCACCGCCGGCCAGCCCGCGGGCGGCGGATCGCCTGCCGGCCTGGTCAGCTCGCCGGCCATCGCCCGCCCGGCCTCGATCTCCACCCTGGTCGGGGAAGGGCGTGTGCTGCGCATCGACGTCAGCGGCGCGGAGGCGTCATCCTCGCGGGGCTCGGCGGTCGCTGTGACGTTCGGTCCGGCAGCGGTGACGATCTCGTCGCGATGCATCCCGCCGGACGATACCCCACGGGTTCGAAGCGTGGCTCTTTTACTACGGATTGCCGGCCGGTGCTGTCGCCTGGGTGACTCAAGATCTGTAGATCATGTCACGCCGGTAACTGATCGCTCCGGCATCTGATTGCTCTGGCTTAACTGGTTGTCGATGGTCCGCATGTATGTGCGAAGCTGTGGGCGACTTGGATTCGGTCGCCGTCGCGATGCCAGGACTTTCGCCGGTTGCCAGAGGTTGAGCAGGAGAACTGATGAAACGGATCGCCGAACTCGCCGTCCGTCGCCGATGGCTCGTCGTCGTCGGCTGGGTCGGCTTTATCGTTGCCGTGCAGGCGATCGCCGGGGTGATGGGCGGGGCCTCGTACCGCGACACCTTCAGCCTGCCGCACACCGAGACCGCGTCGGTGGCAAAGCTGCTCGAGGGTGCTGGGCTGAACAATCAGAGCGGCGCTACGGGCACCGTCGTGCTCAAGAACAAGGACGGGAAGTTCACCGCGTCGCCCCCGGAGCTGAAGTCGGCCTTTACCGACGTGTGCGCCTCTGGTAACCATGTGGCGTTTATCACATCTCCCTGGGATCTGGTCGACTGCTCGAAGCCCGAGGCCGACGCGGAGGGGAACCCGAAGCTGCTCAACAGCGCGCACGGTTCCACTGCGGCGCTGATCACCGTGACCTGGGAGAACGACCACTTTGAGCCGGAGCTGTTCAAGGGTGTCTTCGACGAGCTGAAGACCCTGCGCAGTGACTCGCTGCAGGTCGAGTTCACCGGCCCCGCGTTCTCCGGTATCGGGCAGAGCGAGGGCTCGGGGTCGTCGATCTTCATCGGCTTCGCGGCCGCGTTCATCATCCTGGCGCTGGTGTTCCGAACCGTGGCCGCCACGGTGCTGCCGTTGGCGAGCGCCCTGTTCGCCCTCGTCGGTGGCCTCGGTGTGATCTACATCCTCAGTCACGCGATCAATGTGTCGAATATCACTCCCGTTCTCGCCGAGCTGATGGTGATCGGTGTCGGCGTCGACTACGCGTTGTTCATCGTCACCCGGCATCGCCGAAATCTGCGGCGGGGCGTGCCCGTCGCGGAATCGATCGTGAACGCGGTCAACACCTCGGGTCGGGCGGTGTTGTTTGCCGGCACAACCGTCTGCATCGCCATTCTCGGTCTCATCGCGCTCGGCGTGAGCTTCTTCAACGGCATGGCGGTGGCGACCGCGCTCGCGGTCGGATTCACCATGATTGCGTCACTGACACTGCTGCCCGCGCTGCTCAGCCTGTTCGGGCTGAAGGTGTTGACCCGCAGGCAGCGGGCGGCGGTGCGCGCCGGTGAGTTCATCGATGATCACCAGGTGGGATTCTGGGCGCGTTGGTCGCAGTTCGTCGCCCGCCAGCGCATCGGTGTCGCGGTGGTCTCGGGCGCGCTGATGATTCTGATCGCCCTGCCGTTCTTCTCGATGCAGCTGGGCGCCAGCGATCAGGGCAGCGACCCCAAGAGCTCCACGACCCGCACGGGCTACGACCTGATCGCCTCCGAGTTCGGAGTCGGATACAACTCCGCCCTGGAAGCCGTCGTGAGCGGCCCGGGCGCCTCCGACGAGGCCTATCTGCAGCGGGTGTCGGAGGCGCTGTCCGACGTTCCGGGAGTCGACCCGGCCAGCCTGGGCACGATGCCGCTGGCCAAGGACGTCGCCTTCGTGACGTTCAAGACGACCACGTCACCGCAGTCGGAGGAGACCTACAAGCTGGTCCGGCACCTTCGCTCGGACGTCCTGCCCCCACTGTACGAAGACACGGCCAACCACATCTACACCTACGGTGACACGGCGATCAACGTCGACTTCGCCGCGGTGCTGTCCCGGAAGATGCCGCTGTTCATCGCGGTCGTGGTCGGCCTGTCCTTCGTCCTGCTGCTCATCGCGTTCCGCAGCCTGCTGATCCCGTTGACTGCCGCGCTGATGAACCTGCTGGCGGCGGGCGGCTCGTTCGGCCTGTCCGTGGCGATCTTCCAGTACGGCTGGCTCTCCGAGCCGATGGGCGCCGGGCCCGGTGGGCCGATCGACGCCTGGATGCCGGTCATGCTGTTCGCCATCCTGTTCGGCCTGTCGATGGACTACCAGGTGTTCCTGGTCAGCCGTATGCACGAGGAATGGCTGCACACCCGCGACAACAAGCGTTCGGTGGTCGTCGGGCAGGCTGAGACCGGCGGCATCATCACCGCCGCGGCCATCATCATGATCGCCGTGTTCCTCGGCTTCGTGCTCACCCCGGGCCGGCCGATCAAGATCTTCGGTGTCGGCCTTGCCTCCGCTGTCTTCCTCGACGCCTTCATCCTGCGGACGGCGCTCGTGCCGTCGCTGATGCACCTCATCGGCAAGGCCAACTGGTACCTGCCGAAGTGGCTGGAACGGGTCGTCCCGCACGTCTCGGTCGAACCCGCCGACGAGCCGGTCACCGACAGCGCAGTCACCCACATCGTCGTCGGTGAAACCGCCAGCGGTGACGGTGACGGTGACAGCGGTGGCGATGGCGGCGGCGCCGACGGCGGCAGCGGCAGCGGCGGTACTGATGGCGACGGTGGCACCGGCGACGGCACCGGCGACGGCGACGGCGGGTCCGGCGGCGAGGGCCGACCCGAACCCGAGCCCGAAGCGGGACCCGGCCTCGGAGCGGTTCCCACCCAGGGGTCGGAACCGGCACGGGAACCGGCACGATCCTGAGCGAAGGGGCTCGTCCGCCAGCCAGTGGCGGACGAGCCCCATCGGTCGCCCCACCCATCGCTCCGCCTGGTGGACCAGCCTGGTTGACCAGCGGCCGCAGTCTGTGGGGCGCCCGACGGCCAGAACCGTGAAGCGTGCCCCGAGCGCAGCTTGATTGCAGCTCGATCCGGAGGCCTGAGCGCCGCCGCCGCGCTGTTACTGTTCGCCTGTGTACCTGGACCCGTCGGACGAGCGTCCGCCTCGAACGAGGGCTATCTCGCTGGTGTCGGCCACCGCGCGGCCGCACTGGCGGATTCCCGGCTGATTCCGCTCGTCGACCGACCGCTGCCCTGAGCAGTAAACCTCGGGAGCAGCCGACCGCGCGCGGACTCGCGCCGGCGGTGTCCTGGGACAGGGTGCCGGAGTGTCGGAGTGTCGGAGTGTCGGAGTGTCGGACCAGGCTGGTGGCGGGTATCTCACCTGGGTGAGTAGGTGGACCCTGGTCAGGACGAGTGTCGCCACGGCGGTCGCGGCTGGCGCCGGCGCGGTTGCGACCAGCCCCGACTCGTCCTGGTACCTGTCGTTGGACAAACCCTCCTGGCAGCCGCCACGGGCGGCCTTCCCCGCGGTCTGGACACCGATCTACCTGTTGATCGCGTTCGCCGGCGCCCGGGCGCTCGACGGCACGGCCGGCGACGACCACCGGCGCCGCCTACGCCGTGCCTTCGGGATCAACCTGCTCCTGAACGCCGCCTGGACTCCGCTGTTCTTCCGGGTCCGAAGCCCAGGCCTCGCGTTCGCGGAGATCATCGCCCTCGATGCCTCCAACATCGATCTTCTACGCCGGGCCTGGCACGCGGACCGCTCCGCCGGGGTGGCCCTGCTGCCTTACCTGACCTGGACGGGCTTCGCGACCGCGCTCAACGCCGCGATCGCGGCCCGCAATCCATCGGCGCAGGCAGCCGGTTGACGGTCCGCCGGCGACGAGATCCGGCCTGGCGTAGGCGGCCAGGGCGTTGCGGTCGTCGGTGAGAACGAACCCGGCATCGATGGCGGCCTCGATACCGGCGGCGTAACGCTGCTCGTAGTCCGCCTGGGACGGATGGAGCTCCGCGAGGCGGGATGCGCCCGGTGGCTTCGTCGAGCCGATCAGCAGGCAGATCGGAGACAGCTTCGGTCCCGCACGAGCTCGGCCTCCTCTGAGGCTCGGCATTCGCCGGCAACAGGCTCTGGCGACAGAGCACTACCCGTGGCCGGGAGACACCACGCCGGTGGCGCGCTGAGGCCACAGCCGTGCGCGCCGGGTGTCGCGGCGTTGCCGCCTCGTGCGCGGGGTGGTGGGGTGGCGGCGGGGCGGGAGTCGGCGGACGACCGTCGCCCGGGCACGAAGAGCGGCGTGGATGGCCACGCGGACCGGCACCGGCGGGAGCGCGAGGCCGACTCCCGCGCAGACCTGCGGTTCGAGCAGCGTCGCGACGAACGGCCGGACCAGGGGCACCAGCGGCCGTGGCAGCTGTGACTCGGCCAGCGCGATGGTCGCCTCGCTGATGCGTTCCCCGAGAGGTGAGTACGCCGCCCGGTCGCGTTCCCATCGGGCGAGGTAGGCGGCGAGGCCGTCGTAGTCGGCCGGCAGGCCGCGCACGCCCATCCGCCGCCCCAGCTCCAGGTAGAACCGCGCTATGGCGGAGCGCTCGTCCGGGGTGGGCGCACGCCATCCGTACCGGTCCAGCCAGCGCACCAGCGTTACCGCCAGCGACGCGATGGCATAACACTGATCGCCGTTGGTGATTCCCCACCCGCGGTGCGCCCTGTTCACCATGCGCAGGACGTCCCGCCCGACCGGTGACTCGAAGCCGTGCTCGAGCAGGTCGCCGAAGGTGAGCGAGGTTTCCTCGGCCCGCTCGGCGAGCGCGTCGATCGATCCGACGACACTCGCCGTGCTCGGGACCGCGAACAGGTGCCAGATCGTCAGCTTGCCGGCGGTCCGGGCATCCCAGGGAAACTCGTGGAAGATGAGGAGTCGGACGATCTCAAGCCAGTCCCGGTCGGGATCGAGACCGGCTGTGCTGATCTCGCGCCCGCCGTGTCCCCGGCGACTCCTTCTACTCCTGAGGCTCCCGCACCCGCCACCGGTAGCGATCACTCGGTCGAGTATTGGCGGTGGGCCACCTCAGGTGGTTGATATGTAGCAAACCGGACAGTCTGCCGCCTGTCCCGGTCTGAATGCCGGCCCGTTTGCTCAGTACCAGCCCGCGGCCTGCGCCGTCGGGGCGTCGTACTCGGCGGGCGGCACGGGACGCCGGTCGACGGGCAGTGCCGACGGCGCGGCCGGTGGTTGCGGTGCCGCCAGCGGCCACATCGGCTCCCGAACCGCCCACGGTGCCCCTGCCGGCGACAACGGCGCCGCCTCGCCCACTGCCCGCACGGCACTCATGGATCTGCGCCGGGTCTGCGCCGCCCTGGCGAGCCCGTGCCGTCGTGCCGGCGTCATCAGCGAGCTCAGCAAGTCCTCGACCGCGTCCATGAGTGTTGTCATCGCCAGGAGCGCCAGCGGAAACAGCAGAACGATAAAGACCACGCTGTGGACACCTCGCAATGTGCTCGAAAGCATCCGGCCGTCAAGGGTTGGCCCGGATGTACTAGCCCGTTTGGGTAGGTCCCATTCCCGCAGCCGCAGGTTACGAACACTGACCGGCCGGTCGGACAACCTGACATAGGCGTAGGTGTCCATTTCGGGTGCAGCCCCGCCGCGCAGGCCCGCTACTGCTCCGAGGCCCAGTGCCTGACCCCGCTATCTCCGGGTCGACGGTGCGGCGGAACTGCTCGGGTTGCTGGAACCGGTGGCGCCGCCAGATCCGTCGGTGCTGCCGCCGCTGGGCGGCGCGGCGAGGACGAGGCTGACCGTCGCGCCGCGTGTGACGAGCCCGGAGGCCGGAGACTGGGACAGCACCGTGCCCACGGGCCGGTCGCTGGCCTGGTTCTGTTCGACCACGTCGAAGCCGTAGCCGGTGAGCGTCGCCCGGGCGTCGGACCGGCTGCGGCCGACCACGTCGGGCACGTTGACCTGCGTGCTCGCGATGGTGACCGTCACGGTGGTGTCAAAGGGCACCTGGGTTCCCGCGGGCGGGTCGGTCCTCTCCACCAGCCCGGCGCCCTGGGAGGAGGGGCCGTTGTTCACCACCAGGTTCATCTTCAGCCCGGAGCTGGCCAGGCCGGTGCGGACGTCCCGTTCGGTGCGGCCGATGAAGTCGCTCACCGTGGTGTGGCCGCGGCCGGACGAGACGGTGAGGGTGAAGATCGTTTCCGTGTTGGCCGAGGTGCCGGAGGCCGGATCGGTGGCTATGACGACGTCCACCGCGGCCTGATCCAGGCGGTAGTCCCGTTGGAAATGTGAGAAGCCGGCCGCGCGCAGCCGATCCTCAGCGCGGCCGATCGGCTCGCCGACCACCTTGGGAACGATGGCGCGCTTGGCGGGCGGGCCTGGCCGGTAGCTCTCCATGTCGCCGGGGGCCGGTGAGCTCCCGGCGTCGCCGCCGGCGGTCGCGGATGGGTCATCCGGCTGTCCGGTCGAACCCGTCGAACCGGTTGAGCCGGTGCTGCCCGGCTCCTCCCGGTCCCGACTGCCGCCGTCGGTGCTCTTGCCGGTTGCCTCGGCCGTGGGCAGCCGGGCATCCGAGCCGGTCGGCAGCAGCTGGACGGCAGCGGCCCCGGCGGCCACCAGCAACGTCGCCAGTGCCACGACCAGGACCGGGACCACCCGTCGGCGGCCCCGCCGAGCGGCCGGGCGCTCCTGGGTCGAGCCGGCCGCCGGGCTGCCCGCTGGGGCGACCATCGTGACGTCGGGTTCCGCGGAACGTCGGTCGCCGGAATCCGCCCAGCCGGGCGCGGGAGCGTGGGGTGACCCGGGCGGCGGCGTGTTCCGTCTCGCGATGCCGGCCGCCGGACTGCCGGCCGCCGGACTGCCGGG
>NZ_ADGX01000179.1 GCF_000177675.1 Parafrankia sp. EUN1f
TAAATGGCACTGACTATTCGGTACGCTGTTGAGTTCTCAAGGAGCAGATGCAACCGAACGGTGCCTTTCGGCGTTTCCGGTGCTTCTTCAACTTACTCGGTATTTCCGGCCGGTGTCAAATCGCCGTGTTTCGCGACTTTCCACTCTGCCTTTGCCTCATCCGGTTCGGCCTTTCGGCCCCGGCTGCGGCGACTCGGCTAAAGTACCGGGCGTTTCGGGCTTGTGTCAAATCGCCGTGTTTTGCGATTCCGCCACTTTGCCTTTGCCTCATCCGGTTCGGCCTATCGGCCCCGGCTGCGGCGACTCGGTGAAGTTACCGATGCTTTCGGGTTTGTGTCAAATCGCTCCGGACTCGCCGGCGACTGCCACTCTTTCCAACCTTACCGCACTGTTTTCGGGCTCTGTCCTCGGGGGGTCTGCGCCCCCTCGGAGGATCCTGGGCCCGTCTACTCTCAGGCCCGATTGGTCCCGATCACGCGGTGAGACAGGACTATACACGAGGATGCCGGGGGTGGTCGGAGCCCCGTCCGCTCGCGCTCGGTGGGCGCGTCGTCGCCTTGCCCACAGGTGCGCCGAAGGGCCCACAACCAGGACCCATCCGACACTGTCCTCGTCCTGGCGCGCGCTGTCGACGCCACGTTGCATGGAAGGCCGCTGGTATGGAAGGCCGCTGGCACGGCCGGTCCCATCGACCAGGCCACATCGACGCTGCCCGCGCCCTGGATCGGGAGCGGCAGTCAGGATCCGCGACCTGTCTCCGATCTCGGGCCACGCGCCGCTGACAGAGGACCGAGGAGAGCCGAGGGCGGCAGTCGGGCTGCCCGGGTCGGGCCGGGGCCGCAGGCACTGCGGACGATCGGAGGGGGCGCCCGCGTACTCCGACTCAGGCGTCACCTTCATCGGGGGCTCGCGCGGAGAACCAGCGTTATGGACCGTCCGGGTCTACGCAGGCCGCCACCGGTAGCAGGCCGCCCCCGGTGGGATGCCGAGCTTCTCCGTACTCGACCTTTCGATCTCGTTGCTCACCCCCGACAACCGTGCCCGCAACCACGCAGCCGACTCGCTCAGCGCAGTGCGTCCAGCGTGTGGCCGCCCGCACCGAAGTACCGAAGTAGAGAGCGAAATGCCGATGCATGTGAGTGCCGGCATCCGGCGTCGGCCGCGGACTCCGCCGTTCAGCCGCGAGGGACGCCACCACGACCAGGGATCTGCGAGGCCTCCGACCGGGACCATCGCGCGAAGCGAGGCCGACACGCGATCACACGGGGTCTCCCCATCCACGATCTCTGTCGGTAAGGCGACATCGCCGGCCCGATAGGGTGCCGTTCGGGTCAGATGCGCTGTCGCTAGCCTCTTCTCCACAGGTGCCGTGTACGGATGAGGCCCGGGCCCGGCACGGGGGTGTGGGGGAATGCGCAGTCTTCGGCGGGGGCGCTCGCTTCGTGCCCTGTCAGCCGCGGTGGCCGCGTCGGTCGCGGCAGTGACGTTGCTCGGCTTTCTTGGAGCGAGTCCGGGCACAGCGGTCGTCCAGCTCACCGACGGTGGCTCCTGGCTGTGGAGCACGGCGAAGGGCTGGGTGACCCACGTCAACGGTCCCTCCGGCAAACCTGATTTCAATGTGGAGCTGGCGGCTTCCCGGGGCCATCGGGTCGAGCTCACGCAGGACGGCGTCTCCGTGCTGGTCACCGACCTGGAGACGGGTGTGGTGAGCCGCATCGACCCGGCGACGATGGAGCTGGTGTCGAGGTCGTTCGGGCAGTCCGGGCCGGTGCGGGTGGTGGCGCTGGGCGAGCTCGCCTATGTCATCGAGACCGCTACCGGCACAGTGACCCGGATCGATCCGCGGACGCTCGACATCGTCGGCGCGCAGGTCCTGCTCGGCGCGCCGGTCACCGGGGCCGGTCTCGACGCCGACCGAGTTCTGTGGGTTGCCCTCGCCGGCCGCGGGGACCTGGTCGCGATCCGGGACGGGCGCGTGGCGACAACCGTTTCGGTGGCCGCACCGGGCGCCGGGCTGACGATGACGATGGCTGCCGGGCGCCCGGTCGCAGTGGATGCCGACAAGCCCGCGCTGGTACCGGTCGCGTCGCAGGGCCTGGGCAAGACCTCGGGCCAGGCAGGCGACGACCAGGCGGCGGAGCGACCCGTGGCTCTCCCGCCGCCAGCCGGACCGGGTCGCCTGCTGGTCGTCGCACCGGTGGTCGACGGCCGGGTCGTGCCGGTACTGGTCGCCGGGACCTCGACGGTGCTGCTCATCGACCTGGCGGCCGACGACGGCCGTGGCTCGGTGCGGCAGATCGAGCTGGCCGGTCAGCGGCCGTCCACCGAGCTGGGCGCGCCACTGATCGCGGCGGGACGGGTGTATGTGCCTGACAACGGGTCTGGCCAGGTGTTCGTCTATGACCAGGTGGCCGGGCGGTTCGACGAGCCGATCCACCTTTCCGGCGGCCCCGGGATGCTGACGCTGTCCGTTCGCAACGGCACGGTGTGGGTGAACGACGCGGACGGAACGAACGCCGTCGCGGTGGATCCCGACGGCCAGCGCCGCCGCGTCGACAAGTACGCGCCGGACGCGGTGGTGCCGGTGGTCGACACCAGCGCCAAGGCCCCGCCTCCGCCGGTCACCGTGCCGTCCGCGGAGCAGCGTCAGCCTCCCCCGTCCGCGCGGCGGAGCCAGCCGCCCGGCCCGGATGCGCCGACTGTTCCGGACCAGCGGACCGCTCCCATACCGGCGCCGAACCCAACGGCCACGCAGTCGCGGCGGCCGCAGCAGACGGTGACCCGATCGCCCGTGGCCCCGCCACCCAGCACCACGACACCGCCTCCGGCACCGCCGGGCGCGCCGTCGGTGAGTCTCGTCTCCGGTTCCGGCGTGGTGGTCGTCACCGTGACGGCGGGAGCCGGTGGCCCCGCCACCCAGTTCGCGCTGACGACGGACGCCGGTGGCGCCACCGTTCTACCCGGTCCGGGCCCGGTCAGCGCGACGGTCGAGGCGGCCGGCTGCCAGCAGGTGCTGGCCACCGCCACCGCGACCGGCCCAGGTGGTACGTCCGTGGCCTCCGCGCCCGCGCAGGCGCTCAGCTGCGTTCCACCGGGCCGGATCCAGGACGTCCTGATCACCGGTTACGGACCGGGTGGCGGCGGCTGGTACACGGACATCACCTGGGAGCCACCCGCGGACGCGGGAGGCGGCACGGTCGAATATGTGGTAACGGAGTCGGAATACAGTTCAGGCGACATGCCGCCTCGTACGTATACGACAACCACTCGGACCGTGAGCAACTTCCTGGGGAATCCAGGCTACAAAAGCGTTGTGATCACGCCCAGGAATGAGGCTGGCTCGGGACCGAGCACGACGATCAATTCGGAAAACTACACCTCGTATCGATACTACGATTCGTATGTGCCGCCGTGATTGGCCCGTCCATGGGGATCAGGCAGGCGAAGTGAATGGGAGGAACGTGTCGGACAGCCGGGATGAAGGTGCGGGGCGGGAGTTCGCCGCGGCCTTCCAGCGTGTGGTCGACAATGTCGAGCTGGTGGTCCGGGGCAAGACCGAGGTGGTGCGGCAGGCGCTGACCTGCCTGCTTGCCGGCGGCCACCTGCTGGTCGAGGACGTCCCCGGCCTCGGCAAGACATCCCTGGCGCGGTGTCTGGCGGCCTCGGTGGAGGCGACGTGCCACCGCATCCAGTTCACCCCGGACCTGCTGCCCTCGGACGTCACCGGTGTGACCGTCTACCACCAGGGCAGCGGAGAGTTCCGCTTCCACCAGGGGCCGGTGTTCGCCCATGTCGTGGTCGCCGACGAGGTCAACCGGGCGTCGCCGAAAACGCAGTCGGCACTGCTGGAGGTGATGGAGGAGGGACGGGTCACCGTCGACGGCGTGACACATCCGGTGCCGCGGCCGTTTCTCGTCGTCGCGACGCAGAACCCGGTCGACATGGACGGCACCTACCCGCTGCCGGAGGCGCAGCTCGACCGGTTCCTGATGCGGCTGCGGGTCGGTTACCCGAGCCGCGCCGCCGAGGTGGCGATTCTGCGTGACCGCCGCGGTGGCCTGCGCGTCGAGGACCTCCAGCCGGTGCTCGGCACCGACGACGTCCTCGCGATGACCGCCCAGACGGCCAGCGTCCACGTCGCGGACACCATCCACGAATATGTCGTCGATCTGGTCGCGGCGACCCGGGAGCTGCCGGGGCTGCGGCTCGGGGCGAGCCCGCGGGGCAGCATCGCCTTGCTGCGGGCGGCCCAGGTGCGGGCGGCGGCCACCGGCCGGCGATTCGTCACCCCGGAGGACGTCAAGGCGCTCGCCGAGCCGACCCTCGCGCACCGTCTGCTGCTGGCACCGGACGCCGAGCTCCGTGGCTACACGGCGGAGCGCGCCGTCGCCGAGGTCCTGGAAAGCGTCCCGGTGCCCCGAACCCTTGCCGGGGTCTGACGCGGTGCCGGGGCCGGGCACCATTGCGAGGGCCGGCACCGCAGCAGGATCGGGGTCGGGAGCGAGGCCGGGGCCGCGGGCCGGCGGCGGGCCGTTACCGCGGGCGCTCGGCCAGATCACCCGGACGGGGTGGGGTGCTCTCACCGGCGCGCTCGGGTTCGGCGTGGCCGCGGTCGCGCTGCGGGCCCCGGAGATCGGGGTGCTGGCGGTCGGCTGCCTGACCGCGTTCGGCGTCGGCGCGGCGTTCATGGCACGCCCGGCGCGCATCGAGGTCGGTATCGAGGTCGCCCCCTCCCGGGTCGCCCGCGGCGAGCCGGCGGTCGCCAGCGTGACGGTCGGCAACGCGGGGCGGCGGGCCAGCTCGTCAGCCCGGCTGGTGGTCCCCTACGGCGACCGGACTGACGGCGACCGGACTGACGGCGGCCCTCCCCCGGCCGCGCGGCCCACGGCGGTCGGGGCCACAGCGGTCAGGGTTCGCGGGTCGTGCTGCGTCCGCTGCCGGCGGGCAGCCGCCGAACCGTCGCCGTCCCGCTGCCGACGGACCGCCGCGGCGTGCTGCGGATCGGGCCGGTGGGCCTGGTCATCACCGACCCACTCGGGCTGTTCTCCCGGTACGAGTCGCTCGGTGGGCAGGCGCAGCTCCCCGTCCATCCGGCGGCGGTACCGCTGGCGCCGCTGCCCTCCGCCCGTTCCAGCAGCCCGGACGGTCTGCCGGTGGACAGCCGCGTCGAGGGCGGGGTGACGTTCCACGCGCTGCGCGAGTACACGCCCGGTGACGACCTGCGGCATGTCCACTGGCGCAGCAGCGCCCGGGCCGGAACGCTGCTCGTCCGCCGGCACGTCGACCCGAGCGAACCCGTCACGACCGTCGTGCTCGACATCCGGCGGCGCGCCTACACGGACGCCGCCGCGGATCCCGGTGCAGGCGGCGACGGCACCGCGCACGGGCACGGCCAAGGGCAGGGCGCGCGGGCGTTCGACACCGCGGTCGACGCCGCGGCCTCCGTCGTCCTCGCGTCGACCCGGAGCAGGTTCCCGGTGCGGTTGCACACCACCGGCGGCCTGCGGCTGGACTGCCGGGACCGCCGTGCCGACGGCACAGCGGCGCTCGACGCACTGGCCGGAGCCGCCTGGACGGACGCCGACGTACCGGGCGACCCCCTGGCCGAGGCCGTGCGGAGCCGGGGCCGCCGGGGTGTGGGCTCGCTGGTGATCGTCACCGGCCGCCGCGAGATCGGCCAGCTGGCCGTGGCCGGCGCTCTGGCCGGCCAGTTCGAGCAGGTTGTGATGCTGCGAGTCGGCGGCGTGAGCGTGGACGGCGGTGTGAGCGTGTCGGGCGCCCCGGCCGGACCCGGGCCGGACCAGACGTCACCCGGCGCCTCCCAGCGGTTCGAGTCGGTCGCCGACGGCCGGCTTCGCGTCCTGGACATCACCGACACGGCGCAGCTGACCTTGGTGTGGCCGAGCGTGGCGGGGGCGCAGACCGCCGGGACGAGGCGGTCCTCGTGACCTACCAGCACGCAGGCGGCCCGGGCCGCGGGGTACCCCTCGCCAGCCTCGTCGCGGTGGCGCTCGCGGCGGGCCTCGCCGGTGCCGCGTTCCACCGTGGCTTCCCGGCATCGGATCTGTTTCCCCCGCTCGTCGTGGCGGCCGTCGTGCCGGTCGTCGTCACCGCGTTGGTCGTCTTTCTCCCCCCTCTGCGCGCGCTCCGCCGCGGGGCCGGCTCCTCGGCGGGGCCACCGAGGCCGCGCCCGGTGTCGGTGTCGGTGGGGGTGTCGGCGCTTGTCTGGCTCGCCGTCGTCCGGTTCACCCTGTTCCGGAATGGTTCTCCGCAGGCGGAGGGCGCGCTGCCGGCGGTGTGGGACGGGGTGGTCAACGGGGGCGCCCGCCTGCTCGAGACGACGCTGCCCGTCCTGGGATCGCCCGACCTGCTGGTCGTCCCGCAGGCCCTCACCTGGCTCGCCGCCCTCGCCGGCGCGGAGCTGGTGGCCAGGACCCGGGCGCCGCTCGTCCCGGCGCTGCCGGCGATCGCGGTGTTCGTCGCAGGCGTGCTGCTCACCGTGCCGGGTGCCGGGTCGAATCTCGGCGTCGCGGCCGGTCTGGTGGCCGCCGTGCTGGTACTGGTGATGTGCCGCCGCGCGGAGCTCACCGGCACCGCGGAGATCACCGGAACCGTGGCCACCGGTGCCAGCACCGGTGCTGGCACCGGCTCCGATGCTGGCGGGTTCGGTGCCGGTCGAGGCCGGCGAAGGGGCCGGATGCGGGTGACGGCGGTGGTGCCGGCTGTCGCCGTGCTGGTGGTGACCGCGGGAATCGCGCCCCTGGCCGGCCCGCTGCTCGCCGCCGCCGGACCGGGTGACGGCGAGCGGTACGACGTCCGGGATCTGCGGCAGGTGACGCTCGATCAGCAGACGGCGCAGAGCCCCCTCGACCACGTCTCGGCCTGGCTCGGGCATCCCGACGACGTGCTGTTCCGGGTCAGCCCGCCGGTCGCGGGCAACATCCGCCTGGCGGTGCTGGATCGCTTCGACGGCCAGCGGTGGACGTCGTCGGCGCGCTACCTGCCGGCGGGTGGCCGGGTACCCCCGGAAACCGCTGCGGACGGTGCGCGAATGCCCTCAGGCGACGCGCCTTCGGTGACGTCGCAGCTGCAGATCGTCGCCCTGGACGGGCCGTTCCTGCCGCATCTCGACCGGCCGGCCGCGCTCTCCGGATCCGGCCTGGCCGTTGACGTCCGGGACGGGACGCTGACCGCGACGGAAGGCCACACGGGAGGCGGCACGGAGGGCGACACGGACCCGGATGACCGCCGTTACACCGTCGTGTCCGTCGCCCCCCGCGAACCGACCCCGGCGGAGCTGGCGTCCGCGCAGGTTCCGACCGGCGCGGCTGTCAACGAGACGCTGGCCCTCCCACCGGGTCTGCCGAAGGTCGTGCGCGACGCGGCCCGGGCCGCCGCCGGCGGCGCTCTCACCCCGTTCCAGCAGGCCCGCCAGCTCGAGCAGTATCTGCGGACCCTCGTCTACGATCCGTCCGCTCCGGCCGGGCACACCTACGGACACCTCGCGTACTTCCTCGGCACCAGCCGCGCCGGAACCTCCGAGCAGTTCGCCGCCGCCTACGCGGTGTTCGCCCGGGTCGTCGGGCTGCCCAGCCGGGTGGTCGTCGGGTTCAGCCCGAAGCCGGATCGGGCCGGCGGCGACGCCGCCACCGGCGATGTCAGGGCGGGTGATGTCCTGGTCTGGCCGGAGATCAGGTTCGAAGGGCTCGGCTGGGTGCCGTTCTACCCGACTCCGGCCGCGGCGGCGGACAACGGCGGCCAGGTCGCCACCACGGCCCAGGGTGAGCCGTCGGAGCGCGCGCAGCGGGTCGCGGAGGCCGCCGCGGTGCCGGCGCCACCGACGGTGCCGAACGAGGTGCCCCCGGCCAGGACGGACTCGGACCGGTCCGTGGTCGTCCTCGCCGGCCTGGGCGCCGCCGCACTGCTCGTCATCGCCGCGGTGGGCTACCTCGCCGCCGCGGCGGCGGCGCCGAGGCTGCGACGGCGGCGCCGTGCGCGGGCGGCACGCGCCCGGGAGCGAATTGTCGGTGCCTGGCAGGACACTCTGGACGCACTCGACGTCGCGGGAGTCCCCGTGCCGGCCTCGGCGACGTCGGCCGAGATCGTCACGATGGCCGGTGCCGGAGTCCGAGTCGGGGCCGGCGTCGAGACCGGTTCCGCGGTCAGGACCGGCCTGACCGCCCCGGCCGGTTCAGTGGCCGCGATGGGCTCCGTGGCCGGGATGGGCTCCGAGGCTCAGACCGGTTCCGCGGCGATTGCCGACCTCGCGGTGCTCGTCACGGCGGCGCTGTTCGCCGGCGGCGAGGTGCGTGAGGCCGACGCCGACGCCGCCTGGCGCCACGCCGACCGGGTGCGTGCCGAGCTGCGGGCGTCGACCTCGCGGACCGGACGCGTCCGCCGGTCGCTGGCACCCGGCCGGCTGGCTCACCGCCGGTCAGAGCTGTCCCGCCCGCCGGGTTCATCCCACCGGTCGAATGCCGCGCAATCGGGTGAAAGGGGGACCGGCCGATGACTGGAAGCAGCGGGGAGGGCCCGACCGACCCCTCCCCGGAGCATGACCCGCCGGGGCAGGGAGCGATCGACGGAGGCCTGTCAGCCACCGGCGGACATGATCCGCTCATCAACGGCTACCGGTCCTTCACACCGATCGGGCAGGGCGGTTTCAGCATCGTCTACACCGCCTACCAGGACAGGTTCGACCGCACCGTGGCCGTCAAGGTCATCAGCTCGGATCTGCGCGACTCCGCGGCGGCACGCCGGTTCACCCGCGAGTGCCGGGTCGTCGGCAAGCTCACCGGGCACCCGAACATCATCACGGTCTTCGAGGCCGGTTCCACCGCCGACCGCCGCCCGTTCATCGCGATGCAGTACCTGCCCGGCGGTTCCGTCGCCGACCTGCTGCGGCGGAACGGGCCGCTCGGTGTCGCCGACACCCTGCGCATCGGGGCCGCCATCGCGGACGCCCTGCAGGCGGCACACAAGGCGAAGATTCTTCACCGCGATGTGAAACCCGGCAACATCCTGCTGTCCGAACGCGGCGACCCGGTGCTGAGCGACTTCGGGATCGCCAGCCGCGGGTTCGGCACCGACATGTCGGCCAGCCAGGACGCGTTCACGCCGTCGTTCGCGGCGCCGGAGGTCCTGCGCGGTGACGAGCCCAGCGTCGCCTCCGATCTGTACGGCCTGGGCGCGACGATGTACGCGATGCTGGCCGGAACCCCGCCGTTCGGGGTCCGCCCCGGCGACAGCCTGGCCACGATGATGCTGCGGGCGCTCACCGAGGAGCTCGCCCCGATCCGTCGAGGCGACGTCCACTCCGATGTCGACGGCCTGCTGCGCGCGCTGCTCGCCCGCGATCCGTCGGCGCGGCCGCGCGATGCGGCCACGGCCGCGGACGAGCTGCGCCGGCTGCACGCGCTCGAGGGGCTGACCCGGCGTCCCGCCCCGCGCCCTCCAGCCGACCCACCACCCGCTCCCGCCGACGCGCCACCCGGGGCCGCACGCCCAGCCCCGTTCCAGGGGAGGCCGTGCCGCCGAGCGCCCTCGACGACCCAGACGAGTCCGGCGCGTCCAACCCCTCCCGCGCTCCGCAGGACGCTCCCGCGGCAGAGCGCTCCGTCACGCCCGACCACGCCGCCGCGGCGTCCGCCCCGCTGTCGGAGCACACGACCGCACCTGGCCCCGCGCCAGGCCCCGCCCACGCGGCGGCGGCCGCGTCCGTTCCGGGGGAAGACGCGGGAGCATCGGCCCACCAGCCTGGTCACCAGGGGTTGGAGGACCTGACCGCCGCCGGGCGCGCCGGAGCGCGCCCGCCGGGACCGCCCGCCGACGAGGTGTCCGGGCGGCGGGATCCGGAGTCGGACGACGACCGCCCAACGCCCTCCTGGCGCCGGTGGATCCGGACCACCGTGCCGGTGGCCGTGGGGCTGGCAGTGTCGATGCTGCTGGTGATCGGGCTGATCGTGCCGGACGGGGACAATCCCCCAGGACCCGGGTCGGCGTCCTCGACGTTGCCCGCCTCCGGGGCCCCGGACCCAACGGATCCCAGCTCCGCCCGGCCCTACGGGCTGCAAGCCGCCGACAACGGCACCGTCATCAGGCTGACCTGGACGAACGGAACCATCGCTGAGGGCCTGGTGTTACGAGTATTCGACCCGGCCGGGGCGATCGCAGGCTATGTTCTGCCCGCCGGCACGACCGTGTACGAGCTGAAAGACGTGGATCCCACGAAGCCGTACTGCTTCACCGTCGGCGCCGTTCTCGGAGCGACCAAGGAGAACGGCGTTGAAGGGGCGTGGTCGGACTTCGCCTGCATCCGAGACGCCACCCCTCCCCCGCCACAGAAGTGAGCCGGTGCGCCAGTCATCGACAAGCCGGCTCAGATGCCGGGCGACAGGCGGCGGGCGGCGGCGCGGGCGGCGAAGAGCGGCATGCCGAGGCGTTCGTTGACCGCCTGTGCGGCGTCGAGTTCGCGGACGGCCCGCTCGTGGTCGCCGAGGACGGCGGCGAGCGTGCCGACGTACAGATGCCCGGAGCCCATGCAGACGCCGCCCGGGGCGAACACGATCACGGCGTCGGCCCAGGGTTCCACCCGTTCCAGCAGCGGCCGGGCCCAGTCTCGGGCGTCGGCTCGGGTGCGGGCATGCCAGCACCACTCGGTCAGCAGGATCAGCGAGGCGGTCGCCGGCGGACCGGAGCCGATCGCGGGCAGCCCCGGGCGCAGCAGCGGCGCCAGGACGTCGAGGGAGGCGTCCGCGTCACCGGCCTGCGCCAGGCCCAGGGCCCGCACGATCAGCCAGCCGGGATGGTCGGTCGGTGCCGGGGCCGCCGCTTCCGGCAGCGCCGCCGCCAGCACCCCGAGCTCCCAGGCGACCATGCCACCGATCGCCTCGACGGACGACCGGGCGACCGCGGCGGCCTGGGCGGAGGCGGTGAGCAGCGGGGAGAAGACCGACTCCGCCTGCCGGCGGGCGTCGTCGAGACGTCCCGACATCAGGTCACGCATCGCGTTCCACCAGGAGGCGGCGAGGGTGAAGTCGTCGTAGCGCAGGCGGCGGGCGGTGGCGGCGAGCAGCTGTGCCTGCCCGTCCGCCTCGGCCAGCTCACCGAGTTCGAGCAGGGTCAGGGCGCGCAGATGCGCCACGGTGAGGCGGGCGCCGACGTCACCGGCGGCCAGTGCGCCGAGGCGGTCGAGCACGGCCAGCCGCCGGGCTGCCAGGTCGGGGCGCCACCAGGTCACGAAGCGGGCCAGCAGCACCATCCGCTCCAGGTCGGGCGAGGCGTCCTCGCCCGTCTCGAACACCGTCTGCGCCGCGGTCAGGTGTTGCTCGGCGCGCCGGAGGTCGCCGGCGAGCGCGAAGCGTGCCGCGCAGGCTGCCTCGACGGCTCCCGCCGTGGCCGGGGTCAGCCCGGGCAGACGGCGTGCTTCGAGGAGGCGGGCGAGAACGTCCGGTGCGGTCTCGCCGGCCATCGACCAGTAGCCGGTGACGGGACCGCCCGCGGCTTCGAGCGCGGCCTGGGCCGCGAGATCGGACTCGCCGGCGAGCGTCGCCTCGTCGTAGGTGGTCGCCAGCAGCTCGGCGGACTCGGACAGGCGCCCGGCGCGGTACAGGGCCCGACCGGCCGCCAGGCCCAGCCACGCCCGCTCCCGCCGCCGCTGCTGTGTCGGTGGCAGCTGTGTCGGTGGCAGCGTCTGCGGCCGCGAGAACCGCAGCGGTTGTAGACCTGCCGTGGTGGGGGTCCGGTCCAGGCCGCGGCGGGCCCAGCTGACCGCGCCGTCGAAGTCCGCGACGGCGAGGGCCGCCTCGGCCGCGGCGAGAGCGGCGCCCGCAGCTCGCGGATCATCGCCGCGCAGCAGATGGTCCGCGACCGCCTGCACCCCGGCGCCGCCCGCCAGCAGCACGTCGGCGCAGCGTCGATGCCAGTCGGCCTGCAGCCGCCGGGTCGTGCGGGCGACCAGGCTTTCCCGGACCAGCGCATGCGCGAAACGCACGACGCCCGGCTCATCGGCGATCAGTCCCGCGCGCACGGCGTTGTCGAACGCCTCGTCGAGGGCGGCGGACGTCGTCCCCGGGGCACGACCGCCGCGAGACGAACCACTCGACGCTCCGTCGACCGCACCGTCGTCGGCGACCTGGGCGATGACATCCCAGGCGACACCGTCGCCGAGCACGGCGGCCACGCGCAGCAGCCCGCGCGCGGGCTCGCCGAGCGCGGCAACCCGCGAGCTGATCACGTCGATGACCCGGTCGGGCAGGTCGTGAGCGGGACGTCCGGCGGCGACCAGCCGGGTCAGCTCGGTCATGAAGAACGCGTTGCCGGCGCTGCGCTCGGCCACCACCGCGGCGACGTCCGTCGCCGCGACCTCCGAGGACGTGACGTCCGAGGATGTGACACCCGAGACTGCGGCGTCGCCTGCCGCGAGGTGTGACCCGGGCCCTGGGGTGGCGATCGCGCCCGCTCTCGGCATGACCGCGGCGACGTAGTCGGCGACCGCGGTGGATCCCAGCGGCGCAAGCCGAAGGTGGTCGCCCGGCAGCCGGCCGAGAGCGGCCAGGAACGCCTCCAGCGCATCCGAGGGCCCCACCGAGTCCGCGGAGCCGGCTGAATCATCGCGACTGCTTCCACCGCCGGTGCCACCTCCACCGCCGAAGGCACCACCCAGATACTCGTCGCGGACCGTGACGGTGATCAGCAGCGGCCGGTCCGCGTCGGTGAGGCCCCGGACGAGAACGGCCAGCACCCGTAGTGACGCCGCGTCGGCCCACTGCAGGTCGTCGACCACGATCTCGGACAGCCCGGAGCCGGCAGACGGGGCCGGGCCCTGACCGGGGACCGGACCGGCTGCCGGGACAGGCCCCGGCTCGGCACCGAGCGCCGCCGCAAGCAGGAGCGCCCACGAACGAACGGATGCCTCCGCCGGGGGTGCCAGCGCCGGAAACAGTGCCCGGCACAGGTCGTACGGGGCGGTGTCGTCGCCTGGAAGGCAGCGCGCCCGGCCCTGCACTGCGCCGGGCGCTGTGCCCAGCACCGTCCCGCCGGCAGCGGGAAGCGTCGCCAGGACCTCCGTGACCAGACGCGTCTTGCCGACACCCGCGGGGCCGGACACCACCAGCGCCCGTGCGCCGCCTGTCGGTAGATCGACGACGGCCCGCGCCCGTTCCAGCTCGGCGGCACGGCCGACGAACGGCGACGGCGACGGCGACGGCGACGGCGACGGCGAAAATACCGGCGGTGCCGGCTTCGGCCGGGGCGAGGTATCGGTCCGGGGCGAGGGCGCGGACACCGTGGAGCGACGTCCAGGCCACCAGCCGGGACGTGCCGCGGCCGGGTCCTCCTGGTGCACGGCGGCCTCGACCGCGCGCAGCGTCGGGCCGGGGTCCAGCCCCTGTTCGTCGCGCAGCAGGGCACGTGCCCGGGCGAGCTCGGACAGTGCCTCGACCTGGCGGTCGGCGCGGAAGAGGGCAAGTGCCCGCATCGCCACCAGGCTCTCGCGGGTCGGCTGGGCGGCGACGACGGCCGCGAGTTCCCCGAGCAGTCCCCGATGGTCACCCAGGTCGAGGCGGGCCAGCGTGTGGCGCTCGACGGCGAGTAGCCGCTCCTCCCGCAGCCGGCTGGGCTGCTCGGGAAGGGCGTCGTCGAGCAGGCCTCCGTAGGGCTCGTCGCCGCGCCAGCGGCCCAGGGCGGCCCGCCCGGCCTCGACGGCCAGCTCCGGGTGGCCGTCACCCAGATGCGCCTCGAGCCGCGCCGCGTCCTGGCGGAAGGCGGCGGAGTCCAGCTGACGGACCGGGTCGGTGAGGATCAGCTGGTAACCGGTGGCCCTGGTGACCAGCAGACGTGCCTGCGCCGCCGGAACGTCCGGCTCGAGGCGGCGCCGCAGCCGGGAGATCCACCCCTGCAGGGTGGTGGCGGCTGTGGCCGGCGGCTGCCCCGACCACAGCTGGTCGGCCAGCCGGGCCGGTGACAGCGGTGCCTGGCACTGGGCCACCAGCAGCGCGAGCAGGGTGGCGGCCCGCCCCACGCCGAGGTCGAGCTCGCGCCCTTGGACGTCCCACGCCGTCACCGCGCCCAACACCCCGAGACGCATCGGGCCACAATAGGGCTGCAGTCGGGCCAGGCGCACCTGCCTGCCGTGGTCGGCTTCCCGACCGGTGCGTGGCCGGCTGGCGCCTTCGCAGCCAGTGCCCTCAGGGATCTCCGTACCAGCGGCTCGTACCAGGCGTCCACCAGTGCCGTACCAGCCGCCCTGGCGAAGGTCGTCCCATGACCTCCACGGAAATCCCCGCCCACGGCGGATCTCGCTCGAACCGACCTGGACCCGCGGCCACCGGCGCGCCCTCCGGTCTCTCCTCCGCTTCCTCCTCCGTTCCCGCACTCGGCTCTGGCGCCGCCAGCCGGACCGCCGACGGGCGACGGCCGCGCCGCGAGCTCGTGGTGTTCCTCGCCGTGACCTTCGGGCTGACGGCTCTCAGCACGGCGGTGGCGCTGGGCCAGTCCGTCGACGTTCGCCACATCGGCGACGCCTCCGGCCTCGGGCAGACCGCCATGTACGCGCAGGCGCTCTGGCCGCTGCTCGGCGCGGCGGCAGCCCGGCTGGCGGTGCGGCGCCCCCGCCGTCCCGGTGCTGCCGCCACCCGCGCAGCTGCTGCCCCCGGTTGTACCGGTGACGCTGCCACCCGGGACGGATGGGGGTGGCGGCGGCCGTCCGCGCGGGTTCTGGGCCTGGCCTGGCTCTACGGGGTGAGCTACCCGCTGCTGGCCGGACTCGTGTTGTGGATGACCGGGCTCGGCGGCTTCGACGGTGCCGGGCTCGCCGACACCTTCGCACTCGGCGGCCTACCCACTGCCGTCGGCGCGGCGCTGGCCGTGACGTTGGGTCTGACCGTGGGCTGCCTGCCCTACGTCCTCCTGGCGATCGGGGAGGAGGTCGGCTGGCGCGGCGTGCTCGTCCCACACCTGGCGGAAGGGAACTCGCCGGCCAGGGTCGTGCTGCTCGGCGGCCTGATCTGGTCGGCGTTCCACCTTCCGATCATCGTCGCCCTGGGCGGGACTCCGGACGGCGTGCCGACGCCGGTCGCCGCCGTCTGTTTCACCGTCGCGCTGACCGCGCTGGGTGCGACGCTGGCCTGGCAGCGGCTGCGCCACGGCCTGTGGCCGGCGGTGGTCACCCATGCCGCGGTGAACGCGACGCTCTACACGGTCGTCGAGCCGGCCACGACTGACCGGGCCCACACCGGCTGGTTCGGAACGGAGACCGGCCTGCTGCTCGCGGTGGCCTCGGTCGTCGCGGCGGTCTGCTGGTCGCGGCGCGCGCCACTGCGCCCCTCGGCCGACGGCACTGTCGTCGCGAACATCGCGAAGATCACGGACATCCCAGACGTCCCGGATGTCGCGGCAACCCCGTCGGCCGCCTCGACGCAGGCCACGCCGACGCAGGCAGCCCCGGCGCAGGACGGCGGCCCGGCACGGGCCAGCGAGCCCATCGACACCTCGGACATGCTGGTCGTGCATGCCATGTTCCGCCGGCAGTTCGGCCTCCTGCCCGATCTCGTCCGCGCCAGCCGGCCAGGGGACATCGGCCAGGCCACAGCGGTCGCGGACCATCTGGACCTGCTGCTGGCCCTGCTGCGCGAGCACCACAGCGGCGAGGACAGGGTGCTGTGGCCCCTGCTGGTCGAACGGGCGCCGACGCTCACGGCGGCGGCGACGCTCGTCCTGGTCGGGCGCCAGCATGACGATGTCGACCAACTGGCCGACGCGGTCCGCCAGGCTGCGCAGGCCTGGCGCCGCGGCGCCGCCCTCGCGGACCGAGACCGGCTGGCCGGCCTGCTGGAGGATCTCGGCGTGGCCCTGGAGGACCATCTCGACGCCGAGGAACGCGAGATCGTCCCGCTGGCGGCCACCCTGCTCACCGCAACGGAATGGGCGGCGCTCGGCCGGGACGGCGAGTTGAAGCTGTCCCCGCGCCAGCTGCTGCTCTCGCTCGGGATGATCGAGGACGGTGCCGGGCCGCAGGGACTGGCGCGGATGACCTCCGAGCTGCCGGCCGTCGCCCGGCCGCTCGTCGCGGGCCTCGCCCGCCGGGTGCACCGCCGGACCATGCGAACGCTGGCCACGACCTGACCGGGTTCCAAGGTTCCCGTGTCGCCCGCGGGGCATCGCCGGTCCGCCGGGAGGCTGGCGGGCGACGGCGGGCCGATTCGGGTCCGCGATCGGACGCGGGCAGGCCGAGCCCGCGCCGGCCCAGGTCCGCCAGGCCCGCGGAAGACCAGGCCACGGGCCCGTCCCGCACCGCCGCCGGGCCATCACCTCCCACACACCTCACATCTCCGGTATGAACCGATTTCAGCGGTCCATACCGGAGCAGATCGGGTGCGATCAAGCGGATCTCGATTCCTCGGGATCGACCCGGTCGAATTCATATTCCGGCCGGTGAGAGGTCGGAACAGCGGGTACACAACCTTTGGCCTTGCCACGTCAATGAGGTCGGGCCTGCATCAGTGATCACCTGTGCCGATAGCCGTGTTCCGAGTCCGCGGGCGATTCACACGACGCGGATGTTCGCATCGGCGCTCAGCTCAGCGGGAGGTTCAAGAATGGTCGGTCGATCGAAGCGTTTCGCTGTTGTCGCCAGCATGGCCGGTGTCCTCACCGGAGGAGCTGGAGCGGCTCTCGTCGCGGCGACTCCGGCACAGGCGGCCAACGGGAGCTACGGCGCCGGCTGGACCTCGACCGGCCGAGTTCGGTTCAGGAATCGATCCGCGCCGGCGGGGCAACCAGGTGAACGGCTCCGACGGTAAAGAGGATCACGGGTCGACCGGGCGAGCGGTCGGCAATCTTACCCGCCGCACCTATGAGCAAATTGAGATCACCGGATGGAAGCTTGAGAGCTATTCATCAGAGAGCGCGACGGTACGGTATGTTCTCACCCGGTTCGGGGGCGGCGATGACGTC
>NZ_ADGX01000178.1 GCF_000177675.1 Parafrankia sp. EUN1f
GCCTGCTGAGGAGGCTGTCCGCCCCCGAGGCCGCCGCCGAGGCCGCGACCGCGACTGCGACCGCGCCGGTGGCCGCTGCGCCGCGTGCCGCGGCCGGCGCTTCCGAGACCCCCACCCGCAGCCGCGACGACCGCCGGGAGCGCTCCGGCGACCGTGACCGGGCGGACCGTTCCGCTGACCGGGATCGGTCCGGCGATCGGGATCGGTCCGGCGATCGGGATCGGTCCGGCGACCGTGACCGGTCCGGCGACCGGGACCGTTCGGGCGACCGGGCGGACCGATCCGGCAACGACCGTCAGGGTC
Organism: Parafrankia sp. EUN1f; assembly: GCF_000177675.1. Lineage (GTDB taxonomy): Bacteria > Actinomycetota > Actinomycetes > Frankiales > Frankiaceae > Parafrankia. The sequence goes on from NZ_ADGX01000178.1 coordinate 304, forward strand.
GTTCGCAGCCCGCGGCTGACCGTGACCGTGACCGGACCGGTGACCGTGACCGGACCGGTGACCGTGACCGCAGCGGTGACCGTGACCGCGGCGGCGACCGTGACCGCGGTGGCGCGGACCGGACGCGCTCCGGTGACCGGGCCCCCGCCGGGGACCGCTCCTCCGTGCCGGGCGATGGCGCGGGTCAGGGCGACGACGAGTTCGGCAGCCGGCGTCGCGGCCGATTCCGCGAGCGTGGCCGCAACCGTGGGCGCGGTGGCCAGGGCGGCCCGGCCGACACCGAGCCGACGGTGCGCGAGGACGACGTCCTCGTGCCGGTCGCGGGCATCCTCGACGTGCTCGACAACTACGCGTTCATCCGGACAAGCGGGTACCTGACCGGTCCGACGGACGTGTACGTCAGCCTCGCCCAGGTTCGGCGCAACGGCCTGCGTCGCGGCGACGCCATCACCGGAGTCGTGCGCGCGCCGCAGGAGGGCGAGCAGCGCCGGGACAAGTACAACGCGCTGGTCCGGCTCGACACGATCAACGGCATGGAGCCGGACGAGGCTCGCGGCCGGCCGGAGTTCCACAAGCTCACCCCGCTGTACCCGCAGGAGCGGCTGCGGCTGGAGACCGAGCCGCACATGCTGACCACCCGGGTCATCGACCTGGTGATGCCGATCGGCAAGGGTCAGCGGGCACTGATCGTCAGCCCGCCGAAGGCCGGCAAGACGATGGTCCTGCAGGCGATCGCGAACGCGATCACCACGAACAACCCCGAATGCCACCTCATGGTCGTGCTCGTCGACGAGCGTCCCGAGGAGGTCACCGACATGCAGCGGTCGGTGAAGGGTGAGGTCATCGCCTCGACCTTCGACCGCCCGCCGGCCGACCACACCAACGTGGCCGAGCTGTCCATCGAGCGGGCCAAGCGGCTCGTCGAGCTGGGGCATGACGTCGTCGTCCTGCTGGACTCGATCACCCGGCTCGGCCGTGCCTACAACCTGGCGGCGCCGGCGTCCGGGCGGATCCTGTCCGGTGGTGTCGACTCGACGGCGCTCTACCCGCCGAAGCGGTTCCTCGGCGCGGCGCGCAACATCGAGAACGGCGGCTCGCTGACGATCATCGCGACCGCGCTGGTCGAGACCGGGTCGACGATGGACACGGTCATCTTCGAGGAGTTCAAGGGCACCGGCAACGCCGAGCTCAAGCTCGACCGCAAGATCGCCGACAAGCGGACCTTCCCGGCGGTGGACGTCGACGCCTCCGGTACCCGCAAGGAGGAGATCCTGCTGGCGCCCGAGGAGCTTGTGATCATGCACAAGCTGCGGCGCGTCCTGCACACCCGGGAGCCGCAGCAGGCGCTTGACCTGCTGCTCGACCGGCTCAAGCAGAGCAGGACGAACTACGAGTTCCTGATGCAGATCGCGAAGACGGCGCCGCCGCAGGACTGAGCCTGTTCCGTCGCCGGAAAGGCTCACTGACCGGCGCGGATCGGCGCGACAACGCCTCCGACGGGCCCCGGGGAACATCGAGGCCCGCCGGAGGCGTTGTCGAGAGCTGCTGACCGGGTCCGGTCGGACGGGTCTGGCAGACTGGGAACACCAGCGACACACCAGCGTTACTGGAACAGCGGCTCCGGTTCACGCCCTCCGCGCCCGCGGCGGCGACCCGGCGGCCACATCGGAAGAGGGACCATGAAGGCTGACATTCACCCGACGTACCACGAGACCGTCGTGACCTGCACCTGCGGGAGCACGTTCACCACGCGCTCGACCAAGGACAACGCCGCGATCAGCGCCGAGGTCTGCTCGCAGTGCCACCCGTTCTACACGGGCAAGCAGAAGATCATGGACGTCGGTGGTCGTGTGGAGAAGTTCGAGCGTCGCTTTGGTCGGCGCCGGCCCGGCGACAAGGCCGGCGGCGCGAAGTAGGCCGTCCACGGCGCCCGTTCCGGACCCCCGGGCGGGCGCCGTTCGCGTCCTGGCGGCTGCACGGCCCCGATGCTGCACGGCCCGATGACTGAAGGAACAGCGATGACCTCCCCGCTCGCGAGCATGATCGCCGAGCATGCCGACATCGAGAAGCGGCTGGCGGATCCTGCCATTCACAACGATCCGTCGGTGGCGCGGGAGCTCAGTCGTCGGTACGCCGAGCTTGCCACCCCGGTCGATCTCGCCCTGCGGCTGGAGAGCGTCGAGGGTGACCTGGAAGCGGCCCGTGAGCTGGCCGAGCAGGACGCGTCGTTCCGTGACGAGATCACGGCGCTGGAGGACAGTCGGGCCGAGCTCGCCAGCCGCCTGCGCGCCTACCTCGTGCCGACCGACCCCGACGACAGCCGGGACGCCATTCTCGAGGTCAAGGCCGGCGCCGGCGGCGAGGAGTCGGCGCTGTTCGCCGGCGACCTGCTGCGGATGTACCTGCGGTACGCCGAGCGGCGCGGGTGGCGCACCGAGATCCTGGACGCGAACCCGAGCGATCTCGGCGGCTACCGGGATGTGAGCGTCGCGGTGAAGGCCCGCGGCTCCGCCGGTCCCGGCCAGGGTGTCTTCGGGCGGCTGCGCTTCGAGGGCGGGGTGCACCGGGTGCAGCGGGTGCCGGTGACGGAGTCGGCGGGGCGGATCCACACCTCCGCGGCCGGGGTCCTGGTCCTCCCCGAGGCGGCCGACGTCGACGTCGACGTCGATCCGAACGACCTGCGCATCGACGTCTTCCGCTCCTCCGGCCCGGGCGGTCAGAGCGTGAACACCACCGACTCGGCCGTGCGCATCACCCACCTGCCGACCGGGGTGGTCGTCTCCTGCCAGAACGAGAAGAGCCAGCTCCAGAACAAGGAGTCTGCGATGCGCATCCTGCGGTCGCGGCTGCTCGCCGCAGCCCGGGAGAAGGCCGAGTCGGAGGCCGCCGCCGCCCGGGCGAGCCAGGTGCGCACCGTGGACCGCTCCGAGAAGATCCGTACGTACAACTTCCCGGAGAACCGGATCAGCGACCACCGGATCAACTACAAGGCGCACAACCTCGAGCAGGTGCTCGACGGAGACCTCGACGCCGTGGTGGATGCCCTGATCGAGGCGGACCAGGCAGCCCGGATGGTGGCGGCTCCGTGACCCTGCCGCGGACCGCGCAGGCGGGCAGCGATGTCCTAGCGGCGGTCGGCGACCACTCGATGGCGATCGGCGGTCGTCCTGTGCTTCTGCGCGATGAGCTGACCGCCGCCGCGGCACGTCTGGAGGCCGCCGGTGTGGCCAGTCCCCGCGGCGACGCGGAGCAGCTCGCCGCACACGTGCTGGAGGTCTCCCGCGGCCGGCTGGCCCTGGTCGACCGGATCGACGCCGCCGCGGCGGCCGAGCTTCGGGCACTGGTCGAACGGCGGGCGGGCCGGGTTCCCCTGCAGCACCTGACCGGTGTCGCAGGCTTCCGCCGGCTGGACATCGCCGTTGGCCCGGGGGTTTTCATCCCGCGCCCGGAGACGGAGTGGGTCGTCGAGGGCGCGCTCGAGGCGCTGCGCTCGCTCGCGGTCGCCCGTCCGGTCTGTGTTGATCTGTGCTCTGGATCGGGTGCCATCGCCCTGGCCCTGGCCGACGAGCTCCCGGCCGCCCAGGTCCACGCGGTCGAGGTCGAGCCGTCAGCGCTCGGCTGGCTGCGCCGCAACGTCGAGCGCACCGGGCTCCCGGTGCACGTGCACCACGCTGATGTCGGCATCTCCGCAGACGCAGACGCAGACGCATACACCGGCGGCGGCGCCGGGCGCCCGTCAGCGCCGCCGGTGCGGGTGGCGCTCGCGGACCTGGCGGGGCGGGTCGACCTCGTGGTCAGCAACCCTCCCTATCTTCCCGACCGCGACCGCGCACTGGTCGAGCCCGAGGTGGGCCGCCATGACCCGCCGGCGGCGCTGTGGGGCGGGCCGGACGGGCTGGACGGCCCCCGGGCTGTCGTGGCCGCCGCCGCCGCCCTGCTGCGCCCGGGCGGCGTGCTGGTCATGGAGCACGCTGACGAGCACGGCCAGGCCGTTCCCGCCCTGCTGGCCGAGGGCGGGCCGGCCGCGAGCGGGCCGTCCGGCGGCGCGGGATGGGCCAGCCCGTGGTCTCATATCGTTGATCATCCTGATCTCGCCGGGCGGGACAGGTTCGTCACGGCACGCTGGAACCCGCCGGAGCGGGGCCGGCCGCGCGGCGCCGGAGAGGACGCATGATGCAGGTGTTCAACTGCGCGGAGCAGGATCGACGCGCCGCCGGACTCGACGCCGCCACGGCCGCCGTCCGCAGCGGCAGGCTTGTGGTGCTGCCCACGGACACGCTGTACGGCATCGGTGCGGACGCCTTCGACCCGGTTGCGGTGGGGTGCCTGCTCGGGGCGAAGGGCCGGGGCCGTGACATGCCCGTCCCGGTGCTGGTCGGCTCCTGGCGGACCCTCGACGGCCTGGTCGAGCAGGTCACCGATCAGGTCCGTGACCTCGTGCGGGCCTTCTGGCCGGGCGGGCTGACGCTGGTGGTCAACCACGCGCCGTCGCTGAGCTGGGATCTTGGCGACGCCCGGGGCACGGTCGCGGTCCGGATGCCGTTGCACCCGGTGGCGATCGAGCTGCTGACCAGGACCGGCCCGATGGCCGTGTCCAGCGCGAACATCAGCGGGCGCCCGCCCGCGACGACGGCCCAGGACGCGCTCGCGCAGCTCGGCGGTGCGGTCGACGTCTACCTCGACGGGGGCCGGACGCCGGTCGGCAAGGCCTCGACGATCCTGGACTGCACCGGGACCGTCCCGGTGGTCGTCCGGGAGGGCGCGGTGGACATCGAGGCGCTGCGCTCGGTGGTGCCGCACATCCAGGAGCCCGTGCGCCGCTGACCGCCCGGCAGTCGTCGACTCCCGGCCGCCGTCGGCCCTGTGCCCGCAGGTGTTCCGGTGGTGCGGCGGGCCGATGCCCGGCCGGATGGGATGGCGGCGACGCGCGGTGCCGCGGCGGCCGGACTTATCCTGGCGTTGCAGCCGCGGGAGGTGAACGCATCATGAGCACCCCGTTCTGGGGCCCGGACTTCGACCAGCTGCGGGCCACCGATCCCGAGATCGCCTCGGTCGTGCTGGGCGAGCTCGACCGGCTCCGCGGCGGTCTGCAGCTGATCGCCAGTGAGAACCTGACCTCTCCGGCGGTGCTCGCGGCGCTGGGCTCGACCCTGTCGAACAAGTACGCCGAGGGCTATCCGGGGCGCCGGTACTACGGCGGCTGCGAGGTCGTCGACCGTGCCGAGGAGATCGGGATCGCGCGGGCGCGGGCCCTGTTCGGCGCCGATCACGCGAACCTGCAGCCGCATTCCGGCGCCCAGGCGAACTTCGCCGTCTATGCGGCTCTGCTCACGCCGGGCGACACGGTGCTGGCGATGTCTCTGCCGCACGGCGGGCACCTCACCCACGGCAGCCGGGTGAACTTCTCCGGCCGCTGGTTCGATGTCGTGGGCTACGGAGTCCGCCGGGACACCGAGCTCATCGACTACGACGAGGTCCGTCAGCTCGCCCTGCAGCACCGGCCCAAGATGATCATCTGTGGTGCGACGGCGTACCCGCGGCTGATCGACTTCGCCGCTTTCCGCTCGATCGCCGACGAGGTGGGAGCCTGGCTGCTGGTCGACGCGGCGCACTTCATCGGCCTGGTCGCCGGTGGTGCGGTGCCCAGCCCGGTGCCCTACGCGGATGTCGTCAGCGCCACGACCCACAAGGTCCTGCGGGGGCCGCGCGGGGGCATGATCCTCTGCCGGGAGGAGCTGGCGTCGCGCATCGACAAGGCGGTCTTCCCGTTCAGCCAGGGTGGCCCGCTGATGCACGCGATCGCGGCCAAGGCGGTGGCCCTGCGGGAGGCCGCCACCGCCGAGTACGCGGCATACGCGCGGCAGGTGGTCGCCAACGCGCAGGCGCTGGCGGGCGGGCTCGCCGCCGAGGGGCTGCGACCGGTCGCCGGTGGCACCGACACCCATCTCGCCCTGCTCGATCTTCAGGAGCTGGGCGTCACCGGCCGCGAGGCGGAGGCACGCTGCGGCGCGGCGGGCATCACGCTCAACAAGAACGCCATCCCGTTCGATCCGCAACCGCCCGCGGTCTCGTCCGGTGTCCGGGTCGGCACCCCGTCGGTGACGACCCAGGGCATGCGGGAGGGTGAGATGAAGGAGATCTCCAGCCTGATCTCCCGGGCTGTCCGCGAGCCGGGATCCGCGCCGGAGGTGACGGCGGCGGTGGCCGCGCTGGTCACGCGTTTCCCCGCGTATCCGAGGTAGCGGGCCGGGAACAACCATCCGTCCGACCGGCCCTGTCTGGGGACCTGCACCGAGGGGGCGCACCGAGTGCGCGAACGATGAACTGCGGAATGAGTTGACATGCGCGAGTACCTGCTCGTCTTCGCGGTCGCGGCGGCGGTCACCTTCCTCACGACTCCGGTCGCCCGCTGGATCGCCTTCCGCATCGGTGCGGTCGCGTGGCCGCGGGCCCGCGACGTGCACGCGACCCCGACGCCGCGCCTCGGCGGTCTGGCGATGCTCGCCGGGCTCTACGCCGGCCTCGAGGTAGCGGACCGGCTCCCCTTTCTCTCCGTGGTCTCCCAGGACTGGTCGGAGACGAGGGCGGTGCTCGTCGCGGGGACGCTGATCTGCCTGCTCGGGGTGGCCGACGACCGCTGGGAGCTGGACTCGCTGACCAAGCTCGCGGGCCAGGTGGCCGCGGCGGGGGTCATGGTTCTGCTGGGTGTGCAATGGTCCTTCGCGATCGACCGGGACAGCCAGACAACCATCAGCTTCGGGCCCGAAACCGCTGTGCCGCTGTCCATTCTCGCGACGCTCATCCTGGTCAACGCGATGAACTTCATCGACGGCCTGGACGGGCTCGCCGCCGGCGTCGCCGCGATCGCGGCCGGGGCGACCTTCTACTTCGCCTATCAGATCGCGGTGATCAACGGTTTCTACCGGGCCTCGCCGGCGGCCCTGCTCGCGGCTGTCACGGCGGGTGTCTGCGTAGGCTTCCTGCCGCACAACTTCAATCCGGCCCGGCTGTTCATGGGGGACTCGGGATCGATGCTCATCGGGCTCCTTTCGGCGGCCTCGATGATCTCGGTGACGGGTCAGGTCGCGTACGGGGGTTACGCTGGACCCTCCCGGCAGCTACCGTCGCTTATCCCGCTGGCGATTCCGCTCGCGGTGCTCGCCGTGCCGGTGCTGGACTTCGGGCTGGCGGTGATCCGGCGCACGAAGGCGGGTCGCTCGCCGTTCGCTGCGGACAAAATGCATCTACATCATCGAATTCTTTCCATCGGAAACTCCCATGTCAGGGCGGTTCTGCTGATGTACTTCTGGGCCGCGCTCGTCGGCTTCGGGGGAGTGGCGGCATCTTTCTCGGACTCGCCGCTCCCGATCCTCGCCGCGACCGTCGGTGTGGGCCTGCTCGCGCTGGTCGCCCTGCTGCTCACCGGGCAGCGAGCGGCGCGTCGGGCATGATCGCCACCGCGCTGCCCGCGCTGCGCGCCGGCCTGTGCGCGATGGCGGCCCTGCTGGTCGTCGTGCTGACCCTCGGGGGTGTCCTGCGGGGTGCGTCCGGGGTGGCGGGGGCCGCCCTCGCCGTCGGCCTGGTCGCGGCCTTCTTCGCGCTGGGCAAGCTCGCTCTGGTCGCGGTGGCCCGCCGTGGCGCCACCACGATGCTGCTGCCGGCGGCGCTCGGCGTCTACGCGGCGAAGGTGGCCGTCCTCGGCGTGGTCCTGCTCGCCCTGCGGGACGCGACCGCGATCGACCTGCCGAGCTTCGCCTGGTCGATCATGGCGGCCACACTGTGCTGGGTGGGGGCCGAGGTGTGGGTCGCCGCCCGGCTGCGGGTGCCGTTCTACGATCCGCAGACCTTCGATCCGTCCCGGGTCGCGCCGCTTTTCTCCGCCCAGGGGCGCCCGTCCGGGGGCACCTCGGCCGCGGCCGCACCGTCACATGAGGAGCTGTAGGCAAGCATGGTCAGCCGCAGGCAGTCCGAGGTGGGTGCGGCCCTGGACAGGTCGTCAGCCCGGATTAGGCGCAACGTGGCGGCGGACAGCACCAATGGGCGGAATCGCGGCCATTCGGGCAAAAAGGGCAGTGGTGAAAAGGATGAAAGACTAAGATCGGGTCCGGTCGATGCCGGCCCGCCGCCGGGAGAGGCCTGGGGCATCATCGGCACACTCGTGGCCGGCGGTGGGTTCTGGGGGCTGGTGGGTTTTGGTGTCGATCACCTGGCGGGCTTCGGCCCCGTGTTCTTTCCGATCGGGCTTGTCGTCGGTATGGTCGCCTCGCTCTATCTGGTCATCTACCGTTTCGGCGCGCGCCGTTGACGGAGAGTGTCGTTGACGGGCCGTTGGGCGACGCATCGACAACGTAGTGTGACAATATGTCCAAAAACCCAACGGAAGATGAACGTTCGACCGTCCGTCGGAGATCTTAGTCCTGCAACGAGTGCTCTCACGCGCCCGGCCGGATAGCATCTGCCCTGTCGAGGAGCGTCTGTGGATGCTGTCGGCACTGGGCGCCCCGCTTCGACCGCATCGGTACCGGGACAGTGAGTCCCCTGCCACCGAAGCTCTGAACGGGTAGTGCTCAGCGGTCCTCCGCTTGTCTTTGATTGCCCGGGGCGGCGGCCCATCCCGTATAGGGTGAGGTCGATCCAGCCCTGGGGGGATCGCGAACTTTGTCAGCATAAATGATCTTGGAGGTATCGGAAGTGCCGAGCGGATCGGTGCTCTTGGCGGCCGACGATGGCTTCCACGGGCCGACTCCCGATGTCTTCAAGCCGAAGAGCTGGTTCGAGTTCGACCTGGGACCGATCGACTTCTACTTCAACAAGTGGACCGCGCTGACGCTGTTCGTGGCGCTCTTCGTCGGAGGCTTCCTCTGGCTGGGGTTCCGCAAGGCGACGCTGGTGCCGCGCGGCCTGCAGAACTTCTGTGAGTCGATCTACGACTTCGTCGACATCTCGATCGCGCGGAACGTGATCGGGGAGCGGGGTAAGACCTTTGCCCCGTACCTGACCATTCTCTTCTGCTTCATCCTGGTCGCGAACGTCCTGGCGGTCATTCCGGTCGCCCAGTTCCCGGTGACGTCCCGGATCGCGGTTCCGCTGATCCTGGCGCTGACCAGCTGGGTGATCTTCAACGTCGTCGGTATCCGCGAGCACGGGTTCGGTGCCTACTTCAAGGACATGCTGGTCCCGGCGCCGACCGCCCCGTTGTTCGTCAAGATCATCCTGGCGCCCATCGAGTTCGTCTCGACCATCGTCGCCCGGCCCGCCACGCTGGCCATCCGACTGTTCGCCAACATGTTCGCCGGCCACATGCTGCTGCTCGTGTTCGCTCTCGGTGCCGACTACCTGCTGCCCAAGCCGCAGTTCATCTTCGGTGTGGTCTCCGGCGTGGTGGCAATCGGCCTGACCGCCTTCGAGTTGATGATCGACGTCCTGCAGGCCTATATCTTCACGGTCCTGACAGCCGCCTACATCGGCGGAGCGATCTCCTCGCACGGCGGCGACCACGGTGCGGACCACGCCCACGACCACGAACACAGCGAACCGGTCGCCGCTGTCGCGGTGGCGCGGGCCTGAAGCCAAACGACCCACGCGCACCGTGGGAGATCCCCGGTGCATTGACCACAGAAGGACGGATAACAACGATGTCTCTTTCCGCGTCCGCGTTGCTCGCCGCTGATGACGCCATCAGCGGCAACATCGGGACGGTGGCCTACGGCATCGCCACCCTTGGTCCCGGCATCGGCGTCGGCATCATCTTCGGTCTGGGTGTTCAGGCGATCGCTCGCCAGCCCGAGGCCGAGCAGGTGGCTTTCCGCTACATGCTGATCGGCTTCGCCGTCGTTGAGGCGCTCGCCCTCATCGGCTTCGTCGTGCCGTTCGTCTTCACCTGAGTCCGGGGCGCCCTGTGCTGCAGACACTCATTCTCGCCGCCGAAGAAGGCGCGGCGCACGAGGACAGCGTCCTTGTACCGCCGCTCGCTGAGCTGATCGTCGGCCTGCTGGCCTTCGGCCTGCTCGTGGGCTTCTTCTTCTGGAAGATCTATCCGCAGGTCCGCAAGACCTATGCGGAACGGACCGAACGCATCGAAGGTGGCCTCAAGCGCGCCGAGACGGCGCAGGCGGAGGCACAGGTCCTGCTCGAGCAGTACCGCTCCCAGCTCGCCGAAGCCCGGACCGAGGCGGCCCGCATCCGCGAGGACGCCCAGGCCCAGGGGCGGCAGATCGTCGAGGAACTGCGCGCGCAGGCCCAGCAGGAGGTCGCCGAGATCCGGGAACGCGCCGACGCGACACTGGTGGCCGAACGGGCCCAGGTCGTGGCGTCGGTGCGCCGCGAGATCGGCGAGATCGCGCTGGAGCTCGCCACCCGCATCGTCGGGCACGAGCTTGAGAGCGACGCGAGCCAGCGGCAGCTCGTCGACGACTTCATTGCGGGTCTCGACGAGGCGCCGCGTCCCGCGGCCGTCCCGGCCGGGCCGGGGGCCTGACGGTGGAGGGAGCCAGCCGGCAGTCACTCGCCGCCGCCCGGTCGGTCCTCGACCAGGTGACGGCGGTGCCGGTCGGTGCCGCCACCGGCTCGGGGCAGCCGGACGTGCGCTCGATCGCCGAGGAGCTCGGAGCGGTCGCGGCACTCGTCGGTCGTGAGGCGACGGTGCGCCGTGCGCTGACCGATCCCGGTGCGCCGGCGCAGTCGCGGGCGGGTCTCGCCAGCCGCCTGTTCGGCACCCAGATCAGCCCGGCGTCGCTCTCCGTGGTCTCAGCGGCCGTCTCCGGCCGCTGGTCCCGGCCGATCGACCTGCGCCTCGCACTGGAGGAGCTCGCGGTCGAGGCCACCCTGGCCGAGGCGCAGGCGGCTGACGTGCTGGACGAGGTGGAGGACGAGCTGTTCCGGTTCGGCCGGATCCTCGGGCAGAACCCGCAGCTCTCCCTCGCGCTCACCGATCCGGCCGCGCCGGCGTCGGCGAAGGTCGCACTGGTGTCCCGGCTGTTGTCCGGCCGGGCCCACCCGGTGACCGTCCGGCTGGCTCAGCAGGCGACCGCCGACCCCTCGCAGGGGGACGTCGAACGGCGTCTGGAGAATCTGAGCCGGATCGCGGCCGCCCGCCGCGGACGGGTCGTCGCGGTGGTCCGCACCGCGAGCGTGCTCGACGAAGACCAGATCGCAAGGCTGAAGGCGGCCGTCAGTCGCTTCTTCGGCCGGCAGATCCAGCTCCAGATCGACCTCGACCCGTCCATCCTCGGCGGTCTGTCCGTGCGGGTCGGCGACGAGGTCGTGGACGGCACCGTCCTGCGCCGGCTCGCCGCGGCCCGCCGCGGGCTGACGGGCTAGGCCTGGACGCGCGATGGGCGAGCGCAGACCGGGCCCGAGGCCAGGGCCGGCAGTGACGACCTATGACCAGATCCACGTCAGCCATGAAGGACCAACGCGATGACTGAGCTGTCCATCCGGCCGGAGGAGATCCGCGACGCCCTCCGGGAGTACGTCGACTCCTTCCAGGCCACCTCCGGTGAACGGGAGGAGGTCGGCCGCGTTGTCGTGACCGGTGACGGGATCGCGCGGGTCGAAGGCCTTCCGCACACGATGACCAACGAGCTGCTGGAGTTCCACGGCGGCGTGCTGGGCCTCGCGCTCAACCTCGAGGTCGGCGAGATCGGCTGCGTCATCCTCGGCGAGGCCGAGCACATCGAGGAGGGCCAGGAGGTCCGCCGCACCGGCGAGATCCTCGCCGTCCCGGTGGGCGACGGCTTCCTCGGTCGGGTCGTCGACCCGCTGGGCCGGCCGATCGACGGCCTCGGCGACATCACGTCCGAGGGCACCCGTGCCCTCGAGCTGCAGGCGCCGACGGTCGTGGAGCGCCAGCCCGTCAAGGAGCCGCTGCAGACCGGCATCAAGGCCATCGACGCGATGACCGCCATCGGCCGTGGTCAGCGTCAGCTGATCATCGGCGACCGGCAGACCGGCAAGACGACGGTCGCGATCGACGCGATCATCAACCAGCGCGAGAACTGGCTGTCCGGCGACCCGAAGAAGCAGGTCAAGTGCGTCTACGTCGCCATCGGTCAGAAGAAGTCGACCATCCGCGAGGTGGTCAACACTCTTGAAGAGGCTGGCGCGCTGGCCTACACGACCATCGTCGCCGCCCCGGCGGACGAGCCGGCCGGCTTCAAGTACATCGCCGCGTACACCGGTTCCGCCATCGGGCAGCACTGGATGTATAACGGGCAGCACGCGCTGGTGGTCTTCGACGACCTCTCCAAGCAGGCCGAGGCCTACCGGGCCATCTCGCTGCTGCTGCGCCGCCCGCCGGGCCGTGAGGCCTACCCGGGCGACGTCTTCTACTTGCACTCCCGCCTGCTGGAGCGCTGCGCGAAGCTCTCGGACGAGCTGGGCGGCGGTTCGCTGACCGGGCTGCCGATCATCGAGACGAAGGCCAACGACATCTCGGCCTACATCCCGACGAACGTCATCTCGATCACCGACGGCCAGATCTTCCTGGAGTCCGACCTGTTCAACCAGGGCGTCCGGCCGGCGATCAACGTCGGTACCTCGGTCTCCCGAGTGGGTGGTAGCGCGCAGGTCAAGGCGATGAAGTCGGTCGCCGGCCGGCTTCGGCTCGACCTGGCCCAGTACCGCGAGCTGGAGGCCTTCTCGGCGTTCGGCTCCGACCTGGACAAGGCCTCGCGCGACCAGCTCGCCCGCGGTGCGCGGCTGGTGGAGCTGCTCAAGCAGCCCCAGAACAAGCCGTTCTCCGTCGAGCGCCAGGTCGTCTCCATCTGGGCCGGCACCACCGGCAAGCTGGACGACGTGCCGGTCGAGGACATCCGCCGCTTCGAGGCCGAGTTCCTCGACTTCGTCGGGCGGACCCACGGCGGCATCTACGACGCGATCGTCAACTCCGGCAAGCTCGGTGACGACACCGTTGCCTCGCTGACCTCGGCGATCGCCGAGTTCAAGCAGCAGTTCACCCTGACGAGCGGCAGCCCGCTGGTGAACGAGGCCACCCCGGAGGCGCTCGACCCGTCCGCGGTCGAGCGTGAGGAGATCGCCGTCCACCACCCGAAGCCGTCCGAGAACAAGGGCCGCTGACCCATGGCGGGCCAGCTTCGGGAGTACCGGCGGCGTATCAAGACGGTCAACTCGACCAAGAAGATCACCAAGGCGATGGAGCTGATCGCCGCCTCGCGGATCGCCAAGGCCAGGGCGCGGGTCACCGCGTCCCGGCCGTACGCGGATGAGATCACCCGAGTGATCACCGCGGTGGCGTCGCAGACGACGATCGCCCATCCGCTCACCACCGAGCACCCGCAGCCGTCCCGCGCGGCCGTGGTCGTGATCACCAGCGACCGCGGCCTGGCCGGCGGCTACAGCTCGAACGCGCTCAAGCGCGCCGGTGAGCTCGCCGAGCTGCTGCGCGAGGAAGGCAAGGAGCCGCTGCTCTACGCGGTCGGCCGCAAGGCGGTGTCCTACTACCGCTTCCGCGGGCGTTCGCTGGCCGGCGAGTACACCGGCTTCTCCGAGCAGCCCGGCTACACCGATGCCAAGGCAGTGGCGGACGCGCTGATCGAGGCGTTCACCACCCCGGCCGACCAGGGCGGCGTTGACGAGATCCACGTCGTCTTCACCGAGTACGTCAGTGCGATGACCCAGACCGCGGTCGCGCACCGGCTGCTCCCGATGGTGCTGCGTGAGCACAACGAGCCGCCGCCCGGCGGTCCGTTGCCGAACTACGAGTTCGAGCCGTCGGCGGAGGCAGTGCTCGACGCGCTGCTGCCGCGGTACGTCGAAAGCCGGCTGTACGCGGCCCTGCTGGAGTCGGCGGCCTCCGAGTCCGCCGCCCGCCAGCGCGCCATGAAGTCGGCGACCGACAACGCCGAGGAACTGGTCAAGACCTACACCCGCGCCGCGAACCGGGCCCGGCAGGACGCGATCACCCAGGAGATCTCCGAGATCGTGGGTGGCGCGAACGCCCTGGCGTCCGCCAACTAGGAGTCAGGTGTGGGACTCCGGCCCGTCGACACCGACGAACGTCAAGCCCGAAGCCCGCGGCGGCGGGCAACGACAGTGAAACCGAGGACGCCATGACCGTCACCACCAGCTCGCCGGCCACGGCGGAGGGCCGGACTCCGGGGATCGGCCGAGTCGCCCGAGTCATCGGACCGGTCGTCGACGTCGAGTTCGCACCCGACGAACTGCCCGAGATCTACACCGCTCTGCACGTGGAGCGCACCATCGATGGCCAGACCGCGGTCCTCACCCTCGAGGTCGCGCAGCACATCGGGGACAACACCGTCCGCGCGATCTCCATGCAGCAGACGGACGGCCTCGTCCGCGGCGCCCCGGTGCAGGACACCGGCGCGCCGATCTCGGTGCCGGTCGGGGACGCCACCAAGGGGCACGTGTTCAACGTGCTCGGCAACCCGCTCGACGTCGACAAGGTCGACGCCGCTACCTACTGGCCGATCCACCGCTCGGCGCCGACCTTCGACCAGCTCGAGTCGAAGACCGAGATGTTCACCACCGGCATCAAGGTCATCGACCTGCTCGCCCCGTACGTACGAGGCGGCAAGATCGGTCTGTTCGGCGGCGCCGGCGTCGGCAAGACCGTCATCATCCAGGAGATGATCCGTCGAGTCGCCAAGGAGTTCGGTGGCGTCTCGGTGTTCGCCGGTGTCGGCGAGCGCACCCGTGAGGGCAACGACCTCTTCCTGGAGATGACCGAGGCCGGCGTCATCGAGGACACCGCCCTCGTCTTCGGCCAGATGGACGAGCCGCCCGGCACCCGGCTTCGGGTCGCCCTCGGCGCCCTCACCATGGCCGAGTACTTCCGGGACGTGCAGAAGCAGGACGTGCTTCTCTTCATCGACAACATCTTCCGGTTCACCCAGGCCGGTTCCGAGGTGTCGACGCTGCTCGGCCGGATGCCCAGCGCTGTGGGCTACCAGCCGACGCTCGCCGACGAGATGGGCGTCCTGCAGGAGCGGATCACCTCGACCCGCGGTCACTCGATCACCTCGCTGCAGGCGATCTACGTCCCCGCCGACGACCTGACCGACCCCGCGCCGGCGACGACGTTCACCCACCTCGACGCCCAGACGGTGCTCGACCGATCGATCTCCGACCTGGGTATCTACCCGGCCGTGAGCCCGCTCGACTCGAACTCCCGAATCCTGGACCCGCGTTACATCGGGCAGACGCACTACGACACCGCCCGCGAGGTGCAGCGGATCCTGCAGCGCTACAAGGACCTGCAGGACATCATCGCCATCCTCGGTATCGACGAGCTCTCCGAAGAAGACAAGATCCTCGTCAATCGGGCCCGTCGTATCCAGCGGTTCCTGTCTCAGCCGTTCTTCGTGGCCGAGCAGTTCACCGGCATCCCCGGCAAGTTCGTCCCGCTCGACGAGACGATCGACTCGTTCCGCCGGCTCACCCAGGGTGACTACGACCACCTGCCCGAGCAGGCGTTCTTCATGTGCGGCGGGATCGAGGACGCCGAGAAGAACGCGGAGAACCTGTAATGCCGATGCGGGTGGCGATCGTCTCGCCCGAGCAGGAGGTGTGGTCCGGCGACGCCGACATGGTCGTCGCCCGGACCGTCGAGGGCGACATCGGTGTCCTGCCGGGCCACGTCCCGATGCTGGCGGTCCTGGTCCGTGACCAGGTCGTCCGCGTGAAGGTCGGCTCGCAGGAGATCTCCGCCGGTGTCGACGGCGGCTTCCTGTCCGTCACCAAGGAGGGTGTCAGCATCCTCGCGGAAAGCGCGACGGTCGCCTGACCAGCACTCCTTTGTTCTGAATCGTTGTTCTGACTCTGGCCCGGTTTCCGGTGCTGGCACCCCGCCAGCGCCGAGCCCGGGCCAGATCCGTTTCCCCCGGGGTTCGACCGCTTCTCCGCTTCTCCGCGGAGCGCCTTGCTCCCGGGCAAGATCTGAGGCTTTTTTTGGCTGCTGGGACGACCAAAGTCCTCAGATCTTCGGGCCGCCGCTTCGGGCCGCCGCCGGGGTTGCTGTTGCGGCCGGGCAAGAGCTGAGGATTTCGGTTGTGGGAACGACCAAAATCCTCAACTATTCGGACGAGCTGAGCCTCCGGTGGTGCGGCGGGGTAGCCAGCAGCCGGGGTGCTCGAACCTGCCGGCGGCGTTCGCTCAGCCGCCGGCGCCCGGCTTCCACAGCACGTCGCCGTCGGGGTTCGCGACCCGCGACAGGATGAACAGCAGGTCCGACAGGCGGTTCAGGTAACGGGCGGGCAGCGGGTTCGTGCTGTCCGGCTCCGCCTCGAGCAGTGCCCAGCAGGACCGTTCGGCCCGACGGGCCACGGTGCGTGCCACGTGGAGAAGCGACGCGGCGGGAGTGCCCCCCGGCAGGATGAACGAGTTCAGCTTCGCCAGCGTCTCGTTGTACCGGTCGCAGGCCTCCTCCAACCGGTCGACGTACGTGTCGGTGATCCGCAGCGGTGGGTACTTCGGGTCCGCGACCACCGGGGAGCACAGGTCCGCGCCCACGTCGAACAGGTCGTTCTGCACCTGGGCGAGCGTCTCGCGCACCTCGGCGCCGAGTTCCCCGAGAGCGCCGAGATCCCCGAGGGCGAGCGCCGCCCCGATCGCCGCGTTCGTCTCGTCGACGTCCGCGTAGGCCGCCAGCCGTACCGACGTCTTCGGCACTCGCGACATGTCGCCCAGCGCCG
>NZ_ADGX01000177.1 GCF_000177675.1 Parafrankia sp. EUN1f
GGCCTCGGCCGAGCGGGTGAGGTTCCACCGGGCGGACACGCCGACCGGGGTGACGACCGCATAGCCCGATCTGGTCCCCGCGTCAGCCATCCCGGTGTACTGCTCCAGTTGGTCCACGGACTGGTCGCGGTCGTGCAGGTTGACGACGAGCGGAAGCGCCGTGCCCGCCCTGGCGCCCTGGGCTCGATGAGCCGACAGCAAGCCTGCCGGACGCCGAGTCGCGTGCCCTGATGGTCGCGCTGCGCCAGCGTGCGGCGGCAGGGCAGACCATTGTTCTGGTCAGTCACCGCATGCGCGAGGTGCTCGACGTCGCCGACGACTTCACGGTCTTCCGCGACGGCCGCCTGGCGCGAAGCCTGGTCGCGGCGAGCCCGACTGAGGAGGACCTGGTGACGGCCATGGCCGGCCAGCGGGTCCCGTCCCAGCAGGCACGATCGGCGAACACCGCCTCGGTGGGTTCCGCTTCGGCCACCGCGTCCGCTTCCGCGGCGATACCGGACGAGGCGGGGGATCGGGATCCGGTCCTGGCCATCAGTGACCTGGCCGTTGGCCCGCTTGTCGGGCTGGAACTGGCGGTCGCGCCCGGCGAGGTTGTCGGCATCGCTGGGTTGCTCGGCTCGGGCCGCTCGACCACCCTTGGCGCAGTCTTCGGACTGCGCCAGCCGGTGGCCGGCCGAGTCCGCCTGGCCGGTGAGGACGTCACGGGCCTGCCGACCCGCGCGATGATGAAACGTGGTGTGGCGCTGGTGCCCCAGGACAGGCTGGGGGACGCAGCGCTGACCGGAATGACCGTCCGCGAGAACGCTTCGCTGTCGGTCCTGAGGAACTATTACCGCGGCTGGATGCGGGCCGGTCGGGAACGACGCGACACCCGCGAGCTGGCGTCCGCCTTCCGGGTCCGGACCCCTTCAGTGGAGACACCGCTCGCGGCCCTGTCCGGCGGCAACCAGCAGAAGGTCGTGCTCGCGCGCTGGTTGCGCCGCACACCGTCACTGCTCCTGCTGGATGAGCCGACCCAGGGCGTCGACGTCGTCGCCCGCGCCGACATCTACCGCGCCGTCCGAGACAGCGCGGCTGCCGGCTGCGCCGTTCTCGTCGCCTCATCGGACTTCGACGAGCTCGCGCGGCTGTGTGACCGCGTTGTCGTCCTGCGGGCGGGCCGCGCGGCGGTGACCGTTCCCGCCGAGGAGCTCTCCGCCGACCTCCTGACCGCGCTCACGCAAAAGGAAACGACCTCGTGATGACGAGCAACGACAAGGGCGGCGGCATCACCGTGCCCGCCGACGGCGCCACGGCGGCAGGCCCGAAGCTCGCCGACCGACCGGCCGACGGGTCGCCCGCCGCCGCGGACCCGGCGGTCACGGAGCCGGTTGCCGATTCAGCCGATATGGAATCGGAGGTCACGGAATCGGGGGACGCGCAAGCGCTGGTTGCAGATCCGGCGGTCGTAGCGGCGACGGGCGCGGAGGCGCCGGAGGACGATACGCCGGAGGAGGAGCCGTCGGCTTCGACGTCGGAGCGGTCAGGCCTGGAAGAAACGGACAGGGAAGCGGCGAAGAGCACGGCGGCGACGCCCACGGCGCGGCCGGGCGTCAGCCACGTGATCGTGCTTGCCGCCGAACGGTACGCGCTGGTCGGGCTTCTCGTGGCCGTCGCGCTGTTCTTCTGCTTCCTGCCCGCGAGTTCCGAGACGTTCCCGACGGCGGCGAACCTGCGGATCCTCGCCGCTAACCAGGCGGTGACGCTGCTGCTGGCGCTGGCCGCGCTCATCCCGCTCGTCGCCGGTCATTTCGACTTCTCCGTCGGGGCCAGTGCCGCCACCGCCTCAGTGCTTTGCGCCGGTCTCATGCAGAACAATCACGCGCCGCTGGCGCTCGCCGTCGTCGTGGCGCTCGCGGCCGGTCTCGGAATCGGTCTGGTGAACGGTGTCGCCGTCGCCTGGCTGAAGATGAACGCGTTTGTGTCGACCCTGGCCACCGCCACCGTGCTCGGCGGGTTCATCCAGTGGTACGCGCATGGTCAGTCCATCAGCAACAACATCTCGACAGCTCTCATCGACTTCGGTTCGACGACCTGGCTCGGCATACCCCGGCCGGTCTTTCTCGTCGCGCTCGTCGCGGCCGCGCTGTGGTATGTGCTCGGGCAGACGCCGTACGGGCGTTCGCTGTATGCGATTGGCGAGAATCCGCGGGCTGCGCGCCTGGTGGGTATCAGCACCCGTGGGTATCCGCTGCTGGCGTTCGCCGGCGCAGGCCTGGTCGCCGGCATCGCCGGTGTCGTGCTGACAGCCCGCACCGCCGGAGCAACCGCGGACAACGGCACCACCATGCTGTTCCCCGCGCTGGCCGCGGTGTTCCTCGGGGCGACCGCCATTCGTCCTGGCCGGTTCAACGTGTTCGGCACCGTCTTCGGTGTTGCACTGGTCGCGGTCAGCGTCAGCGGCCTGACACTGGCCGGGACGTCCGACTGGGTCAACCCGGTCTTCAACGGCGGTGCTCTCGCCGTCGCCGTCGGTCTTTCCACCTACCTGCGCCGTCGGTCCGGAAAGGCCGACTGAGCGGCACTGATGACTCCGCGCCGGTCGGCGCGGTGGCGGTGCCCTCCCGCCACCCGGTGACCGCGACGGCCGGCGCGGAGCTCCACCCAGACGGATCCCGGTGCACTGACACCCGCGCCCGCCAGCAAATTCCTGGCGAGGGCGTGTTTTAGCGATGCCATTTTATGGGTGTACACGGATGTGTTTCGACATGTCGCGAATAACGTGTATATTTTGTGATGTCGCGAATTAAATGCGTCCTGCGGGATGTGTTCGGCGGCCCGCCGCCGGCACCGGAGTATCGCGGCGCCTGTCCCCGCCGTCGACATCGCCACCATCCACCCGCAAGAAAGGAAATGCGTTCATGAGCAGAAAACGCGTGGCTCTCGGCTGGGCACTGACAGGGATCACGGGAGCGCTCGTTCTCGCCGTCGGGCCCGTCGTGACGCCCGTGATCGGGGCCTCCGCCGCATCGGCCACGACGACACCGGACTTCGGACCGAATGTAACGATCTTCGATCCGACAACCCCTGTCGACGTCATCAACTCGACATTACAAAGCTATTCCACCGAGGCCGAGTTCAGCGCCAACCGGCGCGCTGTGTTCTTCATGCCTGGTACCTACGGCAGTGCGGCCGGCGCGAACAACCCGTCCACGGCGACCGGAATCGTCAACTCCGAGGTTGGCTACTACACCTCGATCCAGGGGCTCGGCTCGTCACCGAATGACGTCGTCATCAACGGTGCGCTGCACGTCGAGCCGGTACAGGGAAACCCGTACGGAAACCCGACTGACGGCACCCTCTACTCGAACTCACTGACGCAGTTCTGGCGGTCGATGTCGAACCTGAGCATCAACCCGATCCAGCGCCCTGTCGGCGCGGACGCGACTCGTGTGTACCCGGAAGGCATCGAGGATCCGCACACCCTGCGATGGGCGGTCTCCCAGGCCGCGCCGCTGCGCCGGGTCAACGTCCTCGGCAACCTCGACCTCACCGGTCGCTACGGCGCATACGCGTTCGGTACCTACGTCGCGAACAGCAAGGTGAGCGGCCAGGTCGTCTCCGGTGACGGTTTTGTCGAGAAGGCGCAGGCGCACTGGTACACCCGTGACAGCCAGATCGGCTCGTGGGACGGCCGCGCGGTGAACATCGTCTACTCCGGTGTCACGGGCGCGCCCGTGACCGACTTCTCTCCGGGCGACAAGACGAACCTCGCGACGACACCCGTCTCGCGGGACGCTCCGTTCCTGTACGTGAACGGAGGCCAGTTCCGCGTCTTCGTGCCGGCCGCGAAGCAGGACACTGCGGGAGTCAACTGGTCGACGAGCACGGCGAACGGCCGCCAGCTCGCTATCGACACGTTCTACATCGCGAAGCCGTCGGACACCGCGGCGACCATCAACGCGCGGCTGCAGAGCGGCAAGAACCTGATCCTGACACCGGGCGTCTACAACCTCGACGCGCCGCTGCAGGTCACCCGCAAGGACACCGTCGTCATGGGCCTTGGGTACGCGACGCTCGCGCCGATGACGGGCAGGGCGGCGCTCGAGATCGGCAACGTCGACGGCGTGGTCGTGAGCGGGCTCACCGTCGACGCGGGGGCGGTCAACTCCAACGTGCTCGTCCAGGTTGGCAAGCCGGGTAGCAGCGTCGGAGACCCGCGCAATCCGACCACACTGAGCGACGTCTTCGTCCGTGTCGGCGGTCCGCATGCCGGCAAGGCGACGACGAGCGTCGAGGTCAACAACAACTACGTCATCCTGGACCACAGCTGGTTGTGGCGTGCCGATCACGGCACGGGTGTCGGCTGGGCCGCCAATGTCGCGGACCACGGCCTGGTGGTCAACGGCGACGGAGTTACCGCGCTGGGTCTCTTCGTCGAGCATTACCAGAAGAACCAGGTGGTCTGGAACGGTGATCGTGGGACCACGATCTTCTACCAGAGCGAGATGCCCTACGACCCGCCGAGCCAGGCCGCGTACATGAACGGCTCCAAGGAGGGGTACGCGTCATACCTCGTCTCGCCGGGTGTCACCGACCATGATGCGATCGGGCTGGCCGTCTATACGTTCTTCCAGGCTGGTGCGAACGTGCACGTGTCCAGCGCCATCGAGGCGCCGACGTCGCGGCGGGTGGCGTTCGAGTCGATGACGTCGACCGTGATCCTCGGCGATGGCGGTATCCGTCACGTCATCAACAGCACCGGGGCCGCGGTCGACGCCGCGTCCCCCGGCTCTCAGGTTGCCGGCCTGACGGCGATGACGCGGCTGACGGCTTTTCCTACCGCATAGGGACGACGGTGCCGGGAACGGGCCCGGCCGGGGCGCGGCATCCACGATCCCGGCCCCGGTGATCTTTCCCCCGGCCTGACCGTCCCGTCGAGCCTGCCTGGGCGAGCCACGAGAGCACTGCTCGCCCAGGCAGGCATCTTTCGCGTTGGATCAGTACCGGATGGGCAGGCCCGCGTAGTTCTCAGCGAGTCCGGTCGCGCCGGCCGCGCTGCCGGCGACCCACCGCAGCTGGGAGAGCTGCAGCTGTGCGTCGAACGGGTCGGTGCCGATGTGCAGCATGGTGGTCATCCACCAGGAGAAATGGGTGGCGCGCCAGACCCGGCGCAGGGCTGTCTCGGAGTACGCGTCGGCGAGAGTTCCGTTGCCATGGCGGACCAGAGCGACCAGTGCGGGGGCCAGCAGCGCGACATCGGAGACGGCGAGATTGAGCCCCTTCGCTCCGGTCGGGGGGACGATATGTGCGGCGTCCCCGGCCAGGAACAGCCGCCCGAGACGCATCGGTGCCTGCACGCGGGAGCGCATCGGTAGCACGCTCCTGCTGGTGATCGGACCGGGTGTCAGCCTCCAACCTCCCTGACCATGCCCGAGCCGGGTGGCCAGCGCGTCCCAGATCCGGTCGTCGCTCCACTGGTCGACCGACGTCCCACCCGGCACCTGCAGGTAGAGCCGGCTGACGGTGGCCGAGCGCATCGAGTGCATGGCGAAGCCATCGGAATGCCAGGCATAGATGAGCTCGTCGGTCGATGGTGCGACGTCGGCGAGAACCCCCAGCCACGAGTAGGGGTAGGCACGCTCCCAGGTCTGCCTGCCGGCGCTCGGGGCGGCCGTGCGGCTGGGGCCGTGCGAGCCGTCGCAGCCGGCGACGGCGATCGCCTCGACGCGGTGGGCCCGGCCGTCGGAGCCGCGGAAGGTCACCGACGGCGAGGTCGACCCGATGTCATGCAGGGCGACGTCGGACGCCTCATAGTGGATCTGCTGGCCGGTGGCCGCGTGCGCTGCCATGAGATCTTTCTGTACCTCGGTCTGTCCGTAGACCCAGACGCTGCGGCCGACGAGGTCGACGAAGTCGATGTGGTGCCGCTCGTGCGGCCATTGCAGGTAGATACCGCGATGCTCGTCGCCCTCGGCCTGCAGGCGGGTCGCCAGGCCGACCTGGCGCAGCAGATCGACCGTCGAGTGCTCCAGGATGCCGGCGCGGATGCGCGCGGCCACGTACTCGGCGGACCGTGCCTCCACGACGACGGACTCCACACCGTCGGCCGCGAGCAGGTGCGCGAGCAGGAGGCCGGCGGGGCCTGCCCCGATGATGGCGACGTCGGTGCGGATGGTCTGTGCCATGGCCCAATTCCACGGCAGTTGGGGCACCCCCGGTGCCGCGGCTTCCCACTGAGCGGAAACATGGGTAACTGGCCGCCTGACCGCCCGCGGGCCGGCAGGTCATGCCGTGCCCTGCACCCGCCGGCTCAGCGCGGTCGACTGGTGCCCAGCTGCCGGGCGATCCCCTGCGCGGCTACCTCCAGTGCTGCGGTGAGCCGGCCGCGGTCACGCCGGAGGCTGGGCACGACGACACCGATCGCCGCGGCCACCTCGCCCTGAAGGCGGACGGGTACGGCGACCGAGCAGGCGCCGAGCGACATCTCCTCGACCGTGGTGGCCCAGCCCTCGCGGCGGACCCGCTCCAGCTGGTCGAGCAGCAGTCCCGGCTGTGTGATCGTGTACGGGGTGACCCGGGCCAGTGACCCGAGGACCCGCCGGCGGACCTCCTCGGGCGCGTGTGCGAGCAGCACCTTGCCGACGCCGGTCGTGTGCATCGGCAGTGTCGAACCGACGCTGCTGATGACCGGGACCGAGGCGACGCCGGACATCCGCTCGACGTACAGCACCTGGTGACCGTCGCGGACCGCGAGGTGCACCGTGGCACGTGTGGCGGCGAAGATGTCGTGCAGGAACGGTGAGGCGGCCTCGCGCAGCGTCGACTGGATCGGGGCCAGCAGGCCGATGTCCCACAGCCGGCGGCCGATGACGTAGTCGCCGCCGGCGCGGGCCAGCGCGCCATGGCGCACGAGTTCGGCGACGAGTCGGTGCGCGGTGGCAGGTGCCAGACCCGCCCGCCGCGCGATCTCCGACAGCGGTAGGCGCGGGTGGTGCTCGTCGAAGCTGGTGAGGATGGCGATGATCCGCCCGGTGACCGTCGCGCCCGGGGTGCCGGTGTTTCCTGCCATGGACCAATTCTTCCACTGAGCGGAAAGGCTGCGTTCGCCTCGACGGTCACCGGTCCTACGCTGCCGACTCATGAGCAGCTCTCCCGCGCCGGCCCTTGGGCTGGAACCGCAGTCCGCGATCAGTGCTGAGATCGTGGCCATCGAGGCCGACAGCCAGCACGCGGGCGCCGAGGAGAACCAGCCCCGTCTGGACTACCCGCCGTACCGTAGCAGCCGCCTGCGCCATCCTCACCGAGCGCCGCGTACCGTCGATCCCGAAACGATCGAGCTCTGGGCTCCCTGCTTTGGCGCCCGCGACGTCGACCCGCTGGACGCCGACCTCACGATCGGCCACGCAGGCGAGCCGATCGGCGAGCGCATCATCGTGGCGGGCCGGATCACCGACAGTGCTGGCCGGCCGGTCCGCGGGCAGCTCGTGGAGATCTGGCAAGCAAACGCCGCGGGTCGTTACGTGCACCTGCGCGATCAGCACCCGGCGCCGCTCGACCCGAACTTCACCGGTGCGGGACGTTGCCTGACCGACGGCGACGGCCAGTACCGCTTCCAGACGATCAAGCCCGGCCCCTACCCGTGGCGCAATCACCGCAACGCCTGGCGCCCGGCCCACATCCACTTCTCGCTGTTCGGCACCGAGTTCAGTCAGCGGCTGGTCACCCAGATGTACTTCCCGGGGGACCCGCTGTTCCGGTTGGACCCGATCTTCCAGTCCATCACCGACGCCAAGGCCCGGGAACGGCTTGTCGCGGCCTACGACCATGACCTGACCAGCCACGAGTGGGCCACCGGCTACCGCTGGGACATCGTCCTGGGCGGGGGCCGCCGGACGCCCCTGAACACCGAGGAGACCCCATGACGACCCCGACACCGGGGCAGACCGTCGGGCCGTTCTTCCACTACGGCCTCGCCTACGCCGGCGACAACGATCTCGTACCGCCGGGAAGTACCGGAGCCGTCGAGCTGTCAGGACGGGTGCTCGACGGGGCCGGTAACGGGCTGCAGGACGCGCTCGTGGAGATCTGGCAGGCGGGCCCCGACGGCAGGCCTCCTCGCCAGCAGGGCTCTCTGCGCCGCGACGGGTGGACCTTCACCGGCTTCGGCCGGACGGCGACGAGCCGGGACGGCCGGTACGTGTTCAGCACCCTGCTGCCGGGACCGACCAGGCCCGGCAGCGCGTCATTCATCGCGGTCACGGTCTTCGCCCGTGGCCTGCTGGACCGACTCTTCACGCGGGCCTACCTGCCAGATGACGCCGCAGCTTTGGACGGCGATCCACTGCTGTCCACGTTGCCCGCTGAACGGCGCCGGACTCTGATCGCGACGCGAGGCGAACGCGGCTACGTATTCGACATCCGCCTGCAGGGCGCGGACGAGACCGTGTTCCTGGACTTCGCGGCGCGGTGATGGTTCCCGCCTCGCCCCGCCGGGCCGGCGCCGTATGAGTGATCTTTTCTGGCCGGGTGACGAACGTGCGGCCGACCTGTTCACCGACGCGTCCTGGCTGGTCGCGATGACACGAGTGGAGCAGGCCTGGCTCGACGCGCTCGCGCGGGCCGGTGTCGCGCCGGCCACGGCCGATCTGATCGGGCTCGTCGGCCCCGACGACACAGCGCGGGTGGCACGCGCCGCCGAAGGCACAGGCAACCCGGTTCCGGCGCTGGTGGCGTTGTGGCGTACGCGGGCCACGGGGCCCGGGGCCGGCTGGGTGCACCGTGGCCTCACCAGCCAGGACGTCATGGACACCGGTCTGGTGCTGATGCTGCGTGACGTCCTGGTTCGGGTGCGGGTCGAGCTGCGCGCGCAGGTCGGCACGCTCGTCGCCTTGGTGGATGGGCATCAGGACACGCTGATGGCGGCGCGCACGCTGACCCAGCACGCCGTCCCTACGACGTTCGGGGCGAAGGCCGCGGGCTGGCTGACCGGGGTGCTGGACGCCGCCGACACGGTCAGCCGGGCGCGACTGCCGGTCCAGTTCGGCGGTGCGGCCGGGACGCTGTCGGCTGCCGTTGAGCTGGCGCGGCTCCGCGGCCTCGGAGACCCCACCGCGGTGGTGACCGGAATCGTGGCCGATGCCGCGGAGACACTCGGCCTGCGGCCGGCACACCCCTGGCACACCACGCGGTCCGCGATCGTCGCCCTCGCCGACGCGCTCGTGGCGTGCACCGGGGCGTGGGGACGTGTCGCCACCGACGTGGCCACCCTGTCCCGCTCAGAGATCGCGGAGCTGGCCGAGCCGGAGGCACCGGGGCGGGGAGGCTCCTCGACCATGCCGCAGAAGCGGAACCCGGTGCTGTCGCTGCTGATCCGCCGGGCGGCACTGACCGCGCCCGGGCTGGTGGCGACACTGCACACAGCCGCCGCGCTCGCCGGCGACGAACGGCCGGACGGAGCGTGGCACACCGAGTGGGCGACGCTACGGGATCTGGCCCGGCGTACCGTCGTCGCGGCGAGCCAGACCTCCGAGCTGCTCGCGGGCCTGTGGGTCGACACCGCCCGGATGCGCGCCACGGCCGAGGGGGCCTGGGCGGACCTCACCGCGGAGCGGCGCTCGATCGCAGCCTTCGCCACGACCGAACCGTTCCGGGAATCGCACGCCACCCTGGATGCCACCTCGGCCGCGGACACCTACCTGGGTATCACCGACATCCTCGTCGCGGACGTCCTGACACGTGCACGCGACTACCTGGAGGCCAGCCAGTGACCATTCCCCGCCTGCGGACTGTCGAGCTCGCGGGCCGTCCCGGCCTGCCGCTCCTTGTCGTCGGGCCGTCCCTGGGCACGTCCGCGAAGACCCTGTGGTCCGCGGTGGCGAAGCGGCTGGGGGACCGGTTCCACGTTGTCGGCTGGGACCTGCCGGGGCACGGCGGCTGCCCCGTCGGCGAGCCGTTCAGCATCGCCGACCTCGCCTCGGGGGCTCTGGAGTGCGCGGCCGAGGTCGCTGCCGTCCGGGGGGATGACGAGCTGAGCTTCCGCTACGCCGGCAGTTCGCTGGGCGGCGCCGTCGGCCTGCAGCTGCTGCTGGACGCCCCGACCGCCGTCGACCGGGCGGTGCTGGTCTGCACGGGAGCGAGGATCGGCGAGCCTGCGTCCTGGCGGGAGCGGGCCGCCGCCGTCCGTGGCGGGGGGATGGAGGCGGTGGTCACCGCCTCCGCGCAGCGCTGGTTCGCCCCCGGATTCGTCGAGCGTGAGCCGGCGACCGCCAGCACGCTGCTGGACGCCCTGCGGCACACCGACTCCGAGGGCTACGCGCAGGCATGCGAGGCCCTCGCCGGGTTCGACGTCCGGGAACGCCTGGCCGGCATCGGTGCGCCGCTACTGGCGATCGCCGGGGCCGCGGACGCCGCCACCCCGCCTGAGAGCCTGCGGCAGATCGCTTCCCAAGTGCCCGGCGGGCGCCTGGAGGTTCTCGGCGACGTGGCGCACCAGGCGCCCGCGGAGGCTCCGGCGCGGGTCGCCGACCTGATGCGGGACTTCCTCGCCGCGCCCGCGCCCGCCACGGTGCGGGAGATCTACGACGCCGGCATGGTGGTGCGCCGCGAGGTGCTCGGCGACACCCATGTCGACCGTGCGACGGCAGCCATCACCGACTTCACCGCCGAGTTCCAGGAGCTCATCACCACCTACGCGTGGGGCACGATCTGGACCCGCCCCGGGCTCGACCGCCGCAGCCGTTCAATGATCACGCTCACCGCGCTCATCGCCCGTGGCCATCACGAGGAGCTCGCGATGCATGTCCGCGCGGCACTGCGTAACGGCCTCACCACCGAAGAGATCAAGGAGGTCATCCTGCAGAGCGCGATCTACTGCGGAGTACCCGACGCCAACACGGCCTTCCGTGTCGCCGCGGGCATCATCGCCGAGGACACGACGCGATGACCTTCGTGTACGCGGCCGTCCGCACGCCCTTCGCCCGCTTCAACGGGGCGTTCGCGGCGGTGCGTCCGGACGATCTGGCCGCCGGGGTGATCCGGGCGATACTGGCGAAGGCCCCGAGGCTGGATCCGGGCGTGATCGACGAGGTCGTGTGGGGCAACGCGAATGGCGCCGGCGAGGAGAACCGCAACGTCGGCCGAATGGCAGCCCTGCTCGCCGGGCTGCCGGTCGGTGTGCCGGGCACCACTGTCAACCGGCTCTGCGGCTCGTCGCTCGACGCGGCGATGATGGGATCGCGCCTGATCGACACCGGTGACGCGGACATCGTTCTCGCCGGGGGCGTCGAGTCGATGACCCGTGCTCCATGGGTCCTGCCCAAGCCACAGCGTGCCTTCCCTGCCGCCGACGTCACCGCGGTCTCCACGACGCTGGGCTGGCGCCTGGTGAACACGCGGATGCCAAAGGAGTGGACGGTCTCCTTGGGGGAGGCGAACGAGCAGCTCGGCGAGCGGTTCGGCGTCGGCAGGGAGCGCCAGGACGAGTTCGCCCTGCGGTCGCACCGGCTCGCGGCCGCCGCCTGGGACGCCGGCTTCTACGACGACCTGGTCGCTCCCGTCGAGGGCGTGCCCCTGACCCGCGACGAGGGCATCCGGGCGGACTCGACACTGCAGAAGCTCGCAGGACTGGGTCCGTCATTCCGTCCCGACGGGACGATCACGGCCGGCAACGCCTCACCGCTGAGCGACGGCGCGTCGGCGGTTCTGCTCGGGTCCGAGGAAGCCGCGGCCACGATCGGACTCGAACCGCTCGCCCGGATCGCGGGCCGCGGCACGTATGCGCTGGAACCCCAGTCGTTCGGCTACGCGCCTGTGGAGGCGGCGGCCATCGCACTGCGGCGGGCCGGCATCGGCTGGGACCAGGTGGGCGCGGTCGAGCTCAACGAGGCGTTCGCGGTGCAGTCGTTGATCTGCGTCGATGCCTGGGGGATCGACCCGGGGATCGTCAATGCCCGCGGCGGCGCGATCGCGATCGGCCACCCGCTGGGGGCCTCCGGTGGGCGGGTGCTGGCCACCCTGGCCAAGGTGCTGCGCGAGCGCCGGGAACGGTGGGGCGTCGCCGCGATCTGTATCGGGGTCGGTCAGGGACTCGCGGTTGTCCTGGAGAACACCACGACGGCCTAAGGCCGGGTACCGCTGGCCTGTCCCCGGGTTTCCGGGGGACAGGCGGAAACCCGGGACAGGTGTAGTGCGGGCGGATACGGCGCCCGGGCTTCAGTGGCCGCGGGCGATCCATTCCTCCAGGTGCGGCGCCTCGGAGCTGACCGTGGTGAAGTCACCGTGGCCGGGCCAGACCTGGGTGTCTCCGGGCAGGGTCAGCAGCGTGTCGCGGATCGACTCGATGATGGTCTCGAAGCTCGAGAACGACCGCCCGGTCGCGCCGGGGCCGCCCTGGAACAGGGTGTCCCCGCTGAACAGCACATTCAGCTCGGGCGCATGGAACGAGGTCGAACCGGGGGAGTGCCCCGGGGTGACGAGTGCCCTCAGGTCGAGGCCACCGGCATGCAGGACCTGACCGTGGGTGATCCAACCGTCTGGTTGGCGCTCCGGGTGGGCCATCCTCCACAACGGCATCTCGTCCGGGTTGAGCAGGATTGGTGCCCCGAACCGGTCGGCCAGCGCCGGAGCCTGGTTGACGTGGTCGTCGTGGGCGTGGGTACAGACGAAGGCCACGACCCGGCGGTTACCGATGGCGGTGCTGATCGCCTCCAGGTCATGGGCGGGGTCGATGACCAGCACCTCGTGGGAGTCACCGATCAGCCAAACGTTGTTGTCGACCTCCCATGTGCCGCCGTCCAGTGAGAACGTGCCCGAGGTGACGAGCCGGTCGACCGGCTCGCCCGGGCCCCGCGCAGCGGTCACAGGACCACCACGGAACGCAGGACCTCTCCGCGGTGCATCTTTTCGAAGGCGGCCTCGACGTCCTCGATGCCGATCTCCTCGGAGACGAACTTCTCCAGCGGCAGACGACCCTGCAGGTACAGGTCGATGAGCATCGGGAAGTCACGGGACGGCAGGCAGTCGCCGTACCAGGACGACTTGAGTGCCCCGCCGCGGCCGAAGTAGTCGAGCAGCGGAAGCTCGGGTGCCTTCATGTCCGGCGTGGGCACGCCCACCAGGACGACCGTGCCGGCCAGGTCGCGTGCGTAGAAGGCCTGTTTCCAGGTCTCGGGCCGCCCGACGGCGTCGATGACGACGTCCGCGCCCACACCGTCGGTGTACCCCTGGATCGCAGCCACCGGGTCCGTGTCGGAGGCGTTCACGAGGTGGGTGGCGCCGAACTCGAGGGCCAGGTCGAGCTTGCGGGGGTCGCGGTCTACCGCGATGATCCTCGCCGCGCCGGCGAGCCGTGCTCCGGCGATCGCCGCGTCGCCGACGCCTCCACAGCCGATGACTGCGACCGAGTCGCCTCGGCCGACGCCGCCGGTGTTGACCGCGGCGCCGATCCCGGCCATGACCCCGCAGCCGAGGAGGCCAGCGACCTGGGGCTTCGCGGCCGGGCTGACCTTGGTGCACTGGCCTGCGGCCACCAGTGTCTTCTCCGCGAAGGCGCCGATGCCCAGTGCGGGGGAGAGTTCCCGACCAGAAGTCAGGGTCATCTTCTGCGTGGCGTTGTGGGTGTTGAAGCAGTACTGCGGCCTGCCCTTGGCGCACGCCCGGCAGCGGCCGCACACCGCCCGCCAGTTCAGGATCACGAAGTCACCCGGCGCGACCTCGGTGACGCCCACACCGACCGACTCGACAATCCCGGCGGCCTCGTGGCCGAGCAGGAACGGGAACTCGTCGTTGATCCCGCCTTCCCGGTAGTGCAGGTCGGTGTGGCAGACCCCGCAGGCCTGAACCCGAACCACCGCCTCACCCGGGCCTGGGTCCGGAACCAGAATCGTCTCCACTGCGACGGGCTTACCCTGCGCGTGCGCCACCACGGCGCGGACTTC
This sequence comes from Parafrankia sp. EUN1f, assembly GCF_000177675.1. Classification (GTDB taxonomy): domain Bacteria; phylum Actinomycetota; class Actinomycetes; order Frankiales; family Frankiaceae; genus Parafrankia. Next base: position 13,917 of record NZ_ADGX01000177.1, read on the forward strand.
CTGCGGCATGCGTGTCTCTTCTCGTCGTGTGATTCGTCGTCAGATTCGTGGCGCGAGGCGGGTGGGCCGTCGATCACGCGGCGCAGCCGAGGCCCCTCCGGAGGCTCGACGGCGCTCCGCAGAGGGTTCGCTTGGTGAACTAAAGTTCGATTAGCAAGTTTCAGTGCCGGAACGGCCTGCCGTCAACACCGCCGGCGTGTCTGGCCTCTCCCGGCCGCTGATCGGCAGCCGGATGGCAGCGAGTTCTTCCGATATCCGGAAGAGCCCCAGCGCAGTGGGTATGACGAACGGCACGCTGACGCCACTGCTGCGGCCACATCAGAAGGTGTGAAGGCAGAGAACCTCCCTGTCGATTGACATGGAGGCCTCACTGAACCAAGTGGCGCACCGGCCGTCGAAGCCGCCATCCGTCCAGCCTCCGGAGGGCCGTCCGTGGATCACACCCAAGCCGAAGCCGACCTGACGCTGAAGGTGAGCAGGCGGGTCAGCGCCGCGGATCGCGTGGCCGTGATCGAACTTCGTGATCCATTTGGTGGCGACCTGCCCGCCTGGACGCCCGGTGCCCACATCGACCTCGTCCTCGGGCCCAGGCTCGTGCGGCAGTACTCGCTGTGCGGTGACCCGTCCAACCGATCGGTCTGGCGGATCGCGGTGCTGCGCGAACCCGACAGCCGCGGCGGCTCCGAGCAGCTGCACACGGCGGCTTACGAGAACGACCTGATCAGCGTCCGCGGCCCCCGTAACCACTTCCTCCTCGACTCGGCACCGCGCTACCTGTTCATTGCTGGCGGGATCGGTATCACCCCGATCATTCCCATGATTACCACCGTCGCGGCGGCCGGAGCCGAATGGGAGCTGCATTACTGCGGGCGCAGCCTCGCCTCGATGGCATTCCACGAGGAGCTGAAATCCATCTCCCCGGACCGGGTGGAGTTGTACTCGCGGGACCAGCCGGCCTCCATCGACCTCGACGGCCTGCTCGCGAACCCGCGGCCGGACACACTGGTGTACTGCTGCGGGCCCGAGTCCCTGCTGCGAGCGGTTGAACAGCGCTGTGCCGGGTGGCCGGAAGGGGCTCTGCGCACCGAGCGCTTCGCACCAAAGGAGCAGGGCGAGCCGGTTCGGCAGGGCGCGTTCGAGGTCGAGCTGGCCCAGAGCGGTGTGACGCTGACCGTTCCCGAGGGAACCTCCATACTCGACGCGCTCGAGGCCGCCGGTGTCCAGGTCCTGTCGTCCTGCCAGGAAGGCACCTGCGGGACCTGCGAGACGGCGGTCCTGTCCGGTGAGGCCGACCATCGCGACAGCTTGCTCACCGACGCGGAGCGGGCCGCGAACAACACGATGCTCATCTGCGTCTCCCGGGCAGCCGGCCCGCGGCTGGTCCTCGATCTCTGACCCGAACTCTGCACACCGGAGCCTTCTGTGACATCGCAAGCGGCACCCGTGGTGACGACCCCATCGTTGCCTGACGACCCGTTCAGCACCGAGATCCTGACTGACCCGTACGAGTTCCACCAGCGGTTGCGTGAGGCGGGGCCGGTGGTGCGGTTAGCGCACTACGACCTTTATGCGATGGGACGGTTCGACGAGGTCCACGCGTCGCTTCGGGACTGGGAGACCTTCATCTCCGGCCGCGGCGCCGGGTTGGCCGACTTCGCCCGGGAGACCCCCTGGCGGCCCCCGAGTCTTCTGCTCGAAGCCGATCCGCCGAACCACACGGTCACCCGGAACGTCATGAACGGAATCGTCAGCCCGCGCGCGGTGCGTGCGTTGCGGGAGGGCTTCTCCGTCCTCGCGGAGGAGATCGCCGAGCGCATGGTGGAACGCGGCGAGTTCGACGCCGTCGCCGACCTGGCCGAGGTCTACCCGCTGCAGGTCTTCCCCGATGCCGTCGGCCTCCCCGCGACGGGGCGGGAGAACCTGCTTCCCTACGGGGCGCTCGCCTTCAACGCGTTCGGGCCGGACAACGAGCTGCGCCGCGCCGCGCTCGCGGGCGCGGCGGCGGTGCAGGAATGGATCGCCGCGAGCTGCCAGCGCGAGGCGCTGGCCCCAGGCGGGTTCGGTGCGCAGATCTGGGCTGCAGCCGACCGCGGGGATCTCCTCCCGGAGCAGGCTCCGTTGCTCGTGCGTTCGCTGCTCAGCGCCGGCGTCGACACCACCGTCTACGGCATCGCGAACACGCTGTACTCGCTGGCGTCCAATCCGGACCAGTGGGACGTGCTGCACGCGGACCCGAAGCTGGCCCGGTTCGCCTTCGACGAGGCGCTGCGCTGGGAGTCCCCTGTGCAGACCTTCTTCCGCACAACCTCCCGCGAGGTGGACGTCGCGGGAACGGTGATCCCCGAGGGCTCGAAGGTCCTGTTGTTCCTCGGCTCGGCGAACCGTGACCCTCGGCACTGGGGCGAGGACGCCAACCGACTCGACATCCGCCGCAAGGCCTCGGGACATGTCGCGTTCGGCATGGGGGTACACCAGTGTGTGGGCCAGCCGCTGGCCCGCCTCGAGGTCGAGCTGGTGCTGACCGCGCTCGCGCGCAGGGCCCGCCGGATCGAGCTCACCGGTACGCCCGTGCCGAAGCTGAACAACACGTTGAAGGGCTGGAGCAGTGTTCCCGTCCGCGTCGAAGCCGCGTAGTCGCCTGCTATGGGCGCGGTGAGTGCTTCGACCATGACCGACAGGACGCGGCGTCGCGGGGGAGGCGAGAACCTGGGACTGCAGGGGCGCAACGAAACCGGCCCCGTAGTCAGGCGCGCCGTGCAGGTGCTGAGCGCCTTCACCCCGCAGCGGCCGGCGCTGACGCTGAGCCAGCTGTCCCGGCGTACCGGCATACCGCTGACGACCACCCACCGGCTGGTCGGAGAGCTCGTCGAGTGCGGACTGCTGGAGCGCGACCAGGACGGAACCTTCCACGTCGGTCTGCGGCTCTGGGAGATCGGTTCGCTCGCCCCGCGCGGGCTCGCGCTGCGTGAGATCGCCCTGCCGTTCATGGAGGACCTCTTCGCAGTGATCCCGGAGAACGTGCAGCTCGTCGTGCGGGACGGGCTGGAGGCAGTGTGGGTCGAACGCCTGGCGGGTCGCGGCTCGGTGCCCGTGATCACCAGGGTTGGTGGTCG
>NZ_ADGX01000176.1 GCF_000177675.1 Parafrankia sp. EUN1f
CCGGCTGCCCGCAGAGACCCGGGCCGCCGTGTATGAGCGCGCCGACGGCCGGTGCGAGATTGGCGGCGAGCCGCTCCGGCCCGGCTGGCGGTCGATCCAGCACCGGGCCCGGCGTGGCACCGGAGGTACCAGCGACCCGGGCACACACCGGCTGTCCAACCTGCTCGCCGTGTGCGGCCCGGACGCCTCCGCCGGATGTCACGCGCTGGCTGACGGAGCGTCCGACCGGTACGACAACGGCTGGCAGGTCCACCGCGGCGACGACCCGGCCGCGGCCCCGGTGCTCTACCGGGGTGCCCGGGTTCTCCTCGACGACCAGGGCGGCATCCACCCGGCCTCCGAGGAGAGGATGTGAGCGCCTGCAGCGTGGACACCGACTCGGTGTCCGTCGTGCGGCGGATACGGGTAGCCGCCGAGCTCACCCGTGCCCACCGGACCGCGGGTCAGATCGCCGACGAATTGGGTGTGTCCACCAGGGCTGTTGTCCGCTACCGGGCGATGGCGCGCGCTCAGGGCCTGCTCCCCGACCCGCAGGGGCCAGGGCGGTGACCGGGCTCGGCATCGCGAATCAGCTGCTCAACCTCGCGGAGATCGGGTGGTGCGCCCTGTTCTGCCGGGCGCTGCTGCGCGGCATCCCCCGTGCGGTGTTGAACCGGACGTACGGGCTGTGGGCGGGGTGTCTCCTCGCAGCTGATGCGCTGGTCGACTGGACGCGGCACGACCATGCCTGGGCGGTGCTCGACTCGGTCGTCGCTGCGGCGTGGCTCTGTGTCTGGTGGAACTCCCGCCCGCCCCGCCCGCCGCGCCGCCGTCTGGTCCTGGCCCCGGCCGGTGGCGCATGAGGCAGCGGAAGCACCCGCGGTGCGTGGCGACCAAGACGCCTGGCCGCCCGGGGAAAGTGATCTATCTGGCGTATCAGACCGCCATCGCCGCGGCGATGCGCCGCTCCCGCGCGGCCGGGCCGCTGCGGGTGTACGAGTGCGAGCACTGCGCCGGCTGGCACCTCACCCATCGAGTTCGACCGGTCGGGGTCAGGCGGTGAGCGTGCAGACCGACCTGTTCGGTGACCTCGCCGCTGCCGCGCCCCGGCCGCGCCGACCTGGGGCCCGCCGGCGCCAGACAGCCGACACCTCGGCCGTGGTGACCGCGCAGCTCGACCTGGCGGGCGACATCGCTGCCGACCTCGACCGGGCCGTGATCTACACCCAGCTCCGCGCCGACCGTGCCGCCAACTGGCGCCTCGACTGCTGCACTGGCCTTCCCGTTCCCCGCGGCCGATTCCCGGACGGCGGGCTCACCGCCAGCGGGCAGCCTGACTGGACCCGCGTGAAATGCGGGCGCTGCGCCAGGCCCTGCACCGACGGACCCACCTACGTCTCCGGCCACGACGCCGGTTGGGACGGCTGCATGCCCGACGACTACGCCGCCCGCGCCCGCGCGATCGGCCCCGAGGAGACCGGGCCAGCTGTGTGGCTGCTGCTGCACCCCGACAGCCGGCGCCTCCCCGACATCGACCGTGCGGCCTGGCTCGCCGCGCGACATGACCGGGCCCACCACGCGGACTGTGTGTGCGGGCATCCGTGGGGCTGGCACGACCGCGAGAACAACCCCACGGCCTGGCTGGTCGGCCCGGCCCGCTGCGGCGAGACCTACAGCCGGGACTGCGCCTGTCTCCGCTACGTCCCCGGGCCTGTCCCGCCGGCGCAGCCGTCCCGATGGGGCACGTCGTGGGCTGCCCCGCGCGAGTTGCTCGCCGCGCTGTCGGGTGCGGCGTGATCGGGCAGGTCGGACTGTTCGACGAGGCCGACGCTGGGCCGGAGGTTCCCGCGCCGTCCCGTGAGCAGAAGCTCGCCGCCCGGCGGCGCGCAGACCTCGCCCGCGGGGTGCACCCGGTCACCGGCGCCCGCCTGCTGCCCGTGAACGAGGGCAAGCGGTGCCGGGACTGCGACCACCTGTTCCGGCACGACCGGGCCGCCCGCGACTACTGGAAATGCGACCTGAACGCCACACGGGGAGGGGCTACGGACATCAGCCGCCGGTGGCCGGCGTGCTCCCAGTTCGAAGCCCGGAAGGAGCCGACACAGTGAAGCACTGGGTACCCGCGGGGATGGTGATCTTCTCCGGGCTCGACATCATTCCGCCTGAGCCCGGAATCCTCCTCGCGAACGACCGCATCCTGTGGCGTGTCGTCGCCGTCCATGAGAAGCACACGGCGAACTGGGATCCGAAGCACGCATCGGGGATGCAGAAGGACCTGCGTAGCCGTGACTGGGCTCGCCGCAAGCCGATCGGCAGCCGGTACCGGGAGATATTCGCGGCGCTCGTCGACTGGGACGGCCAGGCGGAAACCTGGCCGAACCGTCCTCGCACGGTGGAGGTCTGCCCGGCCGCTGGCGGCCGGCGCAGGCATCTGCCCTGGCCGCACCGAGGCTGGGCTGCCTGGTATCCCGTCGACGAGCACCACCCGGTGTGCGCACGCTGCGGCGAGCTCTACCCATGCCGGGAGGTTGACGCCGCCCGGCAGGCTGCCCGCGAGATGCAGCGTGTCGACGAGCTGATGTCGGTGCGGCCGGGGTGCTGCTGGCACTGCCAGGAGCCGATCAGCCACCGACAGGCCTCCCAGACGTTCCCCGGCGAGAACCTGCTCCTGCCCGGGGCGCCGTCGCCGTCGTTCCATCTGCGTCGTACGGGTGGATGTCGGGACGCGGCTGCCGAATACGAGAAGCGGTGGCAGGCGTCGGAGCAGGGCAAGGTGGCCGCGCCGGACCTGTTCGGCGACGAGCAGGCATGAGCCGGCGTCTCACGCTCGCGCCCACGCCTGAGCAGGTGTGGGCCGGGCGGGTCGCAGGGCTGGAACTCCCAGGGAGCCTCGCCGATCAGCCGATCCGCTGGGGGCCGTGGGGGCCGCAGCTACGCATCCTGGGCGATCACGGTTTCGATCAGAGCTGTGAGGGGTGTGGCGCCGACGTTGCCGACCAGGCCCAGGCCACCGGCCGTGCTGTCGCGCCGTGGGGCCGTCCCGGGGCGCTGATGGTCCGGTACGGGGCTGACGGCTGCCTGGCCTGCCGGCTGGTGGTCGTGGCCGAGTTGTTCCGCGGTGACCGGTTCCGCGCCGAGCTGGACCCGACGGAGGTGTGGCGCAGCCAGGGGCAGCTCACCTTGGGCTGGTCCTGACCGACAGCAAGTACCAAACGCGATTCGTGGAGAGTACTGTGAACGCTGCCGGGAGGGCCCGGACGGGGGTTATCAGCCACCCGTCCGGGGTCGCCCCTTCCGGACGACACGCGGGCCGGTTACCAGCCGGTTGGCCGCGCAACGCACCACCCCCTGTTGGAACAGAACAGAGAGGGGCGTATCTGGCGATGATTCTGCCACGCCCGAAGGTACTTTGCGAGATTCCGGCCGTCTGTGTTAGCGCCCACGCCGCCGGTGGCGCCTGGTGAGCGAGTCCGGCCGTGTTTCCACCCGGGTCTGGGGAATCCGACTCCGCTCCGACCCGGACGTTGTGAAGTACCGCCTCTCTGTCCTGCTCACCCTTGGCACCTACATGGACTCTGACGGGTCCAACGCGCGGGTGTTGGAGTCGACGATTGCCGCCGCCGTCGGGATCAGTACCCGGGCGGTCTCGGGCCACCTGGCATGGGCTCAGGAAAACGGCTACCTCACCCGCACAGCCCGCGGCCACCGGCGCGGAGACGGGACGGTCGCGGCGAGCACGTACGCGGCGCTGGTCCCCGTTTCAGTGCCGGTCGATGCCGATCCGCCGGCCGCGGATGCGGACCTCAACCAGAAGAACGACCGGGCTCAACCGGAAGATCACGAGGTCTCAACCGGAAGATCGACCGGTCTCAACCGGAAGATCCAACAGTCTCAACCGGAAGTTGGCTCAATGCCCTATAAGGAAGACCAAGTACTAGACCAAGAGACCTACCAACCACCAACCAAGGGCACGACCCGCGCGCAGGCGCGCGAGGGCGGCCCGACCGACATGCGGGCGTCGAAGCAACGGGAGGCACGCTCCGGCGACACCCGAGCCGCCGTGCTTACGGGAGTCGCCGACGAGCTCATCGACCAGTACGCCGGCGCACTCTCGCATCCGCTGCCACGCCGCGACCGGTCGAAGCTGCTGACGATCACGGACGAGCTGCTCGACGACGGCTTCACCAAGGAGCAGATCTTGGACGGCCTGCGGCTCCTGTGGCGCAACCGGGCCCGCTGCGGGCCGGGAATGCTTCCCACGTTCGTCCAGCAGGCCATAGCCGAATCCGAGGCCGGGAACGTCCTGCCCATGAACCGCCGCGCCCGCTCCGATGAAGCATTCGCGCAAGAAGCCGCCATCGCGGCCGGATCCGCTATCCGTGACCCATTCGCCAGCGGCGGCTTCTTCGGCAGCGCCAACCACGAGGTCATCGACGGCCAGGTTGTGAACGAGGGGACAGGATGACCCGCGCTGAAGTCTCGAAGCTGCTCCACTTGATCCGCGCTTTGTCGCCGAAGTTCACTATCGTCCCCAGCACCGACGACACCCCGGGCACCGGCGATGCCTGGCATGACCTGCTGGCCGACGTCCCCTTCATCGACGCCGCGCAGGCCGTCCGGGCCCATTTTGTGATCGGCGGCCCCTGGATCGAGGTTGGGGACATCCGCCGCCGCGTCATCGCGGCCCGCGGACTCCTCCCACCCGACACCGAAGCCGCCTACGCGCAAGCCCGGGAGATGAACCGCTGGCTGAACCGGCGCACCGGTCCGGAGCCCTCGATCCATCCCGCTGTGTACAAGACGATGTCGCCACACGAGAACGGGATCGGCTGGGAGGCGATTGACGGGCGGGACGGCTACGCCCACCGACGCTTCGTTGACGCCTACACGCCCGTGTCCGTCCGGGAGACTGAGGCCGCGCTTATGACCCCGCTGGCCGCGCTCGAAGCGGCCAAGCGGACACCGAAGGCCCTCGAAGGAGGTTCGGGTGTGGAAGCCGCCGAACGTGAGGCCCAGGCCGCCGTACATGCCGACCGGCCGCGGGCCGAAGCCGTGAAAGTGCAGATCCGCCGATCCGGGTTCGGCCGGACGATCCCCGCCCGCGCTGACTACGGCCCGGCAACCGACATCCAGAAAACGCAGGCCGCCGACGCGCTTCGCGCGTGGGCCGCGCAGAACGGCTACGAGGCGGCGGGGTCCTGATGACGTCGCCGACCGACCTCGCCGACTATCGGGAGCGCCGCGAAGCAGGCATCGCGATCCCGTCCGAAACGGAACGGCAGGCAGCGATGTGGACTCAGGGACTGGAGGCGAAAGCCCGCGCCGCCGCCCTGGTTTCCCGTCATCCGGACCTGGCCGAGAAGCTCACTGCGGGCCCGCTCAGCTTCACCTCTCCGGCACTGTGGAACGGCTACGTGCCTCCCCGGCAGTGGGGCGGGGCGTTGAACACCTCCCCGCAGCGTCGGGCCCTGGTTGAAATCTGCGCCGAAGCGTGGCGCCGCGAGAACCCGACCAGCGTCTAGCCGTGCCCACACTTCAGTACTATTCTTGATTAGTAAAGTCAAGGGATTGGGGGTTTGAGATGGTCGCAGCAGCACCTGCCCGGCGGACCCGGGAGGACTTCGAGCGTGAAGGGCATTGCGGGACGAAGGGCTGCACCTGTACTCATCTCGCCCCCGATCCCCTGTTTCCCGAGGCTCCTGCCTGCGACAGAGGGATGGCGCCCGCTCCGCCGGGGGCGTTGAGCCCGCGGGGGAACCCGCTGCCAGCCGGGGCGTTGAGGCCGTGCCCGCGGTGCCGGGAGGCGGTCCTGCTGGCTGGCGGGTCCTGACCGGACCCGCCGCCTGGTGGGCAAATCTTGTGTCTCACGATTTGCGATTAGTACTTTTCAGGACTACTGTGGGGCCACAGCCCGGACATGACGAAGGGCCGCCACCCGATCCCCTGGCAGAGATCACGGACGACGGCCCCACAGACAGGAGCAGCGTACATGGAGATCATCAGCGGTGAGCTTCTCGACCGCATGGCCAAGGTCGCCGCAGCCGTAGTGGCGGAAATCGGCCCGGTCGATGACGTGACCTTCACCCCACGTTCCGCCCAGTATGCCGACTACATCGGCGCGGAGGCGGAGATCTGCTTCCGCCCGGCTGGGGACGCCGACCTCCGCGTGACGACCGCGCTCGCCGCGATCCGTCCGGACACTGAAGTCCGCTTCCACGTGATCAACGACGTCAAGGTGCACATCTCCGTCCGGTCGATCCTCGCCCGGACGGAGATCAGGATCGCGACGACCGTGACCGTCGACGAGTTCGCCGCCGCCATCGCCCCAACCCCGGCGCCCGAGCTGATTGCCGCCTGATGGCCGTCGACAAGCTGGAGAAGGTTCGCAAGCTGCTGGCGATGGCGGAGGCCGAAGACCTCACCGACGCCGCCCGGGAGTCGTACAACGCGAAGGCCGCCGAGCTGATCGCCCAGTACGGCATCGACCAGGCGCTCCTCGCCGCACACGCCCCAGTCGAGTCCAAGCCGATCGACCGCATGGTCGCCTGCGAAGCGCCATACGCGAAAGAGAAAGCCCGACTCCTCTACGGAGTGGCCGAGGCGCTGCGCTGCAAGGGGATCCTTATCCCCGGCAGCAAAGGCCGCTTCAGCGTCCACGTCTTCGGGATGGCGGAGGACGTCGAACGCGCCGAGCTGCTGTTCACGTCGCTTCTCGTCCAGCAGGCACACGGCCTGGCCACCGCCCGGCCCGTCAACCCGCGGGAGAACGTCCGCGCGTACCGGCGGAGCTGGATGAACGGCTTCCGCTCCGAGATCGTCGCGCGGCTGAAGGCGACCGAAAGGTCGGCGCAGCAGCAGGCAGAGGACATCGCCCCCGCCGGCACGAGCGTCGCGCTCGTGCTCGCGGACCGCTCCACCCTGGTCAAGGCGGCGTACACCACCGCCTACCCGAAGACGGTGACGCTTCGGCACAGCTACTCCGGCTCCGGCTGGCGCGCCGGTTCCGCTGCCGGTGCCCGCGCGGACCTCGGTAGTCGCCGTGTCGGCGGATCCGGGCGACGGGCGGTAGGCCGGTGACCTTCACGATCGACGTCGGCGCTGTCACCCCCGGACCGCACACCCTCGCCTCCGCATCTGGCCGGTACCGAGACCTGCAAACCGTCGCCGCTGTCCGCGCACGCCTCGCTGAGCACCAAGTCAAGACCGCCGCCCAGCTCAACCAGGATGTCACGGCCGGCGAGCTGTTCATGGCCGCTGTCGACGTGCGGCTCCTTGTAGCGCACGAGCGTGCCGCCGCGGCCCGCATCGCCGAGCTGGAGGCCGCCGTCCCCGGTCAGACGGGTGGTGCCGGGTGACCGCCGCCGAGCAGGCAGCCCCCCACCCGCTCACGGTCATCCGTGAGCGGAAGGGCTGGACCTACGAGCAGACAGCCCAGCGCATCGCCCGCATAGCGGGAGCGGCCGGTACTCCCATGGCCGCGAACCGTCAGAAGGTCTGGCGCTGGGAGCACGGTGGCGTCACACCGGACTCGGCGTCCCAGCTCGCGCTCGCCGCAGCCCTCGGCATCGACAAGGACCATGTCGTGCCGGGGACCTGGCCTCGCTGGCTCGCCGACGCCGCCGGCGCCGGCCCGGACACCCCGACCTGCGAGGAACTGAGCGCCGCGCGACGCCGCTACCGCGGGCAAACAATCCCCGAGGCCCGCGCCCAGGCCGCCGAACGGCTGGTCGCGACCTGGCTGGATTGGTGCAAGGCCAGCAGAAGCGGGAACTGGCGGGAAGCGAACCGGCTCTCCCGCCAGGGCATCGCCCACGCCACGGCCTACGAGGAGCGGGTCGTCCGCCTCTCCCTGGGAAAGACGGCAGAGGCCGGGTCATGACGGGCGGCCCGTACATCCACACCATCGCCTACGCCCCCCACCACCCGGAATGGGCGGAGGTCTGGGGGCAGATCCGAGCCTCCGCCATCACGATCACGGTGGGGGCTGCGCGGAACGGCGTCGACCTGACTACTCAGGCCGGCACCAGCGGTGTGACGTTCAACGTCCCCCACCTGCGCGTACCCATCCTCACCTTGTACGCCCCGGAAAGCCCCGCAGTCCCGGTGGACGGGGAGGACATCGAATCAGTCCCGTCTGGCCGCGACCTGCCATGGGACCGCTACCTCTGCGCATTCCTCCTCCGCGTACGGCTCCTCGCCAAGCAGGCATCGGCAATCACCTCCGACGGTGCGTGGACGGGGGAATGGCTGTCCGCCCGCCGCATCGCCGCCGAGGCCTGGCACATCCCCAAAGACACCGAGGACCCGTTCGATTCCCCGGGAGTCGTCTGGGGTGGCTACCCGTACCGGTCGCACCTGCGGGCGGTCGGCTGATGGACCTCCACGGCCCCCACTTGCCCCGCACCCCGGAGGAGATCCGCGCCGCCCGGATCGGCCGGTATCTCCGCGACGCGCAGAGGTACCGCGCGGCCGATGACGAGTGGTCAGCCGCCGGCTGCGAGGCCCTCGCCCGCCGCGAGAACGCACGGCAGCAGCAGAAGCCGATCCGGTGACCTGCGCCCTCTGCGTCGGTGACGGCGTCGACCAGCACGGCGTCACCTGCGTCCGCTGCAAAGGCGAGACCACCGAACCGATCTTCAACCCGGGGCTTCCCGCCCCACCTGCCCCGGAAGGGACGACATGACCCGCGAAGACTGCGAGCCCCTCGGCGCCGCCCTCGTCGCTCGGCGCAGCGGAAAGAACGTGATCGACATCGGGGCTGTCGCCCAGTACCCGCCCGCCTACGTCCGTCTCCCCCTGGTGGACATTGGGGACGCCGACAGCTACCCGTACGGCACGGACCTGGAAGCCGGCGTGATGGCCCGCTACCGCTCGGGCGGCTACGTCCAGATCGTCCTGCCCGACCCGGACGGCGACAAGGTTGGCGCGGTCCTGAAGTTCTTCGACTTCCGGGGCATGGAGGAACTCGGCCGCGAGCTGCTCCGCATCGCAGCCAAGCGCGGCGAGATGCACGACCCGGACCTGGTCCGCGCCCAGCTCCCGTGCAAGACCTGCGGCGGCTACGGCTCCATCGCGGATGGGCCGGAGGACGGCCAGGCGTGCCCGGACTGCACTCCGGAGCTTCCCGCCGATGTCCCCGTGACGGGCGAATCCCCGTTCTGACCTTCCCCTGAGACCCGGGTGGGGCGCGTGAACGGGGCGCCCCACCCGCCCAGACCATCACCAGCCGAGAGGAGCCCAGTCCACATGTCCGTCGTGGACGTCCGGCGCAAGGAGTGGTTCGCCGCGTTCGCCCGGCAGAACAGCCCGGCCCTGGCGCCCTGCGAGCCCTGCCTGGCCGACCTGGCAAAACCGGTCGCGTTCGTCGGGTCGGCCGGCCACGGCGGGCCGTGCAGCGCCCAGGACCCGTGGAGCGGATCCGGCCTAACCGTCCCCGTCGACCACCTGCTCCGCAACGCCCGCCGGGCCGCCGCCCAGTTCCGCGCGCGCAATCCGCATCTCATCCGGTCCACAAACCCACGGCTGACAGCCCGGTACTGGCGGACCCAAGCCGGCCGCTGAGACCCGGGCGGGGCGTGTCACTCCCCGAGACCGCCCCGCCCACCAGACCGCCCACCAGCACCAGCGAGAGAGAGGAGACCGCGATGAGCATCGGCCTGTCCCACGCACGAACGATCCCCGCGGCAGACCTCACGACACCCCAAACGGGCATCTACAAGATCTACGCCGACTACTGGTGGTCCACCGTCCGCGACGAAGCCGGCGAGCTCCTGCTGCTGTTCTACCGCGGCTCCCCGCAGTGCAACCGGGACGAGGAGACCGTCCGGCGGCTGACGGCGGATCTGTGGCCGGGCGCCGAGGCCGTGCAGGTGCCGGCCGTCTACATCAAGCACACCTGCGCCTACTGAGACCGGTCCGGGGCTGGCGGATGGCCGTCTGCTGCGGGACTCACCGCAGCACCCGCACGGGGGCATAGCCGGTCGACACCAGCCCCCACCCCCGGACCGGTTCCAGCGCTGTCCCGACCTTCCCCCCCGATCGGGTCGGGACAGCGCCGGTACAGGCCCGGACACCAGCAGAAACGGAAACGACCATGACTGTTCAGGACGACCTGCCCGGCATCCCTTTCAAAGACGGGGCGCCCTACCAGCAGGGCGACGTCGCCTTCTCGCCCTCAACGGGGCGTGTGTGGACGCTGATCGCTGACGACAACGAGCCCTGGGCCGGCACGATGCAAAGCGGCAGGGACTGGGACTGGTACGGAGCCAGTGCCTTCCCCGAGGACACCCGGCTCCTGCTCCGCGACGGCCGGCTGGTCACCCCGCCGCCGCCGTACGACCCGGCCATGGCCGAGCCCGGCGACGTCGTCACCGCCGAAGACGACGAGCGGACGTTCTTCTACGCACCCGACGCCCCCCGGGACTACCACCCATGGGTCCGCTCGGACGGCGTCTTCATCGGCCCGGAGGACCTCCCCGCCGGCCTGACGCTGGTTCTCCGTGGCGGGAAGCCGGTGACCTCCGATGCCTGACCGCTTCGCCATCCGGCTGCCCGATGGGCGCACCGCCTACCATCTGCCCAGCACCACGGAGGGCCTTAACGACCGCGGTGCCGACGTCCCCGCGAAGCCCCAGGGAAGTTGGACCTCCATCGACCGATGGACCACCGCCGACGGAACACGCCTTCAGGCGCTGCCGGTCGAGAACTGGTGGATCGTCCCCACCGGCACAGCGGGCCCGCTCCACGCACACCTTCCTGGTAGCACCCGCGTGACCGGTTACCAGCTTGAGGACCCGGAAACCGAGTCGGCGAAGTACCCGCTCACCCTCACCGTGGAGGAGGGCAGGAAAAGGCTGGATCAGGATTGGGAGACCTTCGGGCTCCTGTACCGGACGATCCGTGAGGATGTTCCCGGCGACATTGTCACCCTGGAGATCTCCGACGCCATCCTCCTGGATGGAGACCTCCCGGTTCTTCCTTCCGGCTGCAGTTGGACACCGGATCTTCCCTACGTGCTGGGTAACTGGCCGGAATATGGCCGGCTGTTCCCCGGCAAGCTGACCGGCTATCAGCGGGGATTGGTAGACGCTGTCCGGCGCGCGGTTCCAACTGCGGATATCGACTGGTGGGATCACAGCAACCCGCACGAGTTCAACCTCACGGTCCGCCGGGCCTACCAGCCGGGACGAACGATCCGGGTGGACGTGTCCGGGCCCCGGGCACGTCGACCCCGCTTCGAGAACAAGCCCGACCGGCGAACGTTGTACTTCACCGTCCATCTCGGGCGTGAGATCCGCGGGGAGAACGTCGTTGCCGCTCTCGCGACGTTGGAGGAATTCACCGCGGAGGTGTGTGCCGATGTTGCGGAGGCCGTAGCCGAGACGCCGTGCGGGCACTGCGCGGGCACCGGCTACGTCGAACCGCAGGCCGGCGGGCCGATCAGGGAGCGGAGGCTGTGACCGACCGTCCCACCCTGACCATCACCCGCGGCCTGCCCGGCTCCGGGAAGAGCACCGCGGCCCGCCGCCGCCGTGACCAGCTCCGCGCCGCCGGCCACCGCGCCGTGGTGGTGAGCCGCGACCCGCTCCGCGACCAGCTCGGCCTCACCTACGGCGACACCGCAGGCGAGAAGCACGTGACCGCCGTCCGCGACGCCCAGGTCAACACCCTGCTCCGCGCCGGCGTGAACGTGATCGTCGACGAGATGAACCTGGCCGCCCAGTACGTACGTCACTGGATGGAGACCGCGCTCCGGGCCGGCGCCCTGTTCTCCGTACTCGACCTGACCGACGTCGACGTGGAGCTGTGCGTCCGCCGTGACACGCTCCGCCCGGAGCCCATGCCCGGCGCGGTCACGGGCGCCCGGGTGGGCGAGCAGGCGATCCGCAACCAGCACCGCCGTTTCCTGGCAGGGAAGAAGCTGCCCCTCGAACTCCCCAAGATCCATCCCACGCCGGTGTTCCTGCCCTACACCCTGCCCGAGGGCAAGCCGGACGCCATTCTGGTCGACCTGGACGGCACCCTGTGCCTCCACAACGGACGCGACCCGTACGACGAAAACCGCGTCTCTGAGGACCTGCCGAACTGGCCGGTCATCATCGCCGTCAAGGCAATGCAGTCCGCCGGCCACCGCATCATCTACCTGTCCGGCCGCTCCGCCGGCTGCCGCGCGGACACCCACGCCTGGCTCTCCTCCTACGTCCGCCGCCCGCACGAGGGCCTGTTCATGCGCGCCATTGGCGACTCCCGCAAAGACCTCATCGTGAAGATGGAGATCTTCGATCGGGAGATCCGCCACAACTACCGGGTTACCGGGGTTTTCGACGACCGGGCTTCCGTTGTTGCGGGCTGGCGCCAGATCGGCCTGACCGTTTTCCAAGTCGCAGAAGGCAATTTCTGATGACCACCACCGCCCCCGCGCCGGTCCACATCTACGACCTGTTCGACCTCGACCAGCTCGACCGGCACATCACGGCCGGGCTGGTCACCCGCAAGCCCCACCCCGACCTGCCGCTCGACATCCTCACCTACACCCGGACCTGCCAGTACAAGGCCGAGTGGGACGCGATCACCACACGGTGCCGCGGCCTGGTCGTCCACCGCGCCAGCGGCCGTGTCATCGCCCGGCCCTTCGAGAAGTTCTTCAACTACGGGGAGCACCTAGCGGGGAGGCCGTACGCGCCGCCGCTCCCGCTACACGAGCCATTCGAGCTGTTCGGCAAAATAGATGGCTCACTCGCAATCATCTTTCACTTCGATGGGAAGTGGCACGCCGCTTCTAAGGGATCGTTCGCCAGCGAACAGGCGCTCTGGGCTCAACGGCAGCTCGACCTCGCGAACACAGCTGACCTGAATCCCGAGGTCACCTATCTCGCCGAGATGATCTACGCCGAGAACAGGATCGTCGTCGACTACGGGCTCGACGGAGAAGGGCTCACATTCCTCGCAGCCATCCAGTCCGACGGCGCCGAACTCGACTACGAGGACACCGCCACCCGCTGGCCGTGGGGTCTGTCCGCATCCCACTGGCGCGACGTCGACCTGCCCCCGCTCGGGGAAATCGCTGCGTTGGCGACCGAGAGCCGCACGCACCGAGGCCGGACCGTCTCCGGAACGGAGGAAGAAGGTTACGTCGTTCGGTTCGCCTCCGGTACTCGCGTAAAGATCAAGATGGCCGATTATGTCCGGTTGCATAGGGCCCTTACGGGAACCAGCGCCCGCGACGTCTGGCGATACACCGGCGTCGAGCTTTTCGCCGCGACGCTCACCGACAAAGAACTCGCCCAGACCCTGGGCTGCCCGGCCGCCGACATCACCCGCCTCCGCGCTGTCGAAGGCGGCCCGTTCGCGGAGCTCCTCGCGCAGGTCCCGGACGAGTTCGACGACTGGGCCCGCGGCGTCCGCAACGGCCTGGAAGCCGATCTCGCCAGCCTCCACGACACCGTGCAGATCGAGTTCGGCGCCCGCGACCGCCTCCGCGATGACCGGAAGCAGTTCTTCGCCTCCCTGCAGAGCCTCACCCCGCTGGTACGCGGCGCGGTCCTCCGCGAGCTCGACGGCTACTCCTCCCTGCCCGCGCTCTGGCGCTCCCTGCGCCCCGAGCACTCCCTCCCGTTCCGCACAGACCAGGAGGTGTGAGCCCGTGGCCAGTACCGCTGCAGTCGACCTGCTAGTCGCCGCCACCGCCCACGCCAGCCATGCGCGTGCCTGCGCCCAGACTGGCCGGCCGGAGTCCGCCCGACGCCACATCGCCCAGGCCCGCCGGGCCCTGGAAGACGCCGAGACCGCCTTCACCGACGACCAGCCCCCGCCCACCCGGGTGTTCCTCGCCGTCGGTGCGCCCGACACGAACGGGATCCGCCCGTTCGGCGGCGCGCACCTGCAGGAGCCGGCCGCGCGGGAAGCCGCCGGCCGGCTCGGGCCCGACGCCGAGGTGCTCACGCTCGACGTGCTGGCCCCGTGGGAGTTGGCCGGATGAGCGGCGACGTCAAGCACACCTGCCTGTTCATCACACCCATCGACGACTCCGAGGGCCGGTTCGTCCGCGAGCTCCGCGCCCTCCTCACCGCCGTGTTCCCCGCTGGCCCACCTGACCGGGTGGATGCCGACGTCCTGCACAACGCCGTGCAAGAGGTCTCCGCCCTGCAGCACACCGCCGCGGCGGCCGAGGCCGAGGCCGCCGAGCTGAAGATGGCCGTCGAACCCGATGGGCGGCGCCGGCTGGAGATGGCGAAGCGGCTCGCGATCTCCGCCGGCCGCCTAGTCCGCATCGAACGCGACGACGCACGTCAGCGTGCCAAGACAGCCGAGCAGGAGCGCGACCAGCTCCGCGCCGAGCTGGCCGATCGGCGGGAGCGTCTCGCCCGGCTCCGTGGCTTCACCCCGTCTGTCGGCGAGCCCGAGGTGTACGCCATCGCCTACGAGAGCGCGGTCGGCGACGTTCTCCGCCGGCTTTACGACCTCGACGTCGAACCGGCCCCCGACCTCGCCCCGGAAACCCGGGAGCTGTCCGCCGCCCTCGCCGCCTACCGGGCAGCGATCGGCATGCCCCAGCGCGCTTTCCGGCCCGGCGGCCGGGTCGAACGGGCGATGACGGCCGCACTCGAAGCCGCCCGCAAGGCCACCAGCAGAGCCGAAGGAACACCCGATGTCTGACCTGCCTGACGACCTGGGCGCCCGCCTGACGGCTGCCGCTGCGGTCTACTACCCGAGCAGCCGCCCGGACGACACCACGATCGCCCTGGCCCGGGAGGTTCGCGCCGCAGGCGGCTGCGCCCACATCTCCACCGGCACCAACCGCCCCAACTCGGACCCGAACCCGTGGCACCACGGGGTGTGCATCGGCCCCCCGGACCACCTCGGCTACCACCTGTCCGTCGACGGCATGAACTGGTCGGTCGACCGGATGGAGTACGAACGCCGCGCCGAACAGACCATCGCCGACCTCGCCGAGCAGCTCCAGCACGCGGTCGAAGGCCACATCGAGCGAACCAGTCTCTTCCGGGAGATGACCACCGGCCCGGACGGCGTCCACCTCTCCCTCCAACCGGCCCGGGAAGTCGTCGCCCTGTGGGCGGCAGCCGCCCGCGGCATGCTCGGCGACGCCCCGAACTACGCCGAGACACCGATCTCGATGCCGGCCGATGTCGACGAAGGCCGGGCGGACGGCCGTGGCATCGAGATGACCGTCAGCCGCGCGGGCGAGATGGACGAGTTCATCTTCCGGCTGCAGCGCGCCGGCCGGCTCACCCCGCACCAGGCACGGGAAGCCGCAGAACGCCGCGCCGACGCCGCTGAGGATGCCCGCGGCCGGCTCCGTGCCCGGATCCGCGATCTCGTCTGCCAGCGGCGCGACGCCACGGCCCGCGCGAACCGGCTGGAGGCATGGGGCCCGGACGAGACATCCCCCGCTATCCGTCTCGGAGCCGAGCTGGACCGGGTGACCGCCGGCCTCCTCGTGATGGAGGAGCGCGCCCTGGCGGCCGAGGGGCTGCTGGCCGCCGCGCGGGACCTTGCCGCCCGACTCGACACCGAGGCCGACCAGCTGGCACTCGGCGACACGAACACCACCCCGGCCGGGCTCCGTAAGGCCGCAGGGCGCCGCGGTTCGGCCGCCGGCCTGCGGCGCGCAGCGTTCCTCCTTCGCCGCGCCCTCGGCGACGCCGGCACGCCGGCGCCCGGGTCGATCACAGCCGAGGCGCTGGTCGGACCGGAAGCCGCCGCGCGGTGGGCCGAGACGACGGCCGAGCTCGAACGGCTCACCGCCGAGCTGGACCTGAGAGTTGTCGCCCGGCCCCCCGCCGTCGAGCGGGACGAGCACGGACGGCCCGCTCTCGGCACCCGGGTCACGGTCACCGTGACCGGCACTGTCGACCCGGGCCGGATGGATGGCTCCCAGGTCTACATCTCCGCTTCGCAGCCGGAGCTGCATGACGACCTGTGGCTGGACCGGCCCACCCTCACCATCACCCCCGCGAAGGACCAGCCCACCCCATGACCGTGATCACCGCAGTGAAGAAGCCCATCCCGATCCGGATGATCCTCTGGGACGGCACCCCGGGACGCGCCCGGGAGATCGCCGAGTTCTGCGGCCCGGTCCCCTCGGGAGCCGGCCTCGGGTTCGTCGGCCACGGCTCCGAGGGCCTGGCGCAGGTGTACGACTACCTGCACGACTCGTGGATCAACGTCCCGTTGGGTTCGTACATCGCCGAAGGCGTACAGGGCGAGAACTACCCGATCGAGTCCGGTGTGTGGGCCAGCACCTACGACGTCGTCCCGGAGCCCGGTACCGCCGCCGAGCCGACCGGCCTCGACGCGCTGATCGAAGCACTGACGATCTTCCGCCGGTACGGCAACCCGTCCTCGCCGACCTTCTGCGCGCACGACACGCTGTATGTCTGCGTCGCTTACTCCACGGTGAGCGACGAAGACAAGAAGCGGCTCGACGCCCTCGGGTTCTTCCACAACGAGGACGACGACGGCTTCATGTCCTTCGACTTCGGTTCCGCATGACCGCCCCGGCCCCCGCCTCGCCCTCCTGCCGGGTGTGCGGCTGCACCGCCGACGACCCGTGCCCGACCGGCCGGCAGTCGGACGTGTCCTGTCTGCCCGTCCCGGACCCGCAGGGCTCCCCGCGGCTGTGCCACTGGTGCTCCGGCCGGGAAGACGGCGCGACCCGCTGCGACGTGCTCGCCACCGGTCTCCTCGCTGGCCCCGAACCAGTCCAGTGCGCGATGGGCGCGACCCACGCCGCTCATTTCCGCTGCACCCACGACCACGACCGGCGGATCAACGTCTGCCGCATGCACGAGAACGGCGCGCACGGCATCCCGTCCGGCTGCGCCGCGTGCCCCCACGAAGACGAGGTGCCCGTGCAGCTCGTCTCCTCCAGCCCGCTCCACCCCACCACCACGGAAGAGGTTTGATGGCCAGCCCAACGGCGTACCTCGCCTTCGGTGTCGCTCTCGGCGGCGGCGACGACGGCTTTGACGGGCTCGTGCTCCCCGAGGGTGAGTACGGGATGCGGCTTCTCCCGGAGTGGCTCCATGACGCGCCCGCCGGCGACGAAGCAGCCATCTGGGACCGGCTGCTGCCCGCCTACGACGTCGACACCCCGGACGCCGCCCCCGTCGA
>NZ_ADGX01000175.1 GCF_000177675.1 Parafrankia sp. EUN1f
GGCGGGCGGCGTCGGCCCCGGCGGCACAGCCGGCCCCGGCGGCACAGCCGGCCCCGGCGGCACAGCGGGCCCCGGCGGCACAGCGACCTCCGACAGCGCAGCGGTCTCGGACGATGCGGGACTGTTCGGAAGCACATCCACCAGCGTGAAGGTACCGGCCGGGAACGCGGCGGCCGTGTCGTGACGAGCGGGACGGATCCACATCCGCCCGCGCCCGGATAGTGTTGAGGACAGGAGCAGGAGACCGTCTCGCGGGAGCGGGGGCGGTCGAGGGCCACATCCCTGGCCGCCCGAGGGCGTGCCCGGTGAGCGTGGCCGATCAGGCGGCCCGCCCCGACCGATGCGGCAACGGCCCGCATACCTACCTGATGCTCCGTGTGCCGGGCACGCGCCATGGCCGCGGACGAGAACGGACAAGCCTTGACTCGGATCCCGGAGGCTTCGCGCGCCGACGCGACCCGCGCGCGTCTACTCGCGGCCGCCCTCGACGCGTTCGCGACAAAAGGTTTTCACGGCACCACCACCCGCGACATCGCGGCGGCGGCGGGAATGAGTTCGGCAGCCCTGTACGTCCATCACAAATCGAAGGAAGAGCTGCTTTACCTCATCTCGTTGACCGGACACCAGCGGACACTCGCGAGGCTGCGCGCGGCGCTCGCCCACTCGGATGACCCGGTCGAGCAGCTGCGCAGGGTCGCCCAGACGTTCGCCGAGTCGCATGCTCGCGATCACACCACCGCCCGGGTGGTCAACTACGAGCTCGCCGCGCTGAGCTCGGAGCACCGGGAGGAGATCCACGCCATTCGGCGGGAGATCGCCGCGGAGATCGGCGGAATCGTGGAGCGGGGTGTCGCCGCGAAGGTGTTCGTCGCGCCCGATCCGGCGATGACGGCGACCGCGCTGGTCTCCCTCGCCATCGACATCGGCCGCTGGTACCGGGACGACGGCTCGTGGACCCCGGCGGAGATCGGCCGCCGATACGCCGAGCTGTCGCTGCGGATGGTCGGCGTATCTCTTCCTTAGGCCAGGTCTGCAGGCGGCGCTTAGACGGCGGCCGCGGACCGGTGAAAATGCGCACCAAAAGCGGCGAAGCGGCACAGAGCGACCAGCAATCACGAAGAAGTGAGAATTTCGGTCGCCGGGGAGCCCGTAGCACGGTTCCGAGCTTCGGACTGCCGCTGCCACCGGGAAAGATCTGAGGATTCCGGTCGTCAGAACGACGAAGATCCTCAGGTCTTCGGGCTATTCCTCGAGCTGCGGTTCCGGTCCGCCGCTACTGCCCGGCAAAGCCTGAGGATCGCGGTCGCCGGCACGACCAAAATCCTCAGATCTTCGAGCCGCGGCGTCGAGTTGCCGCCCTTGCCCGGCAGCCCGGGTTCACCTGCCCCCAGCGACCTCAAACCGCGCTCACCCGATCGTCGATCCTGATCGGCGCGATCTCGCGGCTGGCTCCGCAACGACGCCCACCCACTCTTCGGACTCGCCCCACCCAGGCTCCGGGCGCTCCGAGCGCTGCGGGCACTGCAAGCGCCCCGGGCGCCCGGAGCATCGGTGCAGGTCACAGGTTCGCCTTCATAGTCCAGCAACCTGATGCTGACTAATCGCTTGCTTAGTTGCCTCCTCGTCGCTTACCGTGCCTAGCTGTGGCGCACGCCACATCGCCCGCCGGTCGCGCGCCGCCTGTCGCGCCGAGCGAGCGTCTCGCCTCGGCCCCGACCGACGACCGCGGAGGACAGTCATTTGAGTCTGACGATCGATCCGCTGGCCGACACCCGCAGCCCGGATCGAAATGGCATCCGCAGGCTCTGGTTACGCCAGCTCGCCCACTACCCCGCCGATGGACCCCGCGGTCTCTATCTCGCGATCACCGTCCTCGTGGCCGTCTTTCTCTACTACGCGCTTTACACCCAGGGCGCGGTCGCGACACAGATCATCGAGCATTACCACTTCTCGTTCACGGCCTTCGTCTTCGTCAGCGTCATCGGCAATGCGATCGGCGCCTTCGCGTCGCTGTTCGCCGGTCTCACCGACCGCTGGGGCCGGGCCAACCTCGTCGTGGTCGGCGTGCTCGCGGTGGCCCTGATCGCCCTGCTGGGGCTGCCGAACGCACCCGGCAAGGCCGGCTTCACCGTCATGTACTCCGTGCTTTGCTTCGTCGAGGGAATCGTGCTGGTGGCCACTCCGGCACTGGTCCGGGACTTCTCACCGCAGGTCGGGCGGGGCCTCGCCATGGGCTTCTGGACCCTCGGCCCGGTGCTGGGCAGCCTCACGGTCACCAGCGTGTCGAGCAACACCCTGGACGAGCACCCCGACTGGCGCTTCCAGTTCTACGTCTGCGGCGTGGTCGGCCTGGTGATGTTCGTGGTCGCCCTGGTCGGGCTTCGGGAGCTGGCACCGGCGCTGCGTGACCAGCTCATGGTCAGCATGCGCGACCGCGCGCTGATCGAGGCCAGGGCCGCGGGCATCGACCCCGAACAGGCGTCCGCCGGGTCCTGGCGACGTGTGCTGAAGCCCAACGTGATCGGGCCCGCCTTCGCGATCAGCACCTTCCTCCTGCTCTACTACATTCTGGTCGGCTTCGCCGTCGTCTACTTCGCCACCGTCCACGGGTACTCCGAGGCGCGGGCGAACGCGGTGGCCAACTGGTACTGGATCTCCAACGCGATCGCCCTGGTCGTCGCCGGAGCGTTGTCGGACCACTTCCGGGTCCGCAAGCCCTTCATGGTCGTCGGCATGGCGATCAGCGTCGTCGGAAACATTCTGTTCACGTTGTCGACGACCGACCCCGACACCGGCTACTACACGATCGCCTTCTATTTCGTGCTCAGCGCCGCCGGCAGCGGAATCGCCTACGTGGCCTGGATGGCGGCCTTCACCGAGACCGTCGAGAAGCACAGCCCCGCGGCGACCGCCACCGGCCTCGCCGTCTGGGGCTGGATCCTGCGCCTCGTCGTCAGCGTCGCCCTGATCGTCTTCACGTTCGCGCTTCCCGCCACCTCCGTCCTCGTCGACAAGGGGACCCGCGTCGAGCACATCGTCACGGCGCATCCCAAGGAGGTCGCGGTTCTCTCCGCGATCGACCCGGCGACCTCGGCCGCACTGGCCAGGAACCCCGACGACACGGCGGCGCTGTCCAAGGCGCTCGGCCAGGTCGCGGCCGAGCAGGGTGCCACCGCCACAGAGGCAGCGGCGGTGTCGACAGCCGTGCGGGAGCGGTCCCGGGAGCTCGCCACCGCGCAGGCGATCGACCCGGACACGCTGAAGGCGTTGCAGCAGGACCCGCCCGACGGCACCGCGATCGGCGCGGCCCTCGCCGACATCGTCAAGGAGCTCGGCGTCCCGCAGCCGACGGCGGTCGAGCTGCTCACCAAGCTGGGCGACCCCGACGTCAAAACCGATCTCGCCCTCGTGCAGAAGTACGGCGCCGTCCTGACATCCGCCGAGGCCGCGATCCCGCCGGACGACCTCGCCTACCTCAGTGCCCACGGCACGGAGGTCGCCGACGCGCAGAAGGACAACCCGGGCCAGTGGCAGAACTGGTGGTGGGTGTGCGTCGCGGGCCAGATCGTGTTCGTCCCGTTCATCTTCCTGCTGGCCGGACGGTGGAGCCCTCGGCTGGCCCGCGAGGACGAGCGGGTGCACGAGGCGATGGTCGAGCGTGAGATGGCCGCTCTGCGGCAGGCCAGGTCGGCGGCCGGTCCGACGGCAACCTCCGGCGGATCGCCGGAACCCACTGCGGGCAGCCAGCCCGCTCCGTAGCGGCGGGCGGTCCGAGAATCATCGACGTGACGGTGTCGCCCCCCGCCGGCACCGGTGATCCTCGGCGTCGTCCCGCCTCCCGCCTCTCGGGTCCCGAGTCCAGGACCCGAGAGGCGGAACCAGCTCAGGACAGCAGATCCAGCAGGTCAGCAGTCACCAAGGTCAGCAGGTAAGGGTTCCGCTTCGCAGCGCGTGGCTGGCGTCGTTGCTGTCATCAGCCCAGATGACCGGCCTGCGGCCGGCCGCGCAGGCCTGCGGCGAGATGGCGAAGCCCTCGTTGTTGTAGTTGCCCATCCCCGTTGGCCGCTGGTAGGTGGCGGTCACGGCGAACTGGCCCTGGGCGTTGATGTCCGACGTGGTGGCCCTACCCGCGCAGGTGTTGTCACAGACGGCCCACAGATGGCCGGTCACCGCGTCGAACTCCAGATCCATCAGCGTTGACAGGCCGCTGCCCAGGGTGGCGACCCTGGTGTAGCCGCCGCCGGCCTGGTCGAGCGCGTAGGCGTAGATCGCCCCGTTGGACTCGAGGCCGACGAAGTACAGGCCGGTCCCGTGTCCGGCGTAATTGGCCGGGTTGTAGGTGCTGTTGGTGTGCTCGTCACGGAAGCCATGCGCGGTCAGGTAGGTGTCCGGCACCCAGGCGATGGACTCCAGCCCGCTGTTGGGGTCCGACGACGGCAGGTCCGCGGTGAGGTTCCACTCCGCGGTGGCGTTCAGCGACGTCGCGGTGGATGAACCGTCGTACCGCAGGACCTTCAGCAGACTGACGTTATCGTCGCTGTTGTTCCGTTCGGTTGCCACCAGGACGCCATCCGGGGTCACGACGACACCTTCGGCGTCCGGGTCGCCGGAGCCGTTCGCGTAGTGCAGCACCTTGCCGGTGGACCAGCCGCCGGTCGTGTCACGGATCCAGGTCGAACCGCTGGGAACGAGGCGGTACAACGTGCCGGTGCCGTTCTTCACCGCCCACAGAACGCTCGAGCTCTGGAACGACACACCGCTGAGGTTCGATCCGAAGACGTTCGTGCCGTCGGCCACCGCCACCGCCGAGTCACCGGGCCAGGCCGAGCCGGAGCAGGAGTTGGTGGTGCCCCGGGTCGAGGCGAGTGTGGTGGCGAACGAACCCGTCCCGTCCGGGCAGCGCCCGTAGGTCGTCGACGCGTGCGACGTCCAGGTGTAGGAGTCGATCAACGTGGTGCCGCCGGGCTGGTACAGCCGCACCGAGTCGGAGCTGCCCAGCCCGTAGGCCGCCTCGACATCGACGACCACCCGCCCACCGGCGGCCAGCGACGTACCCGACGCGATCGTGAACACGTGCGAGTTGTCGTTGTCCTTCACCACCCATCCGGACAGATCCACCGTCGTGGCGCCGGTGTTCACCAGCTCCACCCAGTCGCCGGGCGAACCACCGCTCGACTCGACCTCGTTGATCCGCACACTCGTCGGGCCGTCGGCCGATGCCGGCACGCCGGACAGTCCCAGCGCCGCCAGGGCAAGGGCACCGGCGACAGCCAGTCGCACTCTTCCTCGGGAAGATCCGAACAACGCAGCCACTCCTTCTCGCAGGGACACAGGCAGAAGGGAGCAGAATCGCGCTCCTGACGGAGCCTCCCGCGATGGGGCAACCGCCCTCTGAACGCAATACGAACAACGCCCGCCGGGCGCATGGCAACCTCGCGCGCAAGCAAAAAGTGGCCTCCCCACAGTCGACGGCCGAGCCGGATACCTACGCGGCGCAGCCGGCTGTCAGCCAGCCGTCATCAAAGACCGGCATATACCCGGGCACTTCCGAGTGTCGGGTGGGCTAGCATGCAGACAGAAATACGCACGGTGCCGCCTGCCCGGGTGCCGGCGTTGTGGGATGTGGTACCCGGCTTGACGGGGGCGATATGAAGGACTGTTTTCTCCTGAGCTCAGCCTTCGACGCCGACACCCCCTGGATCAGGCACTTTCACTCCGATCTCGAGCGTGCACTGCGCGTCCGTGAGGGCGCTTCGATGACCGGTGTACTGAATGCACGTCCACGCCCCGGGGCGCCCGACGTGCCGGTTCGCGGAATCGACGCCGCGGCCCGCCTGCCTGTCATGGTCGCCCTGTGTCGAGACGATTTCTTCGAAGACGACTGGTGCGGCCGGGAGTGGGCGGTATTCACGGAACGGCTGCGGCTACGTCCCACCAACCCCGCGCAGGCCACCCGCGGTGCGGACACCCCTCATCTGCTGCCCCTCGTGTGGAGACGCGGTCAGTCCGCGCACTGGTCGGCGGTCCATGGCCTGCCTGGCAACCCGGCCGAACGGGTGGCGGCCAGGCTGGGCCGTTCCTATGCCGCGCACGACCTGCACACGCTGATCCGGACCCAGCAATGGGGAAAGGGCGGCTACTTCGAGGTTGTGGAACTGATCGCCGACCTGGTCGCGGCGGCCCGCCGAACGCCGCCGCCCGTCCTGTCCACCGCGGCCGCGGAAGCTTTGCCGCCCGCCTTCGGAGCGCCGGCGGAAGGGCTCCGGCCCGCCGCATCCGCATCGCTGCGCACGACGTCTCCCTGGTTCCCACCCCCGAATCCGTCCGCCGTGAGCTCTCCCACCGCGAGCTCGCCCGCCGGCAACCCGGCCGACCAGGGCCCGTTCGACACGGGGGCCGGTCACCGTGTCGGCCCCGCACATGTCGCGGTCAGCTATGTCGGGCCGAACCAGCCATGGGCGGACTGGATCAGGGACCTTCTCCGCGCACGCGGGCATCAGGTTGACCTGATCCGCTGGAATCCGCTGCGCGGCGACCGGCTGTCCGAGACCTTGCACGCGGTCGAGCAGTGCGGCGCGGACCGGCTGATCTGCCTGCTGTCCCGGGAGTACTGCGTCGCCCGCGCGGACCTGAGCGCCGCGGTGACCGAACTGGAGCAGTGGGAGTTACTCGCCGGCGAGGGAGCATTGCGCGGCAGGATCCTGCGTGTCGTGCTCGATCCCGAGCCGCTGCCCGAACCTCTGCGCTCGATGTCCACCATCGACCTGCGGGGCGCCTCGGCAGCCGCGCTGGAGCAACTGCTGGCCCAGGTCCAGGGCCAGGGCCGGGCTGGCCACCCCGCGCCGCAGGCCACGCCCCTGCCGGCCCGGGGCCCGCACTCGCCGCCACGGTCCAACGCACCGGTGGAGAACGACTTCTTCACCGGGCGGGACGACGACCTGGACCGGATCGCCGCCCTGCTCGACCGGGACGGACACGCCGCGGTGGTGGCGAAGGACGCACTGCCGGACCTGGGTGAGTCCGAGGTGGCGATCGAGTACTCGAACAGGTTCCGGATGCGGTACGACGTGATCTGGTGGATTTCCTGCCAGGGCGACCTGAGCATCGACGAGCAGCTCGATCGGCTACCCGCGGAGGAATCGCCGGAATCCCAGGAATCTCAGGAATCCCTGGAACCCGCTGGAGGCCCACCCGAAGAAGGCGCTGCCCGGCCGGCCGGCGACACGCCCAGGCGACTGCTGGTATTCATCGCCGCCGATGACCCCGACTCCATCAAGGAGTATTTCCCCCAGGACGGCTCGCACGTCCTGGTTGTTGCCAGGAATGCCGGCTCCTGGGCTCAGAACACCGTTGCGATCGGGCCGTTGAGCAGAGCCGAGTCGGTGTTTCTGCTCACGGAGACGGCGCCGGTGAACCGGGGAGAGGCCGACCACCTCGCACGCCTGCTGCGGGATCGCCCGGGTCTCATCGCCGAGGTGGCCGGCCACCTCGTCCGCCGTGAGATATCGCTGCAGCGGTGCATCGCGCTCCTGACCGACTCCCAGCGGTACAACGACCTGCCGCGCGACCTCCACATCCGGCTGATGAGCATGATGGTCGACGATCCAGGAGCAGATCCCCGAGCAGCCCAGCCGAGCCATTCCGCGCCCCCCGTGGAATCTCCGCAGACACCGCAGCCTCCCGCCGGCGGCAGGAGACGGCCGCCGACGGAGCCGCACCCGGCGTCTGCGCCGCCCATCGACCTGACCGAAGGCACCCAGCCCACGGCGGACGAGGCCGGCCAGCCCTCCGTGCCCCAACGGGACGTCTTCAGCATTCACGCGGCGCTCATGGGTGTCTGGATCATCAACGATCCGGATGCGTTCGACGCCTGGATGGCACTGCTGTCCGAGCGCATCGAGCGTCGAATCCTGCTTCCTCGTCACGAGCCGCTTGCCGTGCGGGTGATGGCACTCATCCGTCACGCCCTGGCGCAGGCCGAGCCGGAACTGCTCGACGCCATGGCGCGGGCATTGGAGGAACGGGCCGCCGGCGACCCGTCGGTCCGGCAGTTCCGTCGACACGTCGACAACGTCCGGCACCGCTGGGGCCAGCACAGCGGAAGCGGATCGCTCGACAGCACCTTCCTCGTCGATCCGGGCAGTACGGCGGCCACCCACCTGGCAGACGGAGTCGTCCCGTATTTCTTCCTGAGCTATGCCCGCCGCCGTGACAGCGATCTGGTGGAGCGGTTCCACCGCCGCCTCGAGACGGAGATCGGCCGGCGTGCCAGGCGGCAGGTGAACACCAAAGGGTTCCTCGACCGGGTCAGCATGGAGGGCGGCGCGCACTGGCGGGCGGAGCTCCAGGAAGCCGTCCGCCGCAGCCCGATGATGATCGCACTCTGCTCGGACGACTATTTCAGCAGCTCCTGGTGCGGCCGTGAATGGGCGGTCTTCCAGGAACGGATCCGGCGGGCGACCGCGCCGGGCGGCATGCCGCCGGCGGCGATTATTCCGGTTCGGTGGCTCCCGCTGACCTGCGAACCGCCCGAACCGGTGCAGGCGGTACAGATGCTGGACGTCAGCGGCGCCACCCGGTCCGACCTGCCGGTGATGGACCTCATCCAGGAGGACGAGAGTGTCGTGCTCCGCCTTATGCGGCTGCTCACCGAACGAATGATGAAGATCGCGGCGGCCGCGCTGCCGCCGCTCGAACGAGATCTGACGGAACTCGTCGAGCCCCTGTTCGGGTCGACCCGAGGATGAACGGCCCACCCCGCGCCATCGGTAGCCATCCAGGCGAATGGTCGGCAGAGTTTTCGGGCGAAGCACCACACCTGGCAGCAACCGTGCTTCCGATGACGCCGCTCGGCCGTGCGCACGGCCCTGGGAGGTGTAGAAATGCTGGACCATGGTCTGGCGACGGGGGCAGGAATGCCGTTGAATGACGGAGAGTCACAGCATAAGGATTTCGCCAGCGTGGCGTGCGGCCTGCCCCGGCGGTGGAAAACAGAACAGACGGCCGGCGGCCGTATCCCTGGGAGACCGACGTGACCAGGAACTTCGTGCTGCATCACGCCGGCACACCCGGCGAGGACCGCTATGCCGAGCAGTTCCTTGACGACATCCAGGACGAAGTCGACCGGGCAGCCGGCACCGGCGCCGGTGACGCTGAGTCGATACGTGGCCGGTTCACCCGCGTCACGGGCACCCGCTTCGGCATTCCAGCAGACGGCTCCCACGCAATCGACCCCGTAATCCTTAGCTGTGTCGCTCTGGTCTCGCTCAGCACGGACGGCTATCTCCGGGATCAGCGGAGGATGTGGGAGCGGCGTCTCTTCCGGGAACGCCTTCGCTGGCACCTGCAGTTCACCGGCAGAGCATCACCGGCACACATCGGCGTCCGCTGGTTCAGCGACGCCGCCAGTCCGGCTCCCACCACCGCCGACGCGCTGATCGACGCAGACCTCGGCCCCGAGTACGCCACCACCGGAGCGCTTCGTCTGCTGCGGACCGCCCCGGAGTCGGAGTGCTACCGGCGGCTCGTCGTCGGCATCGCGCGGCGGATCCTGGACGCGGCTCGCGACCCCGTCCCGGTGATGAGCGAGGAGGATGTCCGGTTCGTACCGAGGATTCCCACCGCGACCTCGGCAGGCGCACCGCCGGGCGCCCCCTCCCCGCCGGCATGGGAGCGGAGCCGGTCGGGCGGCGGACGCGCGACCGTGGTGCTGGCGGTACCAGCCCAGGAGGATCTGCCACCGGAACGGCGTGACCGCGGCTACTACGGACGCACCGCGGCCGAATGGCGGCCCTTCCTCCCCGGCACCGGCGCGTCCGCCTTCGACATCGTTCGCGCGACCATGGAAGACGTCGGAATCTACGACATTGTCTGCGAAAAGTTGAGCATGCGCACGTTCGAGAACCCGCCATCCGCCCTTGACGATGAGCGCGTCGTCGCGGTTCTTGTTGATCCATGGATTGCCTCCGGCGGCGGTGCGGACGATGCGCTGGCCCGACTGGCGGAATGGCGACGCCGCAGCGGAGCGGCGGTGGGAATATTTTTGATCACCGCTGAGGGTGACGAGGAGACGGCGGCACAGGCAGCCGTGCTGACCAACCGCCTGCGGCATCTGTTGAAGGAGGATGCAGCGCTGTTCCGCTCCCGCACCTGGTTGCCGGCCGTGGATGATGCCGCGCGGCTCGCGTCGTCGGCACGGCCCTTTGTCGTACGTGCTCGCAACCGCCTGCTCGCGGAACGCCGCCGGGCCGCGCTGGTGTCAAGCGCGGCGCCCGGCGGCCCGGCCACCGACCGGCTGGCCCCGGAAAGGAATGTGTGGGCCAGGCCATACCATCGGATGTGGATGTCGGATGCCGCCGACACCACCCGGCCGGCCTCCCATCGAACGCTCGGCGCGGGGGTGGAAACAGCGTGACCACGGACGCAGCTTCAGGCCGGGCCGCGGTGCCGGCGGAATCGCCAGCACCCGTGACGGTGCCGGCGACGGTACCGTCGGCCACCCGAATAGTCACCTTCTACTCCTACAAGGGTGGCACCGGGCGCACGATGGCGATGGCGAACGTCGCCTTCATCCTGGCGAGTGCGGGAATGAAGGTTCTGGTCATCGACTGGGACCTGGAGTCACCCGGTCTGCACCGCTATTTTCGGCCGTTTCTCACCGACCGGGACCTGACCAGCAGTGACGGGGTCATCGATATTCTGACCAAATTCGTCACCGAACGCGACCTGCACCCGCTGAACGACCCCGACGCGCCGGACCCGCTGCGGCACGCGGATTTCACGAACCATGTGGAGACGCTGCGGTGGCAGTACTTTCCGCGCGGAGGCAGACTGGATTTCCTCGGCCCGGGCCGCCAGGAGTCGCGGGACAGCGACGCCGAGTACCAGTCGCTGTACGAGCTCAGGGTCTCGACCTTTCCCTGGAACCAGCTGTTCGACGGCCCGGACGAGACCGTTTTCATCAGCCGGTTGCGCGAGAACATGTTGTCCGCCGGCTACGACTACGTTCTGATCGACAGCCGCACCGGCGTCTCGGACGCCTCCGGAATCTGCACCATGCTGCTCCCGGATGTGGCGGTCATCGGCTTCGTCATGAACAACCAGTCGATCATCGGTGCCACCTGGGTCGCCAAGCGTATTCGCTCCAGCGCGCCCCGTCCCGTCCAGGTGATCCCGGTCCCGATGCGGGTGGAGGACGGCGAGCAGCGGCGGCTGGAGCGGCGGCGCCTTTTCGCCGCCTTCCGCTTCAACGACGTCCTCGACCTGGATGCCGATTCGGACCGGCAGGTCCAGCGGCTCGCCAAGGTGGAGATTCCCTACAAGCAGCTGTACGCCTATGAGGAGCTTCTCGCCTCGTTCGGTGACACCCCCGGCGTTCGGTCCAGTCTGCTGTCGGCCTATGAGGAGCTGGCGGCGACGATTCACGGCGGCCCGCTACCGGAGAGGGCGCTCATCCCGTATGCGCAACGGCAGCGCATCGTGCGGCAGTTCGAGCTGGCGGACACGCCGATGCTGCGCTCGGCCGTGGTTCTCGCGGCCCCGGCCGACCGGGTCTGGGGCGACTGGGTCGCCGGCCAGCTGCGCCGCTTCGGCATCCGGGTGACCTCGACCGGCACGCTGAGCTCGCCCGGGCGGCTGCCCAGGTCCAGCGCGCTGCTCGTGATCGCCTCTACCGCGCTGGACCGCGAGGCACCCGAGGGCAGCGCGGCTCGAGCGGATCTCCTGCGGCTGATCGAGGATTCCGGTGCGCCTGACCAGCGCATCACCGTGGTGCAGGTGACTCCTCCGGAGACCGAGTGGCTTTCTCGGGACACCGGCGGGGAACCCGTCACCATCAGCGGGCTCGATGAGGCCGCGGCCCGGGAGCGGCTGCTCAACCATCTTGGTTTCGTCGACGTGGCCACCCCCGACGGCGACGCGGGCGGGCCGCGGTTCCCCACGCTGAAGCCGGCCGCCTGGGGGCGGGTACCACCGCGCTACGGCTGGTTCGTCGGCCGGGAGCAGGAGCTGACGCGACTGCGCGACCGGCTGACGCCGGGTTCGGTGGTCACCGGTCGCCAGGTGCTGGCGGGCCCGCGCGGCGTGGGCAAGACCCTGGTCGCGGCCGAGTTCGCCTACCGTTTCAGCTCCGACTACGACGTCGTGTGGTGGATCCCGGCCGACGACCCGGCGTCGATTCGCCAGAGCCTCGTCGATCTCGCCGGCCGCCTGCGCCTCGATGCCGTCGGTGGCGGCGTCGGTGGCGCTGCCGGCTTCGGCGCTGCCGGCGGTGTCGGCGGCGTTGGGGGTGTCGGTGTCGGCGGTGGCGCTGCCGGTGTCGGCGGCGCCGGCGGTTCCACGCCCGTCGCGCAGAACGTGCCCGAGCTCGCCAACGCCGCGCTCGATGCGCTCTCGCTGGGCGAGCCGCCGCTGCGGCGCTGGCTGTTGATCTACGACAACGCCGCTCACCCGGACGCGGTGTCCGAGCTGATGCCCACCGGCACCGCCTTCGGGCACGTCCTGATCACCTCGTACCACACCGCCTGGGACGACGGTTCCGCCGTGAAGATCGGCAACTTCGCCCCGGCGGAGAGCATTCGGCTGCTGCGCCGTGGCCTTCCCGGTGCTTCCGACGCCATGCTCGCCCCGCTCGCCGAGCAGGTCGACAACTTCCCGTTCGACATCAACCAGGCGGCCAACTCGTTGAGCCGCAGCACCCTGCCGGCGGCTGATGCGGTCAGGTCCTACCAGGCGCGACTGCTCGAGCGCGGCCGGTGGAGCGGCGGCAGCGCCTGGGCGATGGAGTACAACGAGCTGAAGACGAGCGCCGATCCCGTCGCCCGGGCCGCCGCGAAGCTGCTGGAGATGTGCGCCTTCCTCGCCGAGGAGGGCGTCTCGCTGGCGCTGCTGCGGTCCGCTGCGATGGTCCAGCGGCTCCACGACATCGGGTCCGACACCCCCACCACCGCGGCGCCACCGGATGTCGACTCCGTCATCGACCGGATCGAACGTCTCAACCTCGCCACCGTCAACCCGACCCGGGACCGGCTGATCGTGCCCGGCCGGTCCCAGCTGTACGTCCGTGAACGGCTGCCGGAGCCGGAGGCCACGCTCATCCGTGCGGAGGTCTGGCGGGTGCTGACCGCGCATGCGTCCCTCACCGCGCTGGACGACCCCAGCGGCCGGGACATGTTCGTCGAGCTCCGCAAGCACATCCGCCCATCCGGTGCGGCCGCGTCGCCCGACCCGGACGTCCGCCGCTGGATGATCTACGAGGTCTACCGGCGTTGGCGCGTCGGCGAGCTCGGCGACGCCCTGGAGCTCACGGACGAGTGCCTGGCGAACTGGCAGCCGCTCGGAGCGGATGATCCGATCACGTTGCAGATGTGCACGTGGCGGGCGACCGTGCTGCGTTCGTCCGGGCGCATCGACGAGGCGTTCGCCCTCGACGAGCAGACCCTCGCCACGCAGCGCCATCTGCTCGGTTTCGCCGACCGGCGCACGCTGCTGACGGCGGGCGGGTTCGGCGCGGACAAGTGTGAGCTCGGCTGGTACAACGACGCTCGCGCCGAGGACCAGACCACCTACGACCTCTACTGTCGTGAGTTCGGGCCGAACGACCGGTCGGCGCTGGACGCCGGGGACAACCTCGCCGTGGCGCAGTACCTCGACGGGGACGTCGCGGCGGCCCAGCGAACCGTCCGCGCCGTCCTGCGCGGCCGGCTGGCCACGCTCGGCACGGACAACGCCGACACCTGGTGGTCCCAGATCCTGGTCGGCATGTGCGTGCGCGAGCTCGGCGACTCGACCGAGGCCTGGCAGCTCATTCACGAGGCGCGCGAGCGGCTGCGCGAGATCGAGGGCCCGACCTCGACCCGGAGCCTGCTCGCGAGCAAGCACCTGGCCGTCACCCTGCGGCGCGGCGATGACCCGAGCGCGGCCCGCGTGCTGACCAAGGAGACCCTGGACCACTACGTCCACCGCTACCCGAGACGGCATCCGGGCCGCCTGGCCTGCCTGTTGAACCGGGCCCTCGACCTGCACGCGGTCGCCAGCCACCTCGACGCCGTGACGATCGCCCGGGAGGCACTGGCGGCCTACACGGACCTGTACGGCGACGACGACCACCCCGTCCTGAACATCAGCCGGACGAACACCTCGATCTGCCTGCTCGGCGCCGGACACGTCGACGAGGCGCTCCAGCTGAGCCGGCGGGCCCACGACGGCCTGCGCGAGGAGCTCTACGAATACCACCCGGCGGTGCTGGCGGCGGCCATCAACCACGCCAACTGCCTGCTGGCCGCGGGCCAGGCGCAGGACGCGGCCAAGCTCGACCAGCAGACGCTGGACGAATGCGTCGCCTCGCTCGGCGCCGACCACCCCTACACCCGCATCAGTCGCCTCCACCACGGCTCGGAGGAACCGAACGGCCGCCCGCCGGCGGGCCTCGCCGCGGGAGACGACGTCCTGTCGGGGCGGCGCGGCGCCGACGTCGACATCACGGGCACCTGACGGTAGAGGCAGGGCTAAATGACGAACGAGATGCTGTCAGCGCGGGCCCCCTACCACTACCGGGCGCCCTATATCGAGGCCGCGAAGTTCCGCGAGGTCGAGAATCTCTGCCTGCGGGAGCTCGATCCGGAGATCCTCCAGCACGTGAGCTACTACACGGAGGGAGTGCTCGGGCTCTCCTTCGACGTTCTGGAACAGGCCGATCTGCCGGCCACCTCACGCCGTTCGGCGGGAACCGGCCGGCGACGCCGCGACCTGGAAAGCTTCGGCCGCCAGATAAACCGGGCGGTGGAGGAGCTCAACCGGGTTCTGGAGCCGCTCGACACCGGTGTTCTCATCCGGGTGGTGTTCGACGCGGGCATCGGCGGCCTGATCTACAACCGGGTCAACACCCGGCAGTACCTGATCGGCGCAGCACTTCACCCCGAAGGCCTCGCCGCCGCCGATGTGACGATGTCGAAGCTCGCCACCAGATGCAGGTCCTTACTCGGCCTGCCGGGCCAGAACCCGGGTGGGATCGACAGCGACACCCAGGGCCCACCCAGCGGCAGCCACATCACGCCCCCCCTGGTGGGGCTTTCCCCGGACGCGGATCCCGAGGACATCAGGTTCTCCGAACTCGGCCGGCACGCCGTGCGACCGGACGACCTGCACTACGCGGCCCGGTGCAAGGACAACGGTGTCAACGTGGTGGTGGACGTGTTCGACGCTCCCGCACTCGGTTCGTTCTTTCTCACCGTCGGTGTCAAACGACACCGGGACCTGTACGAGACGATCTGCCGGGACCTGTCGACACTGACGGCGAACTTCGCGCGGGCAGCCAGAGCCGCGCTGGGCACCCCGCTGCGGACCAGCGTCGTGGACGTCGAAGCCGGCGCCCTCTACGTCCACGACGTGGGCGCCGGTGAATACCTGCTCGGCGTGACACTGGACCAGCAGCGGGTCAGCGACGCGGAGCGACGATTCCGAGACCTCGTCACGCGATTCCTGGATAGTCGCTGACACCGGAAACCGTCGAAATCGGTGGTGGCCCGGGGAATTTCGGATCACCACCGCGGACCAAGGATGCCGTGAACGGCGGGCACAGATATCCCGTGACGTCACCGGGCAGTCGTTATAGTGTTCTCGCACCAGGTGGTCGAGGAGGTCGACTGATGGAGGCCACTGCCAGCCGCATCAGCTCTTCGGGGCAGCTCGGCTCTTCAGGGCAGCTCGGCTCCGCGGAACGCATCGAGTCTCCGGTGTTGGATCTGACCGGGGTCGACCTGAACGATCTGAACAGGTTGCCGGCCGGGGCACTCATCCGGTGCCTCCAGCACGTGCTGCGCGCCGTCGAGGCAGACCAGGCGATCGCCGGCTACTCCCAATACCCCGGCAAGTCGGAAGTCGACGGGTGACCGGCGCGGGTGATCCTTTCCGTCGTCGCCTCCGGCCTGCGGCATCTCTGACCGTCCACCGTGAGACGGAAAAGAATCAATGAGGTCCGGCCACAACCGGCGTCCGGGCAGCCGTACCCACGGAATGCCGGGCGCCGATTCAGGATTCAGGATCCGCCCTGACCCGGGCGGAGTTCACCAAGGTTTTTCGGCTGATACCACAGGGCCGGCGACCGGCCGGGCGACCAGCCCTTGGCCCAGAGGCTGAGGTGGCAGTGCATTTCAACAACTACATTCGGGCGGCCGCGACGGAACCGCGCTGGCACCACCTGGCCTGGTCGGAATTCGACGAGCTCGCCGGTGGCCTCGGCGGAGCACAGGCGTCGTCGGTCCTGCGGTCAGCGCAGGCGAGCAAGCGCCTGCTCATGCTGTGGTCACTGGTCGCCCAGGTCCACGACAGCGAGCTCGCCGTCGCCGCTCGCGAGGATGTCGAACGCCTCTTCGACATCCTCGCCGCCCTGTGGCGTGAACATCCCGGGGAGGTGGAGGCGGTCGTCCTCCACCCGCCGGTGGGTACCTGGCTGCATCACTGCCTTCGGCGGCTGCGCCCACGGCCGGGCGAGCCCTCGCGGCCGGGCCAGTCCCCGCGGGCGGTCGGCCAGCACACGATCGAGGAGGATCTCGGCTACCTAGGGGGCCTCGTCGCCGCGATCGCGCTACGTGCGCGGATCCCCGTGGACATCCGCGCACCCGTGCGGGCCGGCGTCGTGACTCTTCCGACGTACGGCCAGATACGACTCGGCGGGCAGGGTGACCGAGCCCGGATCCGGATCTGGGCCCACCCTCCGGATCCCGCCGGCCGCGTTGCGATGCGGTTGGCCGTCGACACGGCCGACGATCACGTGCAGCTCACGTCGCATTCCCTGGAGTACACGGACCGCGACCACGACGACTCCCCCACCACCGCCCATGCCCCCACCGCCCACCCGGACCAGTGGTGCCCGGTTCGGCCGCTCCAGCCCACGGGGGCGTCCGGCGGGTCGCCCATCGTGCTCGACGACCTCGACCCGTTTCGGGAGCCAGGCGCGCTGGAGCCGGCCCGACGGCTGACCGCGGCGGAGTTCCGTCACTGGCGTGCCGTCTTCGACGAGGCCTGGCACCTGCTCGTCCGCGACCATCCGCACCGCGTCGACGGCGTCGCGGGTCTGCTGCGGTCGCTGGTGCCGCTGGCCGCTCCGGCCGGTGTGACGTCCATCAGCGCCAGCTCGCTCGAAGCCTTCGGTTCCGTGCTCCTGTCCACTCCAACCG
>NZ_ADGX01000174.1 GCF_000177675.1 Parafrankia sp. EUN1f
CAACATCACCTCTTCGGTCGGTCTCGTCACCGGCTATGCGGGCGGAGCGCTCGGGTACCGGCGGGAGCTGCGTGGCCAGACCGACCGGCTGAAGGCGCTGGCGCCCCCCGCGATGCTCGGTGGCCTGATCGGCGCGATCGTGCTCCTGCTGACGCCCTCCGACGGGTTCAAGTCGGCTGTTCCGTTCCTGGTCCTCGCTGCCTGCCTGCTGCTCGCGGTGCAGTCCCGGCTCGCGGCCGTGGTCGCCCGGCGGCGGGCCGCCACGGTGGCGGCCGCGGTGGCCACCGCGGCCGCCACACAGTCCGGGACGGAGGCAGGGAGGGAACCCGGGCCGGTGGAGGGCGCCATCACCTGGCCGACGCGTATCGGCGTGTTCGTCGCCGGCGCGTACGGCTCCTATTTCGGCGCCGGGCTCGGCGTTCTGCTGCTGGGTGTGCTCGGCATTCTTCTCGTCGACGAGCTGCAGCGGACGAACGCGCTCAAGACGCTTCTCTCCTTCGGCGTCAACTCGATCGGTGTCGTGGTCTTTCTGGTGACGGCGCAGGTCTCCTGGGCCTTCGCGGGCATTCTGGTGGTGACGTCGGCCTGCGGTGGTGTGCTCGGCGCGCGGGTCGCCCGGATTCTGCCCGCGAATGTCCTGCGCACCGCGGTCGTCGTGCTGGGTGTGGTCGTGGCCGTGGTCCTCCTGGTCCGCTGACCTGCTTCGGCCTTGGCCTCCAGGTCGTTGATGTTGGTCTTGGGGCGGCTGATGAGGGCGTCGCGCAGCTGGTGGGAGGGGCATCCGGCGCAAGGCTCTGTGACGGGGCGAACATGCTCCGAGCCTCCGAGGTCGTTGCCCCCTAGCATTGCCTGTCATGACCGTTCCACCGGTGGAGCTGGAGTTGGCCGCCGACTTTCCGAGGGCGACCCGGGATGAGTGGCGCAAGCTCGTCCTGGGCGTGCTGCGCAAGTCCGGGGTCGCGGGCGAGGACGCCAGCCCGGACGAGGCCGAGGATCTGATCGCGACCTCGACGTATGAGGGCATCAGCATCCGTCCGCTGTACGACGCGGCCGACGGCGCGGCGCTCGCGCCGACGGGCCTGCCGGGGCTCGCGCCGTTCGTGCGCGGTACGCGGCCGCAGGGCGCCAACACCGACGGATGGGATGTGCGCGCGCTGCACAGCCATCCCGACGCGGGGCTCACTGCCCAGGCGGTGCTCGCCGACCTGGAGAACGGCGTGAGCTCGCTGTGGCTTCGGCTCGGGCCGGCGGGGCTGCCGCTGGACGGTCTCGCCGCGATCCTGAAGGACGTCTACCTGGACCTCGCGCCGGTGGTGCTCGACGCCGGCCCGCTCACCGCCGATGCCGCGGCCGCCTTCCTGGCGCTGGCCGACGCACGCGGTGTACCGGCGTCCCAGGTCAGCGGGGTGCTGGGTGCCGATCCGCTGGGGCTCGCCGCGCGGGCGGGGACCGCGCCCGACTTCACCGCGGTCCGCGCGCTCGCGCCCCGGGTGGCCGCCGAGTACCCGCGGCTGCGCACACTGGTCGTCGACGCCCGTGCATACCACGATGCCGGCGGCAGCGACGCCGAGGAGCTCGGCGCGTCGATCGCCACCGGGGTCGCCTACCTGCGGGAGCTGACCGCGGCCGGGCTGAGCGTGGACGACGCCTTGGGCCAGCTGGAGTTCCGGTATGCGGCGAGCGCCGACCAGTTCCTGACGATCGCCAAGCTGCGGGCGGCGCGGCGGCTGTGGGCGCGGGTCGCGGAGGTCTGCGGCGCGCCGGCCCAGGTGCGGGCCCAGCGCCAGCACGCGGTGACCTCGGCCGCGATGATGAGTCGCCGCGACCCGTGGGTGAACATGCTGCGCACGACCGTTGCCTGCTTCGCCGCCGGTGTCGGTGGCGCGGACGCGGTGACGGTCCTGCCCTTCGACAGCCGGCTGGGGCTGCCGGACGACTTCTCCCGGCGGATCGCGCGCAACACCCAGACCCTGCTCCAGGAGGAGTCGAGTCTGATCCGGGTGGTCGACCCGGCCGGTGGGTCCTGGTACGTCGAGACGCTGACCGACCAGCTGGCCGCCGCCGCGTGGGCGATCTTCACCGAGATCGAGCGTGCCGGCGGGATCGCCGCGACGCTGGCGGACGGCTCGCTGCGGGCCCGGCTGGACGCCACCTGGACGGCCCGGGCCGACGCGCTCGCGCATCGGCGTGACCCGCTGACCGGGGTGAGTGAGTTCCCGAACCTGGGCGAGACGCTGCCCGCCCGCGAGCCCGCCCCGAGCGCGGAGCCCGCAGGCACCGGAGCAGCCGCGGGCACCGGTGGCGGTGGCCTGCCCGTCATCACCTACGACCAGGACTACGAGGCGCTGCGGGCCCGTTCGGACGCCCACACCGCGGCGACCGGTGCCCGTCCGGTGGTCTTCCTGGCGACGATCGGCAGCGTGTCGGCCTTCACCGGCCGGTCGACGTTCGCCGCGAACCTGTTCCAGGCCGGGGGCCTGGCCACACCCGACGCCGGGCCGGGCACGGACCCGGCTGCGATCACGGCCGCGTTCACCGCGTCCGGCGCGAAGGTCGCCTGCCTGTGCTCGGCGGACAAGGTCTACGCCGAGTGGGCGGCACCGGTCGCCGAGGCGCTGCGCGCCGCCGGGGCGGAACGGATCTGGCTGGCCGGCAAGGCCGGTGCCCGCGCGGAGACCGACGCCGCGGCCGGGGTGACCGGGTACGTCTTCGCCGGCTGCAACGCCGTCGAGGTGCTGAGCACGACCCTGGCAGCGGTGGGAGTGGCCTGATGTCTTCGATCCCCGACTTCTCCGAGATCGCACTCGGCGCGCCGGCGGGTGCCGACGCCGACGAGGCCCAGTGGCGGGCCGCGCTGGAGAAGACCACCGGCAAGGACGTCGACGCCCTCACCTGGGACACTCCCGAGGGCATCGCGGTCAAGCCGCTCTACACCGCGGCCGACACCGCCGGCCTGGACTTCCTGGGCACCTACCCGGGTGTCGCGCCCTACCTGCGCGGCCCGTACCCGGCGATGTACGTGACCCAGCCGTGGACGATCCGCCAGTACGCCGGCTTCTCCACCGCGGCGGAGTCGAACGCGTTCTACCGGCGCAACCTGGCCGCCGGCCAGAAGGGCCTGTCGGTCGCCTTCGACCTGCCGACCCACCGCGGCTACGACAGCGACCACCCGCGGGTCACCGGCGACGTCGGCATGGCCGGGGTCGCCATCGACTCGATCTACGACATGCGCCAGCTGTTCGAGGGCATCCCGCTGGACCGCATGAGCGTCTCGATGACCATGAACGGCGCCGTGCTGCCGGTGCTGGCGCTCTACATCGTGGCGGCCGAGGAGCAGGGGGTGGCGCCGGAGCAGCTCGCCGGCACCATCCAGAACGACATCCTCAAAGAGTTCATGGTCCGCAACACCTACATCTACCCGCCGCAGCCCTCGATGCAGATCATCTCGGACATCTTCGCGTACACCTCGCAGAAGATGCCGAAGTT
Source organism: Parafrankia sp. EUN1f (assembly GCF_000177675.1). Classification (GTDB taxonomy): domain Bacteria; phylum Actinomycetota; class Actinomycetes; order Frankiales; family Frankiaceae; genus Parafrankia. The sequence goes on from NZ_ADGX01000174.1 coordinate 3,487, forward strand.
CAACTCGATCTCCATCTCCGGCTACCACATGCAGGAGGCGGGCGCGACCGCCGACCTGGAGCTCGCCTACACGCTCGCGGACGGCGTCGAGTACATCCGGGCCGGGCGCAACGCCGGGCTGGCGATCGACGCGTTCGCGCCCCGGCTGTCGTTCTTCTGGGCGATCGGCATGAACTTCTTCATGGAAGTCGCCAAGATGCGCGCCGCCCGGCTGCTGTGGGCGCGGCTGGTGAACCAGTTCGAGCCGAAGAGCCCGCGCTCGACGTCGCTGCGCACCCACTCGCAGACGTCCGGCTGGTCGCTGACCGCGCAGGACGTCTTCAACAACGTGGTGCGCACCTGCGTCGAGGCGATGGCGGCGACCCAGGGGCACACCCAGTCGCTGCACACCAACGCCCTCGACGAGGCGCTGGCCCTGCCCACCGACTTCTCCGCCCGCATCGCCCGCAACACCCAGCTGCTGCTGCAGCAGGAGTCCGGCACCACCCGGGTCGTCGACCCGTGGGGCGGCAGCTACTTCGTCGAGAAGCTGACCTACGACCTGGCGCGCAAGGCCTGGGGCCACATCAGCGAGGTCGAGTCCAGCGGCGGCATGGCGCAGGCGATCGACGCCGGCATCCCCAAGATGCGCATCGAGGAGGCCGCGGCCCGCACCCAGGCCCGTATCGACGCCGGCCGCCAGCCGCTCGTCGGGGTCAACAAGTACCGGGTCGACGCGGACGAGGCCATCGAGGTTCTCAAGGTCGACAACTCGGCCGTGCGGGCCGGTCAGATCGAGAAGCTGCGCCGGCTGCGCGAGGAGCGTGACAGCGCCGCCGTCGAGTCCGCGCTGCGCGCGCTGACCGGCGCCGCCGAGGCGGCCCGCGACGGCTCCCGGCCCGCCGACCTGGGGCACAACCTGCTCGCCCTGGCCGTCGACGCCGCCCGCGCGAAGGCCACCGTCGGTGAGATCTCCGACGCCCTGGAGAAGGTCTACGGGCGTCACGCCGGGCAGATCCGTACCATCTCCGGTGTGTATCGGGACGAAGCCGGGTCGGCCGGGAACATCGTCGCCGCCCGCGACGCCGCCGCCGCCTTCGAGCGCGAGGAGGGCCGCCGCCCCCGCATCCTCGTCGCGAAGATGGGCCAGGACGGCCACGACCGCGGCCAGAAGGTGATCGCCACCGGCTTCGCCGACATCGGCTTCGACGTGGACGTCGGCCCGCTGTTCCAGACCCCCGCCGAGGTGGCCCGCCAGGCCATCGAGGCGGACGTCCAGATCATCGGGGTGAACTCGCTGGCGGCCGGGCACCTCACGCTGGTCCCGGCGCTGAAGGAGGAGCTGGCCGAGCTGGGGCGGGACGACATCCTCGTCGTCGTCGGCGGGGTCATCCCGCCGCAGGACTTCGACGCGCTGCGGGCCGCCGGCGCCGCGGCGATCTTCCCGCCCGGAACGGTCATCGCGGACGCCGCGCTCGAGCTGCTGGCGACCCTGTCCGAGCAGCTCGGCCACGCGCAGGCCGGGCAGCCCGGGTCCGCCGAGGCATCCTGACCACGGTGGCGCGCCGGGCCGTCGACGTCGCCGAGTACGCCGACGGCGTCCTCGCGGCGTCCAGGATGTGGATCGCGCGGGCCGTCACACTCGTCGAGTCCACCCGGGCCGACCATCGTGCGGCCGCGCAGCAGCTGCTGGTGGCGCTGCTGCCGCACGCCGGCAAGGCTCGTCGGGTCGGCATCACCGGCGTGCCCGGGGTGGGCAAGTCGACGTTCATCGACGCGCTCGGGACGATGCTCACCGCGAAGGGCCACCAGGTGGCGGTCCTCGCGGTCGACCCGTCCTCGACCCGGACCGGGGGCAGCATCCTCGGTGACAAGACCCGGATGGCGGCACTGTCCGCCGACCCGGCGGCCTTCATCCGCCCCTCGCCGACGGCCGGCACGCTCGGCGGCGTCGCCAAGGCCACCCGCGAAGCCATGATCATCATGGAGGCGGCCGGCTACGACGTCGTGCTCGTCGAGACCGTCGGCGTGGGCCAGTCCGAGACCACGGTCGCCGACATGGTGGACACCTTCCTGTTCCTGACCCTGGCCCGCACCGGCGACCAGCTGCAGGGCATCAAGAAGGGCGTCCTGGAGCTGGCGGACGTGATCGCCGTCAACAAGGCCGACGGGCCGCACGAGCTGGACGCCCGCCGGGCCGCCCGGGAGCTCGCCGGTGCGATCCGGCTGTTGCAGGGGTCCGCCCGCGAGTGGCAGACCCCGGTCCTCACCTGCAGCGCCGCAGAGAAGACCGGGCTGGACACGGTGTGGGGTCAGGTCGTGCAGCACCAGAACGTCCTCGACGCCTCCGGCGAGCTGGCCGAGCGCCGCCGCCGCCAGCAGGTCGACTGGACGTGGGCGATGGTCCAGGACCGCCTGCTGGGCCGGCTGCGCGACAGCGCCGCGGTCCAGGCGGTCACCGCCGACATCGAACGGCGGGTGCGCGACGGCGCCCTGACGCCGAGCCTCGCCGCCGACACCATTCTCGAGGCGTTCGACGCCTGACGCCGGCGGCCCGGCTACTTCAGGCGGCCCTCATCGACCAGCCCCCGCAGGCCCCTGCGGTCGGGCTTGCCGCTGGGCAGCGCCGGCACCTCGTCGCCGGCCGCGACTATCCACCGGGTGGGCACCTTGTAGGCGGACAGACGCGTCCGGGCCCGCGCGGCCAGCTCCGCGGTGTCCAGATCCCCTCCCGCCGCCACCACGACCGCGCACACCTCCTCGCCACGGGACGGGTGCTCGACTCCGACGACGACGCAGTGCGCCACCTCGGGGAACTCCTCGATGACGGCCTCGACCTCGCGTGGCGACACGTTCGAGCCGGCGGCCTTGATGAGCTCGCTGTCCCGGCCGACGTAGAACAGCCGTGGGTCGCCCGTCCTCTGGTAGACCCGGTCGCTGGTGTGGTACCAGCCGTCCGCGTCGAAGACCTCCCACCGTTCGCGCTTGTTGTATCCGGCCATCACGCCGATACCGCGGATGAGCAGCTCGCCGACCGTGCCGTCCGGGACGCGCCCACCGTCCGCGTCGACGATCGCGATCTCGGTGAACGCGAAGCTGCCGCCGGACTCGGTCAGGCTGCGGTGAATCGGGTGACCGTCGGGGACACCCACCATCGCCAGGTCCACCGGACCCTGCAGCAGTGAGGGCGCGCTACGCAGGTCCCGTTCCGGGAAGGACGGGTGCAGCCGCAGCTGCTGGGTGAACGCCGGCCACCCGACGACACCGTTCGCCCGTTCCCGCTCGGCGAGGTCGAGGGCCGATCCGGCCTCCAGCCGCTCCAGGGACAGCACCGCGACGGGCGCGTGCAGCGCTCCGGCCGCGGCGAGGATCCCGCCGATCCAGAAGAACGGCATGGCGCACAGGATGCGCGGCGCGTCCTCGACGTCTGTGAGGTGGCGGATGACGGCGGCCCAGGTGGAGGTCTGCCGCACCAGCGTGCCGTGGGTGTGCAGGACGCCCTTCGGGTCGGCCGTCGACCCGGACGTGTGCACCATGATGGCCAGGTCGGCCGGGGTGACCTCGGCTTCAGCCGCGGCGAGGATCTCGGCGCGCACCATCGGCGCGTCCCGCGCGTGCCACCGGGTGGCCCAGCCGCGGTCGGTCTCGCCGGTGAGCACGATCCGCCGCAGGTACGGCGCGCCCGCCAGCTCCAGCGGTCCGGCCAGCTGGCCCGGCAGGTCGGAGAACGCCGCCTCGAACCGGTCGGCGACGTCGATCTTGAGCACCCGCGTGGGCGCCACCAGCACCTGCAGGTCGGCTAACCATGCCACCTTGGCGATCTCGGCTGGCGCGTACAGCGTGCTCAGCGGCACGGCGAGGGCGCCGATCCTGGAGACTGCCAGCCACCAGGTGACCCACTCGACGCCGGTGGGGAAGAACAGCCCAACCCGGGTGCCCTTGCCCACGCCCTCGCGCAGCAGCCACCGGGCCACCCGCGCCGACCGCTCGTCGGCCTCGGCGTAGGTCAGCCGGTCCGTCAGGGTGACCAGGTAGTCGGCGGGGCCGAACTCGCCGGCGGCACGCCGGAGCAGGTCGGGGATCGTCGGTCGGACTTCGTTGTCGGTCGACGTCATGGGGCTCACGCTCCGTCCTCGCGGCGGTGTTGATCGACCCCGGGTTCGCATGTCGCCCAGGCCGCCGGCCACCGTCCCGCCCAGCATCCGTCGACTCGCACCTCTGGGCGATGCAGCCTATTGCGGACGGAACCTGTACGTAAGGGGCTGGTGTGGGGCGGCCCGAGGACCGCTTCGCGCGCGGGCGGTCCGGGATCTCGAACGGTGGCAGCACGGGAGGTGAAACCGTGGGTTGCCTGTACCCCGGCGGGCATACCGGGCCTCGCCCGGATCCTGCCCGACGCCCGGTGATGGTGGTCTGGCGGGGTGGAATCGGCTGAACCCGGAATCCGGCGGGGGATTCCGGCGTGGCTTCCGACGGATGCGTTTCCGGCAGATGTGTTTCGGGTGCATTGGCGTTACAACGGAGGGCAGGTCTTCGTGCGGTGTCCGTCTTCTGATATCGATGTCCGCTACCGGATAGGGAGCTCCTGGCCGGGCGGCCTACGATGTGGCCGCCGGATCTTTCGTTGTTGTGTGAACGACCCGCCTGATTACGGACGGTGTCGGGGGCGCTGAGGGAGCCGGGGGGATCACGCTGCGTCCGTCCGTGACGGCCACGGCGGACAACGAGGGAAAACAGCCGGAGGACCCATGGGCTACCAACTTGGCATCGACGTCGGATCGGCGAACACCGTTCTCGCGGTCTCCGATGGGGGATGGCCCGCCGTGCTCACCCTGGGCGGCGGGCGGGCGGTGCCATCCGTGCTCTACATGCCCCAGGCGGGAGGCATGCTCGTCGGCCGGTCGGCAGCGCGACGGGCCACGGCGGATCCCGGGCGGGCGGCCCGCGGCTTCCTGCACCGCGTGGGCGAGCCCGGCCACGTTCTGGTCGCGGGCGCGGCCTACAGCCCCGAGGGTCTCCTCGGCCGGCTGGTCGGTCACCTGGTCGGCCAGGTGGTCGCGGCCCGCGGCGAGGAGCCTGAGCAGATCGTCGTCGCGCATCCGACCTTCTGGCCGGAGCATCGCCGCGCCGCGTTCACCGAGGCCGTCAGCCAGCTTTCGGATGTCTCCGCTCCCGTCACGACCTGCGCGTCCGCCGACGCGATCGGCACGCTGCTGATCAGCCGCCGGGCGGCCCGGACCGTTGACCTGGTGGGCTTCTACGACTTCGGGGCCGGCCACTTCGACTCGGCGGTGCTGTCCTTCAGCCCGTTCGGGTTCGAACGGCTTGGATCGCCGGTCGGCGTCGGCCGCGCCGGCGGGGCCGAGTTCGACGAACTGCTGGTGGACAGGGCGCTGGCCCAGGCGGGCACCAGCCGCGACCGGCTCGACCTCGGCGACCCGGCGATCGCGGTCGCGCTGGGCCGGCTGCGGGACGAGTGCGCGCAGGCCAAGGAGTACCTCGCCGAGGAGGAGGAGATCGAGGTAACGGTCAGCCTCCCGGGCCGGGAGGCGGCTTCGGTCACCCTGCGGCGCTCCGATCTGGAGACCCTGGTCGCGCCGGTCGTCGACGACACGGTGCGGGCGTTCCGGCAGGCGCTGCGCAGCGGCCAGGCGGAACCCGCCGACCTGTCGACCGTGCAGCTGTTCGGCGGAACCGCGCGGATGCCGCTCGTCGCGGCCCAGATGCGTGCGGCCTTCCCCGGTGTCGGCCGCTGGCAGGTCGGCTCGGACGACGACATCGCCACCGGCGCGGCGCTGATCGCGGCGGGGCTCGCCGAGCGCTCGCCGGGTGAGCAGATCACCTCGATCATCCGGCCGCCGGTTGCCGGCACGCAGCCGGGATCCGTGCCGCCCTGGGGGTCGGTCTCGCAGCCGGGCTCCTACCCCGCCGAGGGCTCGGTGCCCCCGGCGAGCTCCTTCCCGCCGGCCGGTTCCGTACCCCCGGTGTCCTCGTTCCCGCCGGTCGGGTCGCTTCCCCCGGTGGGCTCCGCGTCGTCCGCCGGGCCGGTGTCGTCGGCGCGGCAGGCTGACCCCGACGCCACCGTGATCGGAGGCCGTACCGGCGCCCCGGTGTCGTCCCCGCCGCCGGCGGGCACGGCCCCAGGCACTCCGATGACGTATCCGACCGCGACGGGCGCCCCCTCCGCCGGCTTCGACGAAGGCGCGGCGACGATGCTCGGCGGTATGGAGATCGTCAACGCGGCGGGCGAGAGCCATCCCGGCGGCGCCGCGCCGGTGCCACCGCAGTCCGCCCGGCCGGACACCCGTCGTGGCGGTCGTTCGGGTTCCGGCGGCGGGCCGTTCGGGGGCCGCTCGGGGGCGACGATCGCCGCCGCGGTCGCCGCGATCGTGTTCGTGACCGCCGGCGTCGTGTTCGGCGTCGCCCTGACCGGGGGCGACGACGAGGAACCGACCGCGGTCGTGCCGATCGCCGCGACGACCACGACCCCTCCGGCGCAGCAGAGCGCGTCGCCCGCACCGCTGACGCGGGGACCGAACACGGTACTGATCGCCGGTTCGGCCGAGGTCGCGCCGATCAGCGAGACCGCCTACGCGGGGTTCCGTCAGGTCCAGCCGAACGTGACGGTGAATGTCAACTCGTCGACGACCGAGGACGGCTTCGCCAAGCTGTGCGCGGGCGAGATCGACGTCGCCGACGCCTCCTTCGAGTTCGACGCCAAGAGCAATCCCGGCTGCGCCGACCAGATCGTCGGCTTCGAGGTCGCGCACCACACCCTGCCGATCGTGGTGAACCCGCAGAACTCGTGGGCTCGCTGCATGACCCTCGACCAGGTCCGCAAGATCTGGAACGCCGGATCGCAGATCACCCGGTGGGACCAGATCAACTCCTCCTTCCCGGCGCAGCCGATCACCTTTGTGGGGCCGCCGCGCGACAGCGTGCAGGCGCAGGTGTTCAACGCGACGGTGAACGACGCCAGTGACCGGTCCCGCCAGTACCAGGAGGCGGACCTCAGCGGCGTGGCGACCGACGTGGCCCGCGACCAGTACGCGCTCGGCTTCCTCGACTTCCCGACCTTCCAGACGTTCGGTTCGCAGCTGCGCGGCCTGGAGATCGACAACGGCAAGGGCTGCGTCGAACCGAACGCGGTGACCGCGGGTACCGGGTTCTACCTGCCACTGTGCAAGCCGGTGTTCGTCTACGCCCGTAAGGATTCGCTGCGTGAGCCCGGGGCCGCCGCCTTCATGCGCTACTACATGGAGAACGGCGAGAAGATCGCCTTCGACGCCCACTATGTGCCGCGTGCCCAGAGCACGATCGACGAGAACGTCGCCCAGGTCGACGAGCTGATCAAGGGCGTTCCGCCGGTCACCGCCTGACCGCTCGACCGTGTGACCGCTCGACCCTTTGCCGCTTTACCGCCCTACCGGCGGAACGCACGGACCGCGACCCCACGGGCTCTGGCCGACAGCCAGGGTTCGTGGGTCGCGGCATGTGGACCCGAGCGGCATGCGGGCCCGAACCGACATCCGGTCCTGGTTGTGGGTCAGATGCTGCAGGGATCGGTGTACGAGATCTCCGGGATGAACTGTTCCCACTCGGCTGGGGTGATCCGCGCCGACGGTTCCGCGCAGGCGACGGCGGTGAGCCTGTCGGGGTTGAGCGACCAGATCGAGGTCCGGCCGCCTTCGGTGGTGAACGCGAGGAGGTCACCCGCGCGGTCGATCGCAATGGACGTGATCGGGCTTTCCTCATCAGCGATCCGTACCACCGCCGCCGGATCCGCCCCGCCCCAGTAGCCCACGACACCTGACTGGTCACCGATGACGATCTGACCGGCCTCGTCGAACGCGACGGCGGTGACGGGGCCTTCGGGCCCGCGCAGCTCGGTGACGACACGGCCCTGCTGGGGATCGCTCACGTCCCACACCTGGACGGTCCGGTCGTCCCGGCCCAAGGCCAGCCGCGTCCCGTCGCCGTTGAAGGCGACGGTGTTGACGGCGCTGACCGGCCCGTGGAGCGCTCCGCTCTGCATCGGGTGCGCCGGGTCGGTGACGTCCCAGAGCTGCACATCCCCGCTGATTCCCGCGGTCGCGAGCAGCGTCCCGGCCGGGTTCAGGGCCATGTCGGTGATGACGGAGCCGGTGCGCTGCAGGCGCGGTGGCTCGGGCGCCGAGGGGTTGGAAAGGCGCCACAGCGCGAACGTGCCGTCCGCGGTGGCGGCGGCGAGCAGCGTCCCGTCCGCGCCGAGAGCCACCTGGACGGGCGTGCCCAGGCCGGACACCGTACTCAGCTGCGTCGGCTTGGCCGGGTCGGTCACATCCCACACCCGGGCCGGGTCCTGCGTGCCGCTGAGGGCCAGCCGCTTGCCGTCGGGAGCGAACGCGACGGCGGTGGCCGGGTCGTTGGTCGGGTGCTCGCCGAGCAACGACGGCTCGCCGCCGTCGGTCAGGCGGTAGAGCCGCAGCGCACCGTCCGACCCGGCCGAGGCGAGCACGGAGTCCGACGGGCTGAACGTGACGTCCTTGCCGGGGCTCGCGGCATCCGGTGGTTGCACCGTGGTCAGCGCGCTGAACGATGCGATCATGGCGTCCTTGGCGGCGCTGACCGGAGCGATCCGGTAGGCGGCGAGGCTCAGTCGGGCCGCGAGCTCCGGGTCCTCGGCGCGCCTGGCGGCCGCGTCGGTGGCGAGCCTGGTCGCGATGGCGTCGCGGTCCGCGCTCGACGGTGAGTCACCGCCGCCGCCGAGCGTCGCCACCGGGATCGCGATGCCGGCGGCGAGCAGGACGGCGAAGCCGGCGATGACGACCCGCCGATCGGGCCTGCGCCGCCCCGTGCCGGTGTCGGGGCCCGTGTCCTGGTGGTGCGACCCCCGCACCGCCGCGGTGCCCGAGCCCGTCGGCGTGACAGGGGCCGGGGAGGCCGGGTGCGGTGCCGGTGACTGCGGTACCTGTGAGTGCGGTACCTGTGAGTGCGGTGCCGGTGAGTGCGGTGCCGGTGAGTGCGGTGCCGGTGAGTGCGGTGCCGGTGACTGTGGTGCCGGTGACTGCGGCGCCGGCGAGCGGGGTGCCGGTGAGTAGGGCGCGGGCGAGTAGGTCGCTGGTGGGCGTGGCGCCGGGGAGTAGGGCGACTGCGGTGCGGGCGACTGCGGTGCTGGTGAGCGGGGCGCCTGTGAATGCGGTGCCGGCGAGTGCGGTGCCGGCGAGTAGGGCTGCCGCGCGGCGGGGGCGGCGAGGTCGGCGTCGGTGGCGCGGGCGGGAGGGGCGACGCCGAGATGACGGTGTCGGCCGGTGAGGGGCGCGCCGGGCCGGCTGCCGCGCCCGCCGCGGAGCCCTCTGTGGCCTTGCGGCCGCCTCGCGACCAGCGACGTCCGCGTTGCGCGCGATCGCCCTGGTCGCCTTCGCCGGCCACGCCGGCAGAGGACGGGGCCGCCCGATCCGGGATGGCCACCCCGCCCATCAGGGCCGCGCGCAGCTCCTCGGCGCTGGGACGGGTGCCGGGGTCCTTGCGCATCGCGAGCTCGACGAGGTCGCGCAGCTCACCGGTCACGCCCTCCAGCCGCGGCTGCTCGTTCACGATCCGGTACAGCACGGCCTCGACCCGCCCCTGCCCGAACGGGGGCTGCCCGGTGGCGGCGAAGACGATGATCGAGCCCCAGGCGAAGATGTCGACCGCCGCCGTGATGGGCTGGTCGAGGATCTGCTCCGGTGACATGTAGCCGGGGGTGCCGATCGCCTGCTTGACGTTGCGGGACAGGTCGCTGACCGTGTCGTACTCGCGGGCGAGCCCGAAATCGATCACTTTCGGCCCGACCGGGGAGAGCAGGACGTTCGCGGGCGTGAGGTCGCGGTGCACGATTCCGGCGGCGTGGATGGCCGACAGCGCGGTGGCGACGCTGACCGCCAGCTGTTCGAGGTCGGCCGGCCGCATCGGCCCGCGTGCCGTGACATGCCGCGACAGCGTGGGGCCTTCGACGAATTCCGTCACCAGATACGGCTGTGGGCCATCCGGATCCGCGTCGAGGACCGCCGCGGTGGTGAAACGGCGAACTCTGCGGGCGCTTTCGGCTTCCCGGGCGAAACGGGCCCGGAACTCCGGGCGGGACGCGAGCTCGGGCCGGATCACCTTGATGGCGACGGCGGTGCCGTCCGGCGCCTGGCCGAGAAAGACCGCGCCCATTCCACCCTGGCCGAGCCTGCCGACCACGCGATAGTTGCCGAGCCGGACGGGGTCCTCCGCGCGGAGCGGCCGCGCGGTGTTCCCGGACACCGGCGGTTGTGTATACCCGCTCAAGGGGCCGCACTCCTGCCTGGGCACATCAGGTCGCATTGATCCTACGACACCCGTCTGCGGCGCAGACGACGTCCACGTTCATTGCCCGTGGACCGGGTGCCGACCGGGTGCGGATCCGATCTACGGATCGGATGCGGACTCCGTGTGGACCGGTGGTGTGCCGTGTAAGTGGTGTGCCGCGTATACGGTGCATCCCGGTCGGACTTTCCCATCTGTTCCGGCGGTTTTCCGGTCGATCCCGTGTCGAATCTGGGAGGTCATGGTGCTGCTGCGCCGCACGGCGAAGTTCGAGGTCAGTCTCACCCCGACGTCGGAATCGCTGTTGGCGCCGGTGGGGGACGAGCCTCGTGAGTGGCTGCTCGGGCGGGCACTGGACGAGTTCGTGGCCGACGTCCGGGCTCTCGACGAGGTCGCGCCGCGACTGGTGCCGGGCGCCACCCGGCCGAGGATCGAGGTCGCCCTCGACGCGGACACGCCGGTGGTCACCGGCGACACCCTGCTGGTCTCCGGCCAGGAAGTGATGCAGACCTGGGAGCGTCCCCTGATGCGGGCGCTGGCCGAGGCGGTGACCCGCACCGGGGGGACGGTCTGCGAGGTCGGCTTCGGCCTGGGGATCTCGGCCGGGTTCGTCCAGAGCCTGCGGCCGTCGGCGCACACGATCATCGAGGCGAACCCGGACGTCGCCGCGACCGCGCGGGCGTGGGCCGCCGCCGGTGTCGGTGACGGGGGCGGTGGCGGTGACGGGGGCGGTGACGGGGGCCGGGCCGGCGTGCGGATCGTGACCGGCCGCTGGCAGGATGTGCTGCCGGATCTCGGGCGTTTCGACGGCATCCTGTTCGACACCTATCCACTGGACGAGCGCGAGGTCGACGACCACGTGGTGCGGGACGCGACGTTCGCCGAGCACTTCTTCCCGCACGCCGCCGAGCATCTGGCCGACGGAGGGTCGTTCACCTACTACTCGAACGAGATCGACTCGCTCTCCCGGCGTCACCAGCGTGCGCTGCTGCGCCATTTCGAGACGTTCTCGGTGCGGGTGGTGGACGGCCTGCGCCCGCCGGCGGACTGCAGCTACTGGTGGGCCCCGTCGATGGCGGTGATCGTGGCCGCCGGCCCGCGGCGTGGCCAGGGCGGCTGACCGCCGGACGCCCGTCCGCCGGACGCCCGACCGCCGGACGCCCGACCGCCGGACGCCCGACCGCCGGACGCCCGACCGCCCGGCGGCCGATCGCTGGGCTCTGCGTCCGTGATGTTGTACCGTTGCCGAGCCGGTTTGCCCTGATGGTCGGAAAAGTACGAACTATCCCTTTCTTGCCTCGGGGGACACTGTTGAGGATCGCAGCGACTGGCCGCCGGCGGCGGGCGGCAGGTGGTGCCCTGGCACTGGCGACGGCGGTGGCGACCCTGATCGGCGGATGCTTCGGGGAAGCCGGCGACACCTCGCCCGAGGCGTCCGCGGCCACCTGTGCGCCGGTGGCCGGCGTGACCGCCGGCGAGGTCCGGTTCGGCGCGCTCTACCCGGACACCGGAACCAGCTCCCAGCTCTCCCGCGCGTTCCGGGCCGGCGTCGACGCCAGGCTGGGCGAGGTGAACGCCGCCGGTGGCGTCCACGGCCGCCAGGTCAGGTATGACTGGCGCGACGACGAGTCGACCTCGGCGGGCGCGCTGCTCGCCGCACGTTCGCTCGTGGACCGCTCCCAGTCGTTCGCCATCGTCGGTACCAGTGGCATCGCCGGCGAGGCGGCCGACTACCTGGCCGAACGCGGCGTCCCCACGATCAGCCAGGACCTCACGGCCGGCGGGGAGAACGTGTTCGGCTATTCCAACATGCTCGGCGGCGACCTCGGCAACTCGGTCTTCGGCGTGTTCGCGCACTCCCACGGGGCGACCAGGGCGGTGATCCTGCGCACGGACGCCCTCGCGGCCTCCGGGCAGATCGGGGACAGGCTGGCGCGCAGCCTGCGTGCCGACGCGGTCGAGGTGGTCGACACGATCACCTGGACGTCCACCGGTTTCGACCTGGCCGCGGCGGCGGAGCGGGTGCGGGCCGCCGGCGCCGACATGATCACCGGCGTCGTGCCCGTCCAGGCGTTCGCGGACGTCGTCGCCGCCGCCAGGGCCGCGGGCGTGACGGTGAAGGTGGCGATGCAGCCGGTCGGCTACGACCCCGGGGTCCTCGACCGCCGCCGCACCGGGCTGGCCGGCACCTTCTACCTCGTCGACTTCGTGCCGTTCGAGGCGCGCACACCGGCGCATAAGCGTTACCTCGACGCGATGGCCCAGTACGCGCCGCAGATCGAGCGGCCCGAGCAGACCACCGGCCTGGTCGGCTGGCTGACCGCGGACCTGTTTCTGCGCGGCCTGCAGGAGGCCGGGCCATGCCCGACCCGGGCCGGGTACATCGCGGCGCTGCGCGCGGTGAAGGACTACGACGCGGGCGGCCTGCTGCCCGGTCCGGTCGATCTCGCCGCGAAGAGCGCCCCGCGCGTCTGTGTGAGCGTCGTGCGCGTCGGTCAGGCGGCGGACGTCTTCCAGGTCCAGATGCCGATGGCGCTGTGCGGGGACACCCTCCGCTGACCGCCGCCGGCCCGGCACCAGCCGCCGCTGACCGCTGCCGGCCTGGCGTCGGCCCGCGGCGGGTGTGTCCCTGAGCTTCCGGCTCAGGGACACACCGCAGCCGCACGCGGGCGGACCCGCACGCGGGCGACCCGCACGCCGCCCGCGGCCGGCCTCAGGCGGGCTGGTGGGCCGCCTCGTCGCGGATCTCGCCGACGAGCTCCTCCAGGATGTCCTCCAACGCCACCAGCCCGAGGATGCGGCCGGTCTCGTCGGAGAGCCGGGCCAGATGCGACCCGGAGCGCTGCATTGTCGCCAGGACCGTGCGCAGGCTCTCGTCCGCGCCGACCCGCACCAGCGGCCGGATCCACTTCGGCGCGACCGGCGCGGACCTGCGGTCCTCACGGTTCTCCAGGACGTCCTTGAGGTGCAGGTAGCCGACGAGGTCGTCGTCCTCGCCACGGACCGGGAAACGGGTGAAGCCCGTGTCGGCGGCGAGCTGCTCGACCTCCCGCGGCGTGACCGTGGGTGCGACGGTGACCAGTGCCTCCGGCCGGAGCAGCACACTGCGGGCGGTGCGCTCGTCGAAGGACAGCGCGCCGGTGAGCAGGTCGTGCTCGTCCTCGGCCAGCAGGCCCTCGCGGTGCGACTCCTCGATGAGCCCGGCCACCTCGTCGCGGGTGTAGACGTTGGTGACCTCGTCCTTCGGCTCCACCCGCAGTGCCCGCAGGGTGAGGTTCGCGACCAGGTTGAGAGCCGAGATCACCGGCTTCACCGCCCGCACCACGGCGACCAGGGGCGGGGTGAGCAGCAGGACCGCCCGGTCCGGCAGGGCCAGCGCGAGGTTCTTGGGAACCATCTCACCGATGACCACATGCAGGTAGGTCACCAGGGTGAGCGCGATCGCGAACGCCACCGGATGCCGCATCGAGGTCGGCAGCCCGACCGCCT
>NZ_ADGX01000173.1 GCF_000177675.1 Parafrankia sp. EUN1f
ACTTCATCAGCTGCTTGAACATGGCGTAGGACAGCTTGGACACCTCGTCGTGCGCGTCCCTGGCGAAGTTGTGCTGCGCGATTCCCTCGGCCAGCTCCTCGCCGAAGGCGAGGAAGGCTTCGCGGAAATCGGCGAGCATCGGCACCTTCTCGGCGAGCTCGTCGCCGTTGAACTGGATCTGCTCTCCGCTCACGACCAGTGCCCGTTCCGGTCCGCGACCGGTGCGGCGCCGCTGTCCGGCATGTTCCTGGTGAACATGCCGAGCAGTTCCTCGACGAGCTCCTCGGAGGAGTCGACCTCGCCCATCCGGCCGATGGGGGACGGCAGCTCCAGCATCAGGTCCCGCAGGCCGGCCAGGGCGATGCTCCGGGCGCCGGCGCGGGCCTGCTCGATGGTCTTCACCAGCAGGTCGGCGAACTCCGCGGGCGCCAGGTCGCGGTAGCCGTCCCCCCGGAAGGAGATCGAGGTGATCTCCCCGTCCCCGCTCGCGGTGACCGTCAGCAGCTTGCCGCGGTCGCTGACCTGGTGGCGCACGGCCGCGCCTTCCCGCTGGATGCGGGCCGTCACTTCCTCGGTGCGTGCCAGCTCGGCCCGTGCGGCCTCCAGCAGGCTCTCGTCGAACAGTCCCACGCCGTACTCCTCCCTCTACCTACCTGCCGGACGGTTGTCGCTGCACGCCAGGCTGCTGTCGATGAGCGGCTACCGGCCGGTGGTGACCGACCGGTAGCCTTCCTGCGGTTCCCGTGACCTGCTGCGGGAGCGGGTGAGCCGAGGTCAGCGGCCGCGGCGGATGCGGTCCCGCCCGGGGGCGGATGGTGCCGGGGCGCTGGTGGTCCGTCCCGCGCCTTCCTCGGCGGGGGTGGCCTCCCGGCCGACGACCGCCGGCGCGCACTCCGGATCGGTGCCCCAGACCTCTTCGTCCTCGGTCAGCCAGGTGTTGCGCTGCCGGTCCCGCCCGCTGCCCCCGGCCCCGGCCCCAGCGCCGCCCATGCCCATCGGCATGAACGGCATGCCGCCGCCGGTGGCGCTGGCGGGGGCGGTGCCACCGACGGCGTCGAGCGGGGTGACCCCGCTCGCGGCCAGGCTGCTGTCCAGGCCTGTGCCTGCGAGACCTGAGCTGGCGAGGCCTGAGGAGCCGAGGCCTGAGGAGCCGAAGGACGCGCCGGAAGCAAGACCCGCGACGTCGCCGGAGGGAATGCTCGGAACAAGAGCCGAGGCGTCGCCCAGGTTCACCCCGTTGGTCCCGAACCCGCTGGTGACCCCGAAGCCGCTGGTGGACGCGTCGGGAAGGGTCTGGAACAGGGGCTGGCGGATGTCGCCGACGTTGACACCGGAGTCGAAGGTCGGCGTGGTGACGTCGAGCCCGTCGATCTGGGTGGGGAAGGCGGAGGCGGGAGCGCTGAGGTCGGGCACGTTCAGGCCGCTGGTCACGCCCGACTGGGACACGAGTGGTGTCGGCTGCGTACCGGCGAGGGCCTGTCCAGGCTGGAGCAGGCCGGACTGCGCCAGCGCGCCGAGCTGCTGTTGGGTGAGCGGGACGGAGTCGAGCAGCCCGGCGTCGTTCAGCGCCTGCAGCTGGGTCGGGCTCAGGTCGCCCAGCGTACCGATGCCCTGGGACGTGGGGCCGAGCAGGCCGTCGGCGCGCAGTTGGCCGAGCTGGTCGGCGGTGATCGGCACGTTGTCGAGCAGGCCGGAGGACCCGAGCTGGGTGAGCTGCGCCGGGCTCAGGTCACCGAGGTCGTTCGGCGAGCCTGTCGACGGGTCGAGCAGTCCGCTTGTGCCCAGGGTCTCAAGGCCGGCCGACGTCAGCGGGATGTCGTCCAGGAGGCCGCGTGCCTGGAGCTCCTGCAGCTGGGCCGGGCTCAGCTCGCCGAGAGTGGTGGCGTCGGTGCCGAGACCCGCCTCCCGCAGGGCGGCGGACTGCGCCGGCGTCAGTCGTGTTCCGCTCAGCAGGCCGGCCTGCTGGAGTGCCCCGAGCTGCTGACCGTTCAGGTCGCCGAGATCGGACAGCCCGGACGAGCCGAGCCCGCTGGTGACGCCCGCGATCGGTGGCATGGGCAGGAGTTCGTAGCCGCCGTTCCCGCCCGCGCCGGTTCCGCCCAGGCCGCCCAGTCCGCTGAGGGCGCCGAGGCCGTTGGTGGAGCCGCTTCCGCCGCCGAGATTCTGCGGCATGGGCAGGAGTTCGTAGCCGCCGCCGGTTCCGCCGCCGCCGGTTCCGCCCAGTCCGCCGAGGCCGTTGTTCACGCCGGACCCACCGAGATTCTCGTAGAGCTTGTCGAGCTCCTTGTTGACGCCGTTGTTGAGATTCTTGACCTGGTCGTTCAGGTTCTTGTTGACCTCGTCGAGGGAATCGTTGTATTTTCCGGTGATTCCGCCGAGCTCCTTGTTGATCTCCTCTTTGAGCTTGTTCAGATCATCGTAGATCTTGTTGGCGTTTTCGTTCGCCCCGCCGGCGACCAGATTTATCCTGTCGTTCAAATCCTTGAGGGCCTTGTTGATCTCTTCCTCGAGGCTGTCCAGGTATTTGTCGAGATCCTCGTTCCCCAGCCCCCCGGCGAGCTCCGTGGTCTTCGGTGGCCGGGGCGGCCGCGGCGGTGGCATGCGGCCCAGCCTGACGGCAGTCTGTGCCGCGGCGAACTTCGCGACCATGTCCTGCGCCCTGTCCAGGCTCGGCTTGAAGCTGCTCTGGACGCGGTCGGCCCACGCCTTGCGTACGTCGATGTCCGCCGCGATCCACGACGGCTGCCGGAGAACAGCGTATTCGGTGGTCAGGCCGCTCCATGCGGGAAACCGGATGTACATCTCCCGCCATCCGTGGAGGTATCCCTCGCCGCCGCGTATACGCCCCGTCTCCCACAGGCCACCGGAATGGTTCCGGTTTCCTTCGAGCGAGTATCCGCCTGGATCCCAGGTCTCGTACACCTGTGAGTTGTTGAACAAGGCGACGATCAGATCCCACGGCTGCACCCACACGGCAGGCGGTCCGCCGATTGGTGGGCGGCCGTCCCCGGGATCGACCCCCATCCAGTATTTTCGGTCCAGCTCGAGCTGGTGGACGAACGCCGCGGCGCTGCCGACCGCATCGCTTATCGGCTTCAGCCATGTCTTAGACTGGTCGAGAACGTCGGTGACGCCGGCCTGCGCCGCGAGGACCCGGTTCCGGAACGCCTCCGCGGCCGACCCGGCGAAGTTGTCCTTCTTTGTATCGATGCGCGCGATGTCGTTGTCGAGGTCGGTGAAGATGGCGCCCGCCCATTCCCCGATGCCTTTCAGAGCCAGCCCTACCTCGCCCAGGGTGTCCGGATCGAATGTGGTTCTGGGCCCGGCGAGGTTCGAGAGGTTCTCCGATACGGCCTTCCAGGCCTTCCCGACGTCGAGAAGTGCGTTGCTGGCGGTGTCCGCGGTCGTCGAGTTCCGTTCGCCGCCGGCCGACGGGTCCCGTGCGCCGACCCAGACGGTGAGGTATTCGGCATGTGTGTTGTTATCGCCCGTCATCCACCGCCAGAAGGTCAGCGCGTTCTTGTGGAAACCCGGCTTCCAGCTGCCGCCGGCGTGGTAGCCCTCCACGCGTTCGTCGGGGATCAGCCAGGCGGGCCCGGTGGCTCGCACGGTGTCGGGCCGCAGGCCGGCGTCGATGGACCCGCCGGCGGTCGAGGGTGCGGCGGTCGAGCTGGTCGTCGACGAGGCACCCGGGGATCCGGCGAGGCTGAGGGTGGCACCGCTGCCCGATCCCAGGGTGTACCCGAGGACGTTCTGCAGAACGTCCTCGATCTTCCCGGAGATGGCCATAGCTCAGGCTCCGGTCGTGCTGGAAGTCGTGCCAGAGCCCGTGCCGCCTGTGCCCGTGCCGCCTGTGCCCGTGCCGCCTGCGCCTGTGTAGCCCGCGCCTGTGTAGCCCGCGCCCGTGCCGCTCAGGCCTGTCGTGCCTGCACCAGTACTGGACGTGTCACCGGGCATGTAGGAGCTGAACTCGCCCGCGGTCATGGTCGTGACGTTCTCGCCCTCGGTCCGCTCGGCCTCCTCCAGGAGGTACTCCAGGCCCCAGCGCAGGTTCGTCGCGTGTGTGTAGAGGTTGTTCACCCGCTCGACGAGGTTCTGCCGCACCAGTTCCACTCCCTGCGCGAGGCCGACCGCCTCGGTGAAGCCGGAGCCGCCGAGTCGCAGCGGGAAAGCAGTGCCGAGGCTCACCGTCGTGGTGGATTCGGGGGTCCACTTGAAGTAGTTCATCCGCAGGTCGATGTCATTGAGCAGTGTCTGGTACTCGCCCTTGAGCCGCTTGAGTGTGGCTTCGTCTACGACGATGGTGAACTCATCACCCACGGGTGTCTCCCTGTGCGCTGTGTGGTGTGCGCTGTGCCGAGTTGATGGATGGCCGGCGGTCGGAGGCCATCGAGGTGCTCGGGCAGATGCGTTCCGGACGGTCGCAACAACGCGTCCTGTGCCGGTGCCGGCACCGGAGATTCCCGGCACCGGCCAGGGACGCCCGGGCCCGCGGAGCCTTGGCTCAGACCAGCCCGTCGAAGACCGCGGCGCTGCGGTTGTCGCCCAGCACGTACTGGTTGTGGATTTCCTCGAGTTTCGCCTTGCCGACGACGAGGGAGGCTTCCATATCCTGCTGCCCGGCGTTCCAGTACTGCTGGGCCGTCGCGTAGTTGTCGGGCGCGGCGCCCGAGTTCATCCGCGTGAAGTTCGTGACGCTGGTCATCAGCTGGTTCAGTGACTCCCGGATCCTGCCGGTGACGAGCTCCAGCTCGGCCGCGGTGTCCAGGGCGCCGTTCGGGTTGAACTGATAGGTGGCCATGACTGCCTCACAGGGTTGTGGTGGACGGATGTCCGGTGTCCGGGTTCGGGGAACCGGGGAACAGGAGGAGGGGTCCGGATCAGAGGTCCGGAAATCCCGTACGCCGGCAGGCCCGCAGGCCTCAGGTGAGGCCCTGGGCCCAAGCCGAACCGATCATGGCGTTGTTGTCCTCGACGCTGGTCGTCGTGTTCGCGTAGACGACCATCGACTCGTTCAGCATGTTCAGGCCCTGCCGTACCTTGTTGAAACCGGCCTGCCAGCCACTGAGCGCATCGCGGTACTTGGCGGCCGCGACGCCCTGCCATCCGGCGGGGCTGAAGAGCTGTGAGGCCGCGGAGTCGATCGCGTTCTGGACGGCGGCGCACTCGTCCTGGCAGGTGTCGAACGCTGTGATCATCGCGACGGTGCTGGCTTCGTCCGAGATGAGAGCGGGATTGGGCATGGCGCTGCCTCTCTGCTGGTGGCGGTGGATCTGCTGGCGGTGTGGCGGTGAGCGGCGGTGGTGAGAGAAGTAGGGCGGGACGGGAGGGGACGGGCTCGTTCGGGCTAGGAGACGGGCGGGCTCGTGGCGGGCCGGCTGGTGACGGGCCCGGCGGCGGAGTCGGACGCGGGGGCGGAGTCGGACGCGGGGGCGGAGTCGGACGCGGGGGCGGAGTCGGACGCGGGGGCGGAGTCGGACGCGGCCGTGCCTGCGGGCTCGGCGGTCGTGTCCTCCGCGGGCACGGTGAGGCGGGGTCCGACGGGCAGCAGCGGCAGCAGCTGCCAGGGGCTGGCGACGGCCTGGCTCGCGCTGTAGCCCAGCGCCCGCATCGCGCGCCCACTCAGCGGGTACGCCGTGCCACTGCCGTCGACGAACACGCCGGGCACCGCGTCGAGACCTGTCGCACTGGGCGGGACGGGCTGCTCGGTGACCAGGGCGCCACCGCCGGCCGCGACGCGTACCGCGACACCCCGATCGGTGATGCTGCCGGGTACGGCTGGGATCGGTGCCGTCACGACCTCCAGCGGTGCTCGGGGGGCCGCGCCGCTGGACTCGACGCAGACCGCCTGATCCGGCATGAGGTAGCGAACGACCGGGGGCTGGGCCGGGAGGGCGTCCCAGGGCACGGGCACCATGCTTCTCGGCCCGCTGGCGAGATCGGCGGGTGTCAGCTCCTGGGTCGGGGCGCCGCCCACCTCGGCGCGGGCGAGCGCGAACTGTACCGGGGTGAGCACCGCCAGCCCGCCGGACAACATCATGTAGCGGGTGGTCGTCCCGCCGTCGATGACGGAGGTGAACAGCTCACCGACCCTGGTGGGCCGCCCGCTGACGGCCCAGCCCGGCGAGCCCCGGCCGTCGACGGCCGGCGGGCCCAGTTCCGGCCCCGCCGGTATCAGCGCCAGCCAGACCGGGTCGACCGGGGTGGGTCGCACATCGCCGAAGCCGAGCACGTCGGCCACCCAGGGGCGGGTCAGTCGCAGCCGCTGCCCGCGCCAGAGCAGGTGGGTGCTGCCGCCGGCGGAGACGAGCAGCGCCTCCCGGGTGCCCGGGCGGTCCGGCTGCGGCGCCGCCGCGACACCGATGTCGAGGATGGCGGCGGGCCCCGCCTGGCTGTCCAGGCCGGTGTCGGCGCAGACCCGCCAGACGCCGCGGTTGAGGGCGCCGGCGGCGGGCAGCAGGTCGGGGCCGCCGTCGATCCCGATCGGCGCTCCGCGGGGCGTGCCCTTCAGGCGGGACGCCGGCACGACCTGGGGGGTGACGACCCCGCCGGTCAGCAGCCGCGCCGAAGCGATGTTGGGTACGGGGCGCAGCTCCCCGTCGAGGAGCAGGAAGCGGCTGCCGGTGCCCTTCTCGATGATCAGGGTTTTGGGATTGCGCCACTCGGTCGACCCCGAGCCGGAGATCAGTGCCCAGAGCGCGACGACCCCCAGGATCACGGCGGCCAGGACCGTGCCGCCGACCAGGCCGCGGACGTCGCGGCGTCCCAGCGGGTCGAGGGTGTCGGGGTCGGCGCGCACCAGCGCCGCCGACAGGCGGGTCAGCAGGTACCGCTGGGCGTCGACCTGGTCGCGGCGGGACTGCATGTCAGCCCACCACCGAGCGGATGAGCCCGATCAGCCCGAGCAGCCAGGCGACCAGCGGCACCGCCAGGACCAGCGCCGTGATGTGGGCGAAGTCCCCGGCCCGGCCCCACATCGGCGTCATCCGGCGGTGGGGCAGCACCCGGGCACAGCCGGCCGCGGCGAGGGCGAACGCCAGGGAGACCGCCGGCGCGAGCCAGCCCGGCTCCGCGCCGTCGCCGGCGTGCGCGCCGATCGGCAGCACGATCACGACCAGGCCGGCCACCGCCGGGAGGACCAGCGCCGCCCGATGCCAGGTGCTCGTCATCGGCCGCGACGCCAGCGACTGCGCCAGCCCGACGAGAACGACGAGAGCGGTGGGGATCCAGTGGTGGTCGAGAGCCATCGTGACCAGCGCGGCGGCGGACAGCACCCCGCCCGCGGCGTGGAGGGCGGTCATGTTGAGGTCGGCGGCGGCGGCGCGCGCCAGCACCTCCGCGCTGGGTTCCGGGTCGATGTCGTCCTGAAGCTCACCGGGCTCGACGGGCAGTGGCGGCAGCGCCAGCCCGGCGCAGGTGAAGGCGGCCACCGGCGCCAGCGGCCGGGCGCCGACACACAGCAGCGCGATCACCGCCGCCGTCTGGGTCCGGTCGAGTCCGGCGAGGGCACCCAGCCCGCAGCCGATGAGGCCGCCGCACGCGACGGCTGTCCCGGCCAGCGCGAGCGGGCGAGCCGACGGGTGGCCGGCGGTGAGCAGCAGCAGGAGGCCGGCGCCGACGACGGCCGCGACCGAGCCGGCCATCAGCATGAGCCGGGCGGTGGACGCCGGGTCCCCGCCCGCGCCCGCGTCGGCCACCCCGAAGGCCGCCGCCTCGGTGACGAAACCGACCATCGCGGCGCCGGTGAGGGCGGCGACGGCCCGGTCGACGACGAGGCGGGACGTCGCCACGGTGACCGCGCCGAGCAGCACGACGGCCTCCGCGGCGATCAGGGCGCGGTAGTGGTACTTACTGGCGGGCAGGGTGGCCAGCGCGACCAGCAGCCAGCCGGCCAGGGCCAGCAGCGAGGCGAGGCGGGTCGTGCGCGGGCGCCACAGCCCGGAGCGGCCCTTGATACCGGTGGACACTCCGTCGATGAGGTCGTCGAAGTCGAGTGGGGGGATCTGGTCCGAACGCGGCCGCAGGTGCACGGTGTCGCCGTCGAGCAGGCCGTGGTCGGCGACACTGTCGTCCTCGTCCAGCGGCGGCTCGCCGAGGCGCTGCGCCACCCAGCCGCTGTGCTCCAGACCGCGGTCGGCGAGATCCGGCCCGAGGCCGCGCAGCAGCGCGGGCATCAGGTCGGCGAGCGGCACATGACAGGGCACCGACAGCTCGACCTGGCTCGTCGGCCCCACGACAAGCAGGCGGCATACCTCCGCCACGCTGGACTGGCCCATGACCTCGGCACGGTGTCCGCCACCCATCAGGTTCACGAGAGTGACTCGCATCACATCGGCGGTCTGCCTGGTGTCGGTCGAAACGCGGAGGGCCCGCCAGCCGTGGTGCGGGTATGTCCACGGTCGCCTTTCGTCGCCCGGCCCGCCGCTCCGGACCGGATCTGCCGCACGGCGAGATCACCCTGCAGGAACCGCCGACCATCCCCGAAACCCAGGGGCAGGGCCTGCGCACCCTGGCGATGATCGTGCCGTCACTGCTGATGTCCTGCGGGATGATGTTCTTCTTCTTCGGCTTCGGGGCGAACAGCCCGCTCGGCCTGATCATGATGGCGATGATGGGCGCCGGCATGGCCGGCATGGGCGTGACTCAGATGTTCATGCAGTCCGGCGACCGCAAGCACAAGCTCGGCGGGGAGCGGCGGGACTACCTGCGCTACCTGTCCCGTACCCGCCGGCAGGTCCGCGGTTACGCCGAGCAGCAACGCGAGGCGCTGGCCTGGCGTCACCCCGACCCGGCGTCGCTGTGGTCACTGGCCATGACCAGCCGGCTGTGGGAACGTCGCCCGGCGCACCCCGACTTCGGCGAGGTTCGGGTCGGCACCGGCAGCCAGCGGCTCGCCGTGCGCATCACCCCGCTGCAGACCAGCCCGGTGGAGGACCTGGAACCCGTCGCGGCCAAGGCGCTGCGCCGCTTCACCCGTGCCTACACGACGATTCCCGCCCAGCCGGTCGCCCTGTACGTCCGGGGGTTCGCCAGGGTCCGGCTCGACGGCGACCGGGCGACCGCCCTCGGCGTGGCCCGTGCGCTGCTCGCGCACCTGGCCACCTTCCACGCCCCCGACGAGCTGCGGATCGCGGTCTGTACCGACACCGACGGGCGCGCCGAGTGGGACTGGGTGAAATGGTTCCCGCACGCCCAGCACGCCACCGACCGGGACGCCGCCGGGCCGGTCCGACTGTTCGGGGAGTCGCTGGACGAGGTCGAGCGGCTGCTGGGCCCGGCCTTCAGCGAGCGGGCGCGGTTCGAGACGGGGACGGCCCCGTCCACCACCGAGCCGTTCGTCGTCGTGATCGTCGACGGTGGCCGGATCTCCCCGGGTGCCCGCTTCCTCGTCTCCGGCTACCGCAACGCGGTGCTCCTCGACTTCGACGCCCACCCGGCCGGCAGCGGCCAGCAGGTCCTGTGCCTGGACATCGCCCCCGACGACATCGAGATGGTGGAGACCGACCGGGTCGGGAGGGAGGTGCGCTCCCGGCTCGCGACACCCGACACGCTGTCGCGCGTGCGGGCGACGACGCTGGCACGGCTGATGGCCCGGCACAGCGCCGGAGCCAGCGCGGAACCGGTCTCCGACGGTCTGACCACCAGCCAGGACCTGCCCGATCTGCTCGGCATCACCGACCTGGAGACCTATGAGCCCCGCGCGGTCTGGCCCACCCGCCGTGGCGCCGAGCGCCTGAGGGTGCCGATCGGCGTCGCGGCCGACGGGTCGCCGATCGTGCTCGACATCAAGGAGTCCGCCGAGGACGGCATGGGCCCGCACGGCATGCTGATCGGCGCCACCGGCTCGGGCAAGAGCGAGCTGCTGCGCACCCTGGTGCTGGCCCTGGCGGCCACCCACTCCTCGGAGACGCTCAACTTCGTCCTGGTCGACTTCAAGGGTGGGGCGACCTTCGCCGGTCTCGACCGGCTGCCGCACGTGTCGGCGACCATCACCAACCTCGCCGACGAGGCGTCGCTGGTCGACCGGATGCGCGACGCGCTGCGCGGCGAGCTGGTGCGCCGCCAGGAGCTGCTGCGCCGGGCCGGCAACTTCAGCTCGGTGCGTGACTACGAGGCCGCCCGCGCGCAGGGCGCGGCCCTCGACCCGCTGCCCACCCTGTTCGTGGTCGTCGACGAGTTCAGCGAGCTGATCGCCGCGCACACCGACTTCATCGAGCTGTTCGTCATGATCGGCCGGCTGGGGCGCTCGCTCGCCGTGCACCTGCTGCTGGCCTCACAGCGCCTGGACGACGGCCGCATCCACCAGCTCGAGGGGCACCTGTCGTACCGGATCGGCCTGCGGACGTTCTCCGCGATGGAGTCACGGTCGGTGATCGGCGTGCCGGACGCGTACGAACTGCCCGCCGCCCCGGGCAACGGCTACCTGCGCTCCGACGTCGCGACGATCACCCGGTTCCGCGCGGCCTACGTCTCCGGCCCGTATCGGCCCCGTTCCGCGCGGGTGCGCCAGGACGTGATCGAGAGTCAGGTCGTCCCCTACGGCACCACGCACGTTCCTGTCGCCTCCCGTGCGGCCGAGTCGGATCCGCCGACCGGCTCGACCGGCTCGACCGGCTCGACCGGTTCAACCGGTTCGACCTCGACCGGTTCCGCCGGAACTGACGGATCGGACGGCGGGGCAGGGGCGGCGACAACCGCCGACACGGTCCTGAAGGCGCTGGTCGACCGGCTCGTCGGCCAGGGACCACCCGCCCACCGGGTGTGGCTCCCGCCGCTGGAGCAGTCGCCCTCGCTCGACCAGGTCCTGCCGCCCCTGCTGCCGGACCTCGACCACGGGCTGCGTCCGGTGGACGCCGACGCCACGGACCGGCTGACCGTCCCCGTCGGCGTGATCGACAAGCCGTTCGAGCAGGTCCGGGACCTGCTGGTGCTGGACTTCGGTGGTGCCGGCGGGCACCTGGGCGTCGCCGGCGGCCCGCAGAGCGGCAAGAGCACGCTGCTGCGCACCCTCGTCGCGGGGCTTGCTCTCACCCATTCGCCACGCGAGGTGCAGTTCTACTGCCTGGACTTCGGCGGCGGCGCCCTGGCCGCGCTCGCCGACCTGCCGCACGTCGGCGGGGTCACCGGCCGGCACGACCCGGACCGGGTGGGCCGGACCGTCGCCGAGGTCGTCGCCCTGCTCGCGGACCGCGAGCGGCGCTTCGCCCGGCTCGGGATCTCCGGGATGGCCGCCTACCGCGAGGCCGTCGCGGCCGGAAAGGTGCCGGAGGAGGAGTTCGGTGACGTGTTCCTCGTCGTCGACGGCTGGGCCACTCTGCGCCAGGAGTTCGAGGCGGTGGAGGAGCAGGTCCGCGACATCGCCGCGCGGGGCCTGAACTACGGGCTGCATCTCGTGCTCACGGCGAGCCGCTGGTCCGAGGCCCACCACTCGATGCGGGACAAGATCGGATCGCGGCTGGAGCTGCGCCTGGGCGACCCGGTCGAGTCCGGCATCAACCTGCGGGCCGCCGCCTCCGTGCCGAAGCTGCCCGGGCGCGGCCTCACCGACGCCGAGCTGCACTTCATCGCCGCCCTGCCGCGCATCGACGGCGCCGGGTCCGTCGCCGACCTCGCCCACGGCACCCGCCATCTGGTCGCCTCGGTGGTGGACGCCTGGACAGGTCCGAAGGTGCGGCCCGTCCGTACCCTGCCCGCCGTCCTGCCGGCGGAGTCGCTGCCCGAGCCGGAAAGCGAGGGAAAGGGGCACCTGCGGGTCGCCCTCGGCATCGAGGAAAGCCGCCTCGAACCCGTCTGGCACGACTTCGGCCAGCTCCCGCACCTGACCCTGCTGGGCGACAACGAGAGCGGGAAGACCAACCTGCTGCGGCTGATGGCTCGAGCCGTCACCAGCCGGTTCACCCCGCAGCAGGCCCGGATCATGGCGGTCGACTACCGGCGCCGACTCTTCGACGACATCCCGGACGCCTACCGGCTCGGCTACTCCGTCTCACCGGACAGCACGAAGACCACCATCCGCGACGCCGTCGCCGGCCTCACTCCCCGCCTGCCCGGCCCGGATGTCTCACCCGAGCAGCTGCGCCGCCGGGACTGGTGGACCGGCCCGCTGCTGTTCGTCCTCGTCGACGACTACGACCTGCTGACCGGCCCCGAGAACCCGCTGGTCCCGCTGGTCGGGTTCCTGCCGCAGGGCGGTGACGTGGGGCTGCACGTCATCCTCGCCCGCGCGGCGGCCGGGGTCATGCGCATGTCGATGGACCCGCTGCTGCGCCGGATGCAGGAGCTCAACACCCCCGACATCGCGCTGTCCTGCCCCCGGTCGGAGGGGCCGCTGCTCGGCGGAGCCCGGCCACGGGAGCTGCCCCCGGGCCGCGCGCTGCTGTGCAGCCGCCGCGGCAGTCGGCTGATCCAGACCGGCTTCGTCGCGCCGGACCCGATCGGGGAGCCTGTCGCCGAGACGGCCGGGTAACGTGCGGGCGTGTTGATCGGATCGGAGCTTGTGGCGCAGGTGCTGCGGCGGGCGGTCGAGCTCCCCGTGACCGGGCCCCGCGGCGGCGACCTCACGCCGCTCGCGGAGCTGATCGGCCGGCGGCTCGACCTCGCGGCGGTCCGGCTGCGGATGTTCGTCGACGGCCGCCCGGTCGACCACACCTGGCCCGCCGTGCGCGGCACGCCAGGCGGAGGTGCGGCAGCCGGCGGTGTGTTCGACGGCGGTGCGTTCGACGGCGGTGCATCCGGGGACGTCGCGTTCGGGGACGTCGCGTTCGGCGGTGGGTCCGACGGCGGTGCGTTCGACGGCGGTGCATCCGGGGACGTCGCGTTCGGGGACGTCGCGTTCGGCGGTGGGTCCGACGGCGGTCCGGCCGCGGCGTGGGCGGTCGTGTACCGGGGCGAGGAGATCGGCGGCCTGTTGGTCAGCACCCGCGCCGAGCACCCGATCACGTCCAGGACGCACCGGGCGCTCGGCGACGTCGCCGGTGCCCTCGGCGCCGTCCTCGCGGCCGCCGCCGCGCAGGAGCGCCGGCATGCCGCCGCGGACGCGTGCTGGCAGGCCACGGCGCGGATCGCCGACGCGCGGACCCGCGCCGCCGCCGACATGGAGAGCGAACGCCACGCGCTGGAACGCGACCTGCACGACGGTGCGCAGCTGCACCTCGTCTCGCTGCAGATGGCCGCCGCCGTCGTCGAGCACCGGCTGGCGGCCGGCGAGCTGCCCGGCCCGGAGCTGCACGAGGCCCTCGCCGACCTCGGCGCGCGGCTGGAACGCGGGCACACCCTGCTGGTCGAGACCGCCGCCGGGATCACCCCGCCCCTGCTGCGCACGGCCGGCCTGGAGCCCGCGCTGGCCGCGGCCCTGCGCGAGGCTCCCGGGACGGCCCTGGAGGCCGGGCGGGACGTCCGGTCACGCCGCTATCCGCCGCCGGTGGAGAGCGCGGTCTACTTCGCCTGCCTGGAAGCCGTCAGCAACGCGCGGAAACACGCACCCGGTGCGTCCGTCCGGGTCCGCCTGCACAGCACCTACCAGGGGCTGGCGTTCACGGTCGAGGACGACGGGCCCGGGATGGAACTCTCCGGGGCGGTGTGGCTGCGCGGGCCGCGCGACAGGCTCGCCTCGGTGGGCGGCACGCTGTCCGTCACGTCGACGCCGGACGCCGGAACGCGGATCTGCGCGGTCGTGCCCTTCTGAGCCCAGGGCAGCCTGCCGTCCAGCCGCTCCGGAAGCCACAGGTCGATCCGGCCGGATCCGTCCGCCGCTACGGTGCGGTGCAGGCCGCCGCCCAGGGCGGACAGCCGCCGGGCATCGTCGCGCAGGCTGTCCCAGGCCCGGGCGACAGCACCGGGGGACGGATCGTCCACCCGCACGCCGAACCGGCCGTCACCGCGGACGAACCGCATCGACAGTGGCCCGGTTCCGGCCTCGCCCAGCAGGTTCAGCGCCGCGGCGCAGGCATGGTAGACGCCGGATTCCACCTCCCACCCGACCCGGCGTCCCGGATCACCGCCGATCCGGACCCGCCGCGGCAGCCTGGATGCCAGCTCGGTCAGCGCGACGGCGGTCCCCGCCCTGCGCAGCAGGACGGGATGGACGGCCCGCACGACCGTCCGGAAGTCCTCCAGCAGGTCGTCGACGGCGGAGCGCAACTCCCGCAGCTCGTCGCCGGCCCGTGCCGGCTCGTCGCGGACAGCCGCCACGCACGCCTGCCAGCGATCCGTGACCTCGCCCAGCCGCCGGCTGACACCGATCAGCAGGCTGCCGCTCAACCGGTTCCGCTCCGCGTCGCGGACGGCGGCGAGATCGGCCTCGACCCGGGCCAGCTCCTCCTCGCACCGCCGGGCCCGTGCCGCATGCTCGTCCGCGGCCAGGGTGAGCTCGTGCTCCCGCAGCACGAGGGCCAGGCAGTCCCGGGTCTGGTCGAGCAGGTCGGCGGGCGGCACGACCATGGCCCGGCCCGGCCACCCGCCGATCACGAGGGCCGCGG
The DNA here is from genome assembly GCF_000177675.1 of Parafrankia sp. EUN1f. Lineage (GTDB taxonomy): Bacteria > Actinomycetota > Actinomycetes > Frankiales > Frankiaceae > Parafrankia. The sequence continues at coordinate 14,478 of NZ_ADGX01000173.1, forward strand.
CCGGCATCCACCCCTCATCGCCCTCGCCACCGCAACCGTCGCCACCGCCGCCGCCCTTGCCACCGTCGCCACCACGGTCGCCGACAGCGCTGTCGCCACGCCCCGAGCCGGGGATCCGCACCAGGAGACGTACTCCAGGCCTGCTCCGCAGCTCGGCGAGATGCCCCGCCGCGCCCGCCCGCACCGCCATCGGTTCCATGCCGGCGGGCAGCCACGACGGCGAGTGCGCCCAGCCCAGCACAACCCAGGACGCCACACCGTCCACCGGGGTAGCCGCTTCCTGGGTGACCGCGGCCCACAGCGCCGCGTAACAGCCCTCGCCCGCCCTCCCGAGGTTCTCCAGGAGTGGCGTGACCCGCTGCCGCAGATCGGCTTCGGCCGGCACCGGCGAAACCTCCCGGGCGAGCACCTCCGCCGGGGCGAGCACCTCCGCCGCGGCGGGCGGCGAGCCGGCCGGCCCGCGCCGGACGTCCGTCATCGCGCGCCGAGGTAGGTGAGGACGGCCAGGACCCGGCGGTGGTGGGTCGTCGCGTCGAAGGGCAGGTCCAGCTTCGTGAAGATGCTGGCGATGTGCTTCTCCACCGCCTTGGCTGACAGCGACAGCATGCCGGCGATCCCGGTGTTCGAGCGCCCCTCGGCCATCAGGCGGAGAACCTCCAGCTCCCGCTGGCTCAGCAGCGCCAGCGGCCCGGACACCCCGGCGGGGCGGTTGACGAGCCGCCCGGCGAGCGACGGCTCGATGACGAGCTCACCCGCGTTGATCCGGTCCAGGGTGTCCGACAGCACCTGCGTACCGGCCACCCGTTCCTTGAGCCGGTAGCCGATCCGCTCGGTGCCGATCTCCAGGCACCGCATCAGGTAGTGCGTCTCGGCGTAGTGCGACAGCAGCAGCAGCCCCGTCTCGGGGTATGCGGCCCGGACGCGTGCCGCCGCGCGCAGCCCGCCCTCGGTACCCGGCGGCATGCGGATGTCGAGGATGGCCACATCAGCCGGCTCGGTGCCCAGCAACCCCATCAGCGCGTCGCCGTCCGCGACGCTGCCGACGACCTGGTGCCCGGCGGCGCCGAGCAGCAGGAGGAGGCCCTCACGGAACAGCGCGCCGTCCTCGGCGAGCGCTACCCGCACGGCACGAAGGCGCCGTGGCCGAGACGGCGGCCGACGCGGTGGCCCGGGCCGTGGCCGACGCCGCGGGCAGGTGCGCCGACATCCTCCCGATACGGAATATTTGTCATTCCGTAACCGACTTTGTACAGCATGCGCCAATGATGCCGCCATGTGTGGGGCACGCCAAGCGATCGCGGGGGAGGACGTCACCCGGATGTCTGGAAGCACATCCGGCCTGATCGGGTGACAACCAGCGTCAGCGCCGTGGCGCGGCCGACCGCGTGCCTCCGTGGCGCCCCGCCCGTCGGCCGGGCGGCGTCCGCAGGCCTGGCCGGGCTGGCCCTCCCGATCGGCCTGACCGCCTGAGCGCTCCGGGCCGGCTGGGTCGTCTGAGCCGTCTGAGCCGTCTGAGCCGTCTGGGTCGGTTGGGCCGGCTGGGCCGACTCGCGCGAAACCGCGCCGGCGGATGGTGCCTCGGCGGGTACGGGCAGTCGGACATGCTGGGGAGCGGGAACGGCCAGGCGCAGGCGCCGTGCCGCCATGTCGTCGGTGCCGGCGGAGAGGACGAGCCGCAGCCGGACCCGCGCCGCGGCGGGCAGCGCGTCGGCGAACCGGCTCAACGCGGTCAGCACGTTGTCGGTCAGCTCCGCCACCGGCCCGTCGACGGCGAGATCGAGACGGGCCGGGTCGAAGGGCGCGACATCGGTGGCGGCGTCCGGTGTGAGCCCCACCCGGCGCAGCGCCAGGCCTGCCGGCACGACCCGGACGAACCAGGGGCCGACGAGGCGGTAGCCCGCCCTGCCGTGCGGCACCATCCCGACCACCGGCGGGTGCCAGTGCACGAGCCGCGGCGGCCCGCCCGGCGGGTGGAGGACGCGCTGCGCGAACGGCGCCCACGACTCCCGGCGGCCGGCGTCGGTGGCGAGCACCCGCGGTACCCCGTCCTGCCCGGGCATCAGCAAGCCGTACTCGGCGACGACAGGCCGACCGGCGGCCGCGGCGAGCCGCTGGGCGAGGCCCGGACCATCACCCGGCTCGCAGCCGTACATCGAGACGATCACCGTCGCCTGCGCGGACAGGTCGTCGAGCGCACGGGTGACATCCGCCAGCGCGGGCGGCTGGCAACCGGGCGCACCGACGATCAGCGTCCGGACGTCCGGTGCGTGCGGGACGGCCGAGAAGACGGGGTCGTCGGGCTGGGCCTGCGGGTCCTGCGCCGAGCGGATCCACAGCCCGGCCGGCACGATGGTGATCCGCGGCGGCGCGCCCGGCGGTGACGGCGCTGTCGCACCGCCCGCGGCGCTGTTCGTCAGCCTGTCCGCCACAGGAGAGCCTTCCGGGTCCGGTCGGCTCGTCGAGCCGACGGTCAACCCGTGTCACGGCTGCCGCCCCCGGCATGGTTCAGCCCGACCCGCTCGGTTTCACCACCACCGCTGGTAGGTCCCGCCACCGCCGGAGATACAGATCCCCGCGAAGACGTAGGATGTGGCGTTGGTGGACAGGCACCTGCCGCTCGCGACGTTGACGAACATCCTCGACGCGTCTGTCTGCGTTGCCACCCGCCACTGCTGGGTTGAGCCGCTGTTGCAGGTCCTCGTGTACGCCGATCCCGCTCCGTCGCTGTCCAGGCAGAGGCCGGTCGCGGCATCGGTGAGCACCACGGCGCCGGAGCCGGAGGTCCGCCACACCTGGTAGGAACCGCCGTTGCAGCTCAGTGTGTAGATCTTGCCGTCCCCGTTGCTGTCGAGGCATTCACCCGTCACGTAGTTCACCAGGGTGCCCGGGCCGCCGGCCGCCTGTGCCTGCCCGGTGGCGGTGGGCGCGGCCTGGGTGACGGGTGCGGCCGCGGCGGTGGGTGCGGCGGATACCTGAACCGGCTTGGGCTGGGCGGTCGCGGCCGTCGGCGTGGTGGGCCGGGAGGGCGATGAGCCCGCGCGTCCCGGCCCCGTCTCGCCGGGCGGCGCCGCTCCGCCGTGCTCGGGCGGCG
>NZ_ADGX01000172.1 GCF_000177675.1 Parafrankia sp. EUN1f
CGGGCGATCGCACGGACCTTCGAGTACGACAGTGTTCCCGCCGTGAACGCCGCCCGGATCATCGGCAGTTGTTCGAGGGCGTGCGCGGTCGCGAGATGATCGCGGGCGGTGCGGGGGCTCAGCCCGCACCGCCAGGACAACCAGTGGGCGCAGGACCGCATCCCGATGCCCGACCAGCCGGAACGCCGATCGAACGCGGCGAGCAGGCCCAGCCAGGCACAGGTCGCGGCCGCGATCCGGCCCGCCCACTGGCAGATCGCGGTCTCCAGCTCACCGATCGGGACGGCGTCGGGATCCACCGAGGAACCAGCGGTGTCAGCAGCGAAATCGGCAGCGAGGGTGTCGCAAGGAGGAACAGCAGCAGTGTCAATCATGAAGATCACCGGGCCAGGGGTGTGGTCGATCAATCGGACCCGCGCATCGTCACACCGACCACCGACATTTCTCACAACCCAGACCCAACCCCTGGCTGTGGCGACGGCGGGCCCGACTGCGACCACCCGCGACGGGTGCGTCGGGGCGGTTCAGCGGAACCGTCCCGACGCACCCGAGCACTGGGGCTGGCCGGCGGAAGCGGCACCGGCCATCGGCTCCGGGCTGGCTGTTCCCGCCGCAGGAGCGATGCCAGCCGAGGACATGTCGGGCCGGTGCCAAGGTGTTGGCACTACCTGTCCCGCACTCCGGGAAGTGCCGAGGCGCTGGTCCGACGGTGTTGTACCCAGACTGTGGCTCACTGCGCGAAGGAGATACCGCCGTTGAGTGGATAGGTCTGGCCCGTGATCCATGAGGCCTGCGGGCTCGCGAGGAACACCGCGAGCGCGGCGACGTCCTCAGGTAGGCCGGGGCGCCGGATGGCGTAGCGGGCCATCAGCTTCCTGGCCGTCGGGTTGTCGGGGTCGGACCAGGTCTGTTCGGTCACCGGCGTGCGCATGGTGCCCAGCGAGATGTTGTTGACGGTGATGCCGTGGCGGCCGTTCTCCAGCGCGAGTGCCCGCGTGAGCCCGGCGGCACCTGCCTTCGCCGTGGCGTAGGCGGCCATGTTGGCCTCGCCGGTACGGCTGGAGTCCGAGATGATCGTGATCACCCGGCCGAAGCCTCTGGCGATCATCGCTGGCAGCGTGGCCCGGCAACAGTGCAGGACTCCGTGGAGGTTCACCCGGAGGAACGGCTCCCATTGCGCGGGCTCGGTGTCGACGAACCTCGCCAGGCCGGACCAGCCCTCCGCCCCCGCGTTCCCAGCGTTGTTCACCAGGACGTCCACCCCGCCGAGCGCCTCGATGGCGGCGGTGACCGCCGCGTAGTCGGTGACGTCGAACGGGCTCTCGAGCGCGCTGCCACCGGCCGCCGCGATCTCGTCGACGACCTCGGCCACGCGCTCGGGCCGAAGGTCGTTCACGACGACCTCGGCCCCCGCGGCGGCGAAACCGAGGGCGATTCCCCGGCCCACGCCCTGGCCCGCGCCGGTGACAAGCGCCCGGCGGCCGGTGAGGTCAAGCTCCATCGTCATGGGATGGTGTTCCCCCGGCTGCTCAGGCAGGCGTCGCGCGGCGCACGTTGCGGCTGACGGGATGGCCGATGTCGCGCGGGCCGAGCAGACCGGGCCGGGCGGCGCACACCGCCGGGATGGAGTTCACGAGCGGCATGGCCGTGCTCTTCCCGGCCATGACGAGCCCGCCGCTGATGAGGCTGCCGCTCGGGGTGCCCGCGTCGGACCCGTGCGGACGGCTCGACACCTGGTGCTCGAGGGTGAACGACGGGCGGCCTTCGACCTCGATCCGGAACGCGAACACCTCCGGGCCGAAGGGGGCCTTCCACTGCGGGCCGGCGCCCATGCCGACCCGGTCGACGTGCTCGACGACCGCGACCGGACGTCCGCCGTTGAGCGCCTGCAACTCGAAGCGGATGACGGAGGCGGTGCCAGCCCGGACGACACCGAAGCCGGTCGTCACGTCGTGGTCGAGTGAGTCGGACTCGTAGACGATGTTCCAGTCCTCGATCTCGACGCCCATCGCGTCGCACAGCTCCTTCAGGGTCGGCTCCCACATCTGGCGCAGGAAGCCACCCTTGACGAGGATCGGCTCGAAGCCGGGGGCCTGGCCGAACCCGAAGTACTCCCGGCAGACGTACTCCGCCGTGTAACCGCCCCAGTAGCCGAGTTCGCAGACCCGGATGCATTCGACCTCGTCGGCCATCCGTAACGCGGCGAGGGCCAGGTCCGTGGTCGCCCAGCCCGGGTCCGAGCCGGAGAAGTAGGCGCTGCTTTTCCCCCGGGCGCAGGCGTCGTGGACGTGGGCGAACCGCGCCGGCACGTCGGCCGGATAGCCCCAGGCGAAGATCGAGGCCGTGACGGCGTTGACGCCAGCTTCGAGGAAACGGCACACGTCGTCTGCCGCGTCGACCTCACGCCCGATGCTGTCGCTCTGGTAGGACAGGCAGTCCGGCGCCAGGTCGAGGAGCTCGTCCCAGTCGTTGGTGGCGATGACGCCGGTCGCGGGGCGTCTGATGAACTCGCCGGCATCCTTGCCGATCTTCTCCGGGGACTGGACGAACATGCCCACCAGTTCGAGGTCCGGGTGGTTGAGAATGCCGTCCAGCGTTGCCCGGCCGATCAGTCCCGTCCCGCTGTGAACCACCCGAAGCGTCACCGTGCCTCCTCCGTCGAACTCCAGGAGCGAGAGCCTAGTAAATATATAGATGTTTTGTAAGCCCCCTGTGTTACTCGCCTTTCCAGACAGGTGGGCGGCGGTCGAAGAAGGCCGCCAGGCCCTCGGCGAGGTCGGCCGTCTTCAGCAGCTCCGCGTGGGCGGCGTCGCTGTGCTCCCAGATCGCGGACTCGTCGGGCGCGACCTCCCGGCGGGCGGTGCCGAGGGCGGCGCGGACGGCGAGCGGCGCGTTCGCGACGATCCGTTCGGCGAGGGCGAGCGCGCCGTCCAGGGCGGCGCCGGGCTCGGTGAGGTGGTTGACGAAACCGAGCCGTTCGGCGCGTTCGGCGGTGAGGTTGTCGCCGGTGGCGAGCATCTCGTTGGCGATGTTGCGGGGCAGCACCCGGGTGACCCGGAAGGCGCCGCCGAAGTCGGGCATCAGCCCGCGCTTGACCTCGGGGAGCCCGAACTGGGCGGTGCGGGCGGCGACGACCATGTCGCAGCACAGCGCGAGCTCGACCCCGCCGCCCAGCGCCAGCCCCTCGACCGCGGCGATCATCGGCTTGAGGCGCCGGCGGTGGATGATCCCGACGAGACCGCCACGTTCGGTGGGCTCGCCGGGTCCGGTGGCGAGATCGGCACCCGCGGAGAACATCCTGGGGCCGCCGGTGAGGATGCCGACCCACAGGTCGGGGTCGTCCTCCAGCTCGTTCATGGCCTGGTCGATACCGGCGGTGACGTCGGCGTTGAGCGCGTTGCGCTTGTGCTCCCGGTCGATCCGGATGATCAGGACCCGGCCGTGCCTGCTGGTCACGACACTCACTGCGCCACCGCCTCCAGAGGTGAGAGTATCGAATATCCGAAATCAAATCTTCGGATCCTCGAAAACCTACGATGGTCGCGGGTGGGGGTCAAGCCGATCCACTCGCGACGGGGCTGAGCCCTCCCCCTTCCCTGGAACGCCGTGCCGGAGGTCAGACGGCTGGTTCCGGTGCGGGAGCGGGCGCGGGCGGGGTGGGCGCGGGCGGGGTGGGCGCGGCGGAACGGGAGCGGCGCGCACCGGAGGCCGCCGGGGAAGACGAGCGCTTCGACGCCGGCTTCGGTGCGGAGGCGGGGGTGCGACCGCCGCGGTGTCCTCGTCTGTGGCGTTGTTGTCCTCCACCGCCGTCCACGCCGTGTCGAGTCGGCCTGAGCGGGGCGCGTCGACGACCTGGCCGTAGCCCGCGTATTCGTCGAGCACGGCCGCCATCTCGTCCCGGCACTCGTCGCACAGGTCGAGCCGGACGAGCTTGCCGTCGTAGGCCAGTGCCACCGACCTCTTCGCCGCGGCCTTCTCCGTGGGGTGCCGGCCGGTGTTGTCGCACCAGATGTTGATGATCGAAATCACTTCGCGCACCATCGGTATCCCTCCCGTTGTCTCTGCCTGCCCGCGGCGGGCGTTGCCACGGCGCGCGGAGGCCTGCTGACCGCCTCGTTCACGGCGAGCAGTGATCATGACGGGCCGAACAATACTCCCCGGCTGCGACAAGTCGGGACGTCGCACGAAGCGGCGACGAGAGCGGGAGACGTCAGGTGCCGAACGTCAGGCGCCGAACGTCAGGCGCCGGGCGAGGTGTGGTGTGGTGGTCAGCTGCCGGTGCCCAGGCCGTTGAGGACGAGGTCGGTCAGCTCGCGGTAGGCGTCCGCGTGGTTGAGGCCCGTCACCGCCGCGATGTCGCCGCGTTGGATCGCCGTCATCACCTGGGTGACGGCCGCGCCGACGAACGCCGCGTGGGCCGGGCGCAGGACCCCGGCGGCCACACCTTCGTCCACGAGCTCGCGCACCCGGCGGGCCGCGTGGACGGTGTTCTCCTGGTAGACCGCGTCGGCGGGTGCGAAGGCGGTGAGGTCGGCGTAGAAGGCCTCCGACGCCGGTTTCAGCTCGGCGCTCACACCGAGCAGGTAGCCGCGCAGCCTTCGCACCGGATCGTCGGAGGCGGCGACGAGCGTCTCGATGCGTTCCGCCGCGGTGCGGAAGTAGTGCCGGACGGTGGCGACGACGATCTGCTCCTTGCTGCCCGCCACCAGATAGAGCGTGGTCTTGGAACAGTGGAGGCGTTCGGCGAGCATCGCGAGGCTGAAGGCCGAGAACCCCTCGCGCAGGAACAGCGTCGTCAGCTCCGCGAGCAGCTCCTGCCGGCGGAGGTCGGTGCGCGTGGGCGGCAGCGCCCGCAGCCGATCCGCCATCACCGCAGCGTACCAGGCATCGGGTACCAGGATGAGTACCGTGGTACTGTCGGGAGTATCGAGCGGTGCCGCGGAACCGCCCGGTGTCGAGGTATCCCCGTCGGGTAGCCGCTGCCAGGTAGATCGACCGAGTAGCCCTGAGGTGACCATGCCCAATCGTCCGGTCGTGCCCACCGCCGAGGCCGCGGAGCTGATCCGTCTCGCCCGCGACCTGGCCGAGCGTGAGCTCGCCCCCCGCGTGGTCGACGCCGAGCGGGACGCCAGCTTCCCCCGGGACCTGTTCCGCCTGCTCGGCGCCGCCGGGCTGCTCAGCCTGCCCTACGCCGAGAAGTACGGCGGCGGTGGTCAGCCGTACGAGGTCTACCTGCAGGCGCTCGAGGAGATCGGCGCCGTCTGGGCGAGCGTCGGGGTCGGCGTGTCGGTGCACGCGCTGTCGTGCTTCCCGCTCGCCCACTTCGGCAGCGAGGAGCAGCGCGAGCGGTGGCTGCCGGAGATGCTCGGCGGCGACCTGCTCGGCGCCTACTGCCTGTCCGAGCCGCACGCCGGCAGCGACCCGGCCGCGATGCGCACCCGTGCGGTCCGTGACGGCGACGACTACGTGATCAACGGCGCCAAGGCCTGGACGACTCACGGTGGCGACGCCGACTTCTACACCGTCATGGCGCGCACCAGCGACGAGCGGCGGGGGATCAGCTGCTTCCTCGTGCCGGCGGGCACGCCGGGCCTGTCCGCCGACCCGCCCGAGCACAAGATGGGCCTGACCGGCTCGAACACGGCCACGATGCGGTTCGACGCGGTGCGGGTGCCCGTCGAGCGCCGGATCGGCGCGGAGGGCGAGGGCCTGTCGATCGCGCTCGCCGGCCTGGACTCGGGGCGCCTGGGCATCGCCGCGGTGGCGACCGGGCTGGCCCAGGGCGCGCTCGACCACGCGGTGGCCTACGCGAAGGAACGGGAGGCCTTCGGCAAGGCGATCATCGACCATCAGGGCCTCGCCTTTCTCCTCGCAGACATGGCCGCGGCCGTCGGTTCCGCGCGGGCGACCACGCTGGCCGCCGCGCGGCTGCGTGACCTGGGCCTGCCGTTCGCCACCGAGGCGAGCATCGCCAAGCTGGTCGCGACGGACAACGCGATGAAGGTGACCACCGACGCGGTCCAGGTCCTCGGCGGCTACGGCTACACCCGCGACTTCCCGGTCGAGCGCTACATGCGGGAAGCCAAGGTGATGCAGATCTTCGAGGGAACGAACCAGATCCAGCGCATGGTGGTCGGCCGCGCGCTCGCGGCCGGTCGCCCCGCCACCGTCCACATCGCCGAACGCACATCCGGAGCCGCGCAATGAAGCTCACCGACACTGCCGCCATCGTCACCGGCGGCGCTTCCGGTCTGGGGGCGGCCACCGCCGCCGCTCTCGCCGAGAAGGGCGCGACCGTCTTCGCGCTCGACCTGCCGTCGTCGATCGAGAAGGCTCCGTCGGTCACCGGCGTCCAGTACCTCGGTGCCGACGTGACGGACCCCGAGCAGGTCTCCGCGGCGGTGGAGGCGGCGGCAGGGGAGGGCCCGCCGCTGCGCACGGTGGTCAACTGCGCCGGGATCGGCCCCTCGCAGCGCATCCTCAGCAAGGGCAAGTCGCACGACATCGACCTGTTCGCCAAGGTCATCCAGATCAACCTCGTCGGCACGTTCGCGGTGCTCTCCACGGCCGCGCGAGTGATCGCCACCACCGAGCCGGACGAGAACGGCCAGCGCGGGGTCGTGGTCAACACGGCCTCCATCGCGGCGTTCGAGGGCCAGATCGGGCAAGTCGCCTACGCCTCCTCGAAAGCGGGCGTGGTCGGGCTCACCATCGCGGCCGCGCGCGATCTAGCCCAGTACGGAATCCGGGTCTGCACCATCGCCCCGGGAATCGTGGAGACTCCGATGCTGGCCACCGTCTCGGACGAGTTCCGCGCCGGTCTCGCCGCGTCGGTGCCGTTTCCGAAGCGGCTCGCCCAGCCACATGAATACGCGCGGCTGGCGCTGTCGATCATCGACCAGGACTACCTCAACGGCGAGGTGATCCGCATGGACGGCGCACTGAGAATGGCTCCCCGCTGAGGCCGGAGGAGTTCATCTCCCGTTGGCGGACGAGGTCGATCCGGCGTCAGCCGATCCGGCGTCGTCCGCCAGCAGGCCGCTGTGGAGTAGCAGCAGGTACTGGTCCGCGACGACGTCGTGCCGGAGCCGGCCGCGTGGCCGGTACCACTGGACGGAGGTCCAGACGGCGTCCCGGATGAAACGGTAGGTCAGCTCGGGGTCGAGGCCGGTACGGAAATCACCGACCTGCTGGCCGGCGACGATGACGCCGACCCACATCTTCTCGATCTCCAGGCTGATCTGGCCCACGAAACGGAATTCCGGCACGCCGGCGAGCGCGCCGGACTCCTTCTGGTACAGCGCCACCGCGTGCGGCTGCTGGTGAATGGTGGCGAAGCTCCCGCGCACCAGCTCGTCGAGCCTGGCCCGCGGTGGACGGTCCTGGGCGACGACCTCGGCGAAGCGGGCGCGCAGGTTCTCCATGAAGTCACGGAGGATTTCCGCCAGCATCGCCTCCTTGGAGTCGAAATGGTGGTAGAGGCTGCCGGAGAGGATTCCGGCCTCGTCGCCGATATCGCGCACCGTCGTCTGCGGGAAGCCCCGGGTCGCGAAGAGCTCTGCCGCTATCGCCAGGATCTCCGCGCGCCGGGCGGTCCCGGTGCCGTCGGAGGCCGTGCGACGCCTGGTCCGCGGCTCCGGTCGGATCGCACTCACGAAGCCGATCCGTCCCTTCTGGCTCAGTGCTCCGAGACCAGCGTGGTCGCGTTGGCCGAGAGGCGTTCGACGGCCTGACCGACCACCAGGTCGATCAGTTCCTGGCAGCTGGGCAGATCGTCGATCAGGCCCACGACCTGGCCGGAGGCCAGCATGCCAGCGCCCAGGTCGCCCTCGACGAGACCGGCGCGCAGCAGCATCGGCGTGTTGGCCGCGAGGACCAGCTGCGCCCATGAGCGGTCGCCGGCACGCTTCATCCGCCACCCGTCGCGGACCAGCCCACCCCAGGACTGCCCGCTCAGGCGCCGGAACTGCCGGGTGCGGCGCAGCGTCGCCCAGAGCCGCCGGGGGCCCCCGGTGTCCTCCAGGGATCGGACGAAGTCCGTGCGCAGCAGCCGGTGCGGCATGCCGTCGGCGCGGGTGGTGACGACGGTTCCGTCGAGGCCGTAGGTCAGGTAGTGGCGTTTGACCGGTTCGGGTACGGCGCTGTCGCTGGTGAGCAGGAAGCGGGTGCCCATCCCGATCCCGCAGGCGCCGTAGGAGAGCGCGGCGGCCAGCCCGCGGCCGTCGAAGTAGCCGCCGGCCGCGACGACCGGGATGTCGACCGCGTCCAGCACGGTCGGCAGGAGCAGCGTGGTCGGGACCGGCCCGGTGTGCCCGCCGCCCTCGCCGCCCTGGACCATCACCAGATCGGCGCCCCACGCGGCCACCTTCTTCGCGTGCCGCGCGGCGCCCACCGACGGCATGACCACGACGCCGTTTTCCCTGAGCCGGGCGATGAGCTCCGGCCTGGGCGCCAGCGCGAAGGACGCGACCCGTACTCCGTGGCGGATGAGGAGGTCGACGCGTTCGGCGGCGTCACCCGCGTCGGCCCGGAGGTTGGCGCCGAAGGGTGCGTCGGTGCGTTCCCGGACCTTGCGGATGGCCTGGTCGAGCTCGTCCAGGGTCATCGTGGCCGACGCGAGGATGCCGAGGGCGCCGGCGCGGGCGACCGCGCTGACCAGGCGAGGCCCGGCGACCCAGCCCATGCCGGTCTGCACGACGGGGTGCCGCACGCCGGTGAGGTCCGTCAGGGCGGTGCGCAGGCGCTGGACGGTCATGCGCGCGGCTTCCGGCCGTTGTCGACGAACTCGTCGCGGTGCTCGTCGGCGACGCCGGCGAGGTTCAGCTCGAAGGTGAAGCCCTGCTCGAAGCGGTAGCTGCGGTTGACGTCGACCGGGTCGATGCCGTTGAGGGCCTCCTTGGCGGCCCGGATCACCCGGGGGTCCTTGGCGGCGATCTCGCGGGCGACGGTGAGCGCGGCGTCGTCGAGCTGGCCGCGGGGGACCACCTCCAGGACCGAGCCGTGCTGGACGAGGTCGGCGGCCCTGATGGTGCGGCTGGTGAAGTACAGGGTGCGCATCAGATGCTGGGGCACCAGCCGGGCGAGATGGGTGGCCGCGCCGAGAGCGCCGCGGTCGACCTCGGGCACGCCGAAGTAGGCGTCGTCGCTGGCGATGACGGTGTCGCTGTTGCCGACCAGCCCGACGCCGCCACCGAGACAGAAGCCGTGGACTGCCGCGATCACCGGGACGGGGCATTCGTAGACGGCCTTGAAGGCCGCGTGGCAGCCGCGGTTGGCGCCGATGAGGGCGTCGAAACCGGCGGTCTGCTGCATCTGCTTGATGTCGACACCGGCGTTGAAGCCGCGGCCCTCCGCGCGCAGCACGACGACGCGGGCGTGCTGCGTCTCGGCGGCGGCCCGGACGGCCTCGGCGACGCCGTACCAGCCCTGGACGGGCAGCGCGTTGACGGGCGGGAAGTTCATGGTGACGACGGCGATCGTGCCGTCCAGCAGGTTGGTCGTGATGCCCATGAGCGTCTTCCTAACCTAGCGATTGCTTGGTAGCGTAGCAGCGTCAGCCGCGGTGGGAAGGCCTGCGCGGCAAGGACGGAGCCCGTGAGAACGCGCGACGACGGCGGACGGGAGCGGCGCTGGCATGAGGGGCATTCACCGATGAGCGGCATTCTCCGGGGCCGGGTCGCGATCGTGACGGGCGCCGGGCGGGGCCTCGGCCGTGAGCACGCGCTGGAGCTGGCCCGTCAGGGCGCGGCGGTCGTGGTGAACGACCTCGGCACCTCCGGCACGGGTGAGGGTGCGTCGGCGGGCCCGGCCGAGGAGGTGGCGGCCGCGATCAGGCTCGCCGGGGGCATCGCGGTCGCCAACGGTGCCGACGTGGCCGACTTCGCGGCGGCGCAGAGCCTGGTGCGCCAGGCGATCGACACCTTCGGGAGCCTGGACATCCTGGTCAACAACGCCGGGTTCGTGCGGGACCGGATGCTGGTGAACACCACCGAGGCGGAGTGGGAGGCGGTGCTGCGGGTCCACCTCACCGGGCATTTCGCGCCGTTGCGGCAGGCCGCGGCGTACTGGCGGGCCCAGGCCAAGGCCGGGCGGGCGCGGTCGGCAAGGGTGATCAACACGTCGTCCGGCGCGGGCCTGCAGGGCAGCGTCGGCCAGGGCACCTACTCCACGGCCAAGGCCGGGATCGCCGCGCTCACCCTGGTCGCCGCCGAGGAGCTGCGTCCGTACGGGGTGACGGTGAACGCCATCGCGCCGTCGGCGCGTACCCGGATGACCGAGGGGCCGTTCGCGGAGCGGATGGCCGCGCCCGCCGACGGCTTCGACGCCATGCATCCGGGCAACGTCTCCCCGGTGGTGGCCTGGCTCGCCAGCGTCGACGCCGCGGATGTCACCGGCCGGCTGATCGAGATCGAGGGCGGCCGGATCTGCGTCGAGGAGGGCTGGCGGCACGGGCCGGCGAAGGACCTGGGCGCGCGGTGGGACGCGGCCGCGGTCGGGGGCACACTGCGCAGCCTGCTGGCGCAGGCCGCGCGCCCCGAACCGGTGTACGGGGCGCGAACATGACAGCCGGTGACTGGAGTGGGCGGTTTCTCGGGGAGCGGACGGTCGGGTGGGCCGACCGGGACGTCATCCTGTTCGCGCTGGCAGTCGGTGCCCGGGCAGACCAGCTTGATCTCGTCTTCGAGGAGCGGCTGCGGGTGCTGCCGCCGTTCGCGCTGACGCTGGCGCAGTGGGCGCCGGACCAGCTCGGCGCGGCCGGTGCCTTCCCGATCGGCACGACGCTGCACGGCGCCCAGCGGCTGGAGGTGCTGGCGCCGTTGCCGACCGAGGGCGAGCTGACCATGGCGGCGCGGGTCGGCGACGTGTGGGACAAGGGCGGCGCCGCGGTCTTCGAGGTCGTGGTGGAAAGCGCGTACTTCGTGGCCACCTGGTCGCTGTTCGCGTCCGGGGCGGGCGGATTCGGGGGCGCACGCGGCCCGGGCCGGCCCCCGTCGCCGGCCGTTGACCCGGTGTGGGCGTGTGACCTCACCGTCGCCGCCAACGCCGCGGCGCTCTACCGACTGCTGGGGGACCGGCATCACATCCATATCGACCCGGCCGCCGCGGCGGCGATCGGTCAGGATCGGCCGATCCTGCACGGGTTGGCCACGCTTGCCACATCGGCGCTCGTCGTCGCCGCGCAGGCCGGGGCACATCCCGCGGATCTCACCCTGCTGGAGGGTCGCTTCGCCGGTCCGGTGCTGCCCGGGGAGACGCTGGCGCTGCGTGGCTGGGCCGGTGGCGGGTTCGACGTCCGCTCGTCGCGGGGGCCAGCACTCGAGGCCGGCCGGGCGCTGTTCGGCTGACGGCGCCGCGGGTGCTGGGAATCACGCGAACCTCCGTCGAGCAGCCGCGCGGGGTCGACTCGGTCGGGCGGAGCGAAGGGAGAACGGCACGGTGTCCTTCACCATCGACATGGCCGGGAAGGTCGTCCTGGTCACCGGCGGCAGTCGCGGGGTCGGCGACGGGATCGTCGAAACGTTCCTGCGGGCCGGCGCCGAGCTGGAGATCTGTGGTCGTCGGGCCCCCGGCTCGCTGCGTGAGGTCGACGGGCGCCGGCCCCATTTCAGCCCGGTCGACGTCCGGGACGCCGCGGCGGTGGAGGCCTGGGTGGCCGGCATCGCCGAGCGCCGCGGGCGCCTCGACATCGCGGTCAACAACGCGGGGGGCTCCCCGTACGCGCCGCTGGCAACGTCGTCGGCTCAGCTGTACGGCAAGATCGCGCAGTTGAACTTCATGGCCGCGGTGCATGTCGCGCATGCGGTGCATCCACTGCTGGCCTACGCGGGGGAGGGTGTGCTGCTCAACATCACCTCGATCTCGGCGCGCCGGCCGAGTCCGGGTACCGCCGTCTACGGTGCGGCGAAGGCGGCGCTGGAGAGCCTGACCGGCAGCCTGGCGGTCGAGTGGGCTCCGCGGATCCGGGTGAACGCGGTGCGCTGCGGCATCGTCGCGACACCGGGCTCGATGGACCACTACGGTGACGCCGAGCAGGTCGCCAAGGTCGCGGCCACGATTCCGCGCGGGGTCTTCGCGACCCCCGGCGAGGTCGGCGCCGCCTGCCTGCTGCTCGCCTCGCCGCTGGCCAGCCATGTCACCGGCGCCGTCCTCAACGTCGACGGCGGCGGCGAATGGCCGGCGTTCCTGCAGCACACCCCCAACGGCTGACGCGGCCCGTCGCGCGAGGGAGATCTCAGCCGGGGACCTCGCGGTCGCGGCTCGCGGTCGGGTCGATGACGGTGCGGATGAGTTCCAGCTCGCGGTCGTCGGGCAGCCGGGTGGTGACCGCCGCGGAGGCGTCGAGCTCAAAGCCGGTGTTGGCCGCGACCTCGTCCGCACTCACCCCGGGATGCAGCGAGCGGATCCTCATCCGGCCCTTGTCGTCGTAGTCGAACACGCCGAGGTTCGAGATCACCACGCCGAGGTTGTGGAACCGCAGCGAGGTGCTGGTATGTGCCCGCGCGCGGTCGTTGCCGACGCCGGAGACGACGTCCACGGCCGGGACGAAGACGCGGGCGGTGTGCCTGGCCACCCAGTAGTCGGTGCGGTGGTTCACGGTGTTGCCGGGCGCGCCGCGGACCCCGATCAGCGCCCGTTCCGGTCGCCGCCAGTCGCCGATCGCGGAGATGTTCTGGTTGCCGTACTGGTCGACCTGGCTGGCGCCCATCATGCTGTGGCGGCGCCCCGAGCTCAGGATGTCGAAGATCCGCCGGAAGGGCACCCAGCCCTCGATGGTCCCGCCGGCCGCGGCGGTCCGGCCGAGCGGTGGCGGGTCGCTCATCAGGAAGGCCTCGCCGTCGGAGAGGACCAGATCGGGGGAGTGGGTGAGCCGGGCGAGGCGGACGCCGACGGCGGGGATAGTGCCGACCGCGTGGGCCAGCACCTCGCCGGCGCCGCGCCAGGCGTCGGCGCAGGCCACCGCACAGATCTCGGCCCGGCTGGGTCCTGTCGTCATGTGTTCCCCCCGGCAGCGGCGGTGCTCGCGCGCAGCCCCTCGACGGCCCCCTGGTAGCCGGCCTCGTCCACGGCGAGGAACCGTTCGGTGAACTCCCGCCAGGACCGTTCGTCGCGGGCCGCCCGCGCGTAGGCGGCCTGGAAGGGCTCGTCCCGGCCGTAGTCGGGTTCGCAGCTGGTGAAGTGGGCGCCGCCGGGGGCTTCGACGACGCCGGTGACGAACAGGCGGCTGACCAGCAGCGACTGCACGGGGGCGGCCGTGGTCAGCTCGGCGGTGTCCACCATCCGCTCGACGCTGAGGTAGCAGCGGTCGGCGGCCATCGCGAACAGGTCGTCGAAGTACGGGTCCGGACCGAGGTACTGCCCGTTGCCGTGGATGTCGCCCCGGTTGAGGTGGATGAGCGAGACGTCGAGGCGGATACCGGGCACGGCGACGTACACGTCGTCGTCGTAGGGGGACGCGACCGTGCGCAGCTCCGGGTTCATGGCCATGACGTCGCTTTCCAGCCCGGCCCGGGTCGGCAGGAAGGAGAGCCGGCTGGCACCGGCGCGCAGCGCGGCGACGAACATGCCCTCGTCGTACTCGGACGTCGCGACGGAGCCGTTCTCGCGGGCGGCGCGGAAGTGCGGGTCGAGCGGGATGCTGTCGAGGGAGACGAAGCCGTAGACCACCCGCCGCACCCGGCCCGCGGCACACAGCAGGCCGACGTCCGGGCCGCCGAAGGAGACCACGGTCAGATCCTTGACGTCGGTGCGCAGAAGTTCGCGCACCAGGGCCATCGGCTTGCGCCGGGAACCCCAGCCGCCGATGCCGATGGTCATCCCTGACTCGATCTGCTGTGAGACGTCCGCCAGGGACATGGTCTTGTCCCGCACCTGACCTCCTCCGTCGGATGAATGAGCTGTCGGTGTGGTCAGCGGGGGTCGTCCAGGAGCAGCTTCCGGTGTTCGTGGGCCTGGCCGAACAGCTGGCCGGTGGCGTGCGCCCGCTTGAAGTAGAGCTGGGTGTCGTCCTCCCAGGTGATGGCGATACCGCCGTGCAGCTGGATGGACTCGCCGGCGACCGCGGCGAACGCCTCGGAGCACCAGGCCTTCGCCAGCGCGGCGCGCAGCGGCAGGTCCGCGGGGTCGTGGGCGGCGGCCCAGCCGGCGGCCCACGACATCGACCGGGCTGTCTCGACCGCGACGAACATGTCGGCGGCCCGGTGTTTGAGCGCCTGGAAGGAGCCCAGAGGGCGGCCGAACTGGACCCGGGCGCGCAGATGGCCGACGGTCCGGTCGAGTGCGCGCTGGGCCCCGCCGACCTGCAACGCGGTGACCGCGGTCGCGGCGACGGCGTGCAGGCGGCGCAGCGCGGGCCCGACGTCCTCGCAGGCCAGCGCGACGGCGGGGACCTGGTCGAAGGCGACGGTCGCGAGATCCAGGCTCAGGTCGAGCGCGCGGACACGGGTGCGGGTGACTCCGGGGCTGGTCTGGTCCACCTCGAACAGGCCCAGGCCGTCGGGGGTCTCCGCGACCGCGAGCAGGATCTCGGCGTGCGAGCCGTCCAGGACGAGGGTGGACCGGCCCGACAGCCGCCATCCGCGGTCGCTGGAACCGATGTCGCCCCCGGCCGGTGCTGCCCGTACGCCCGCGCCGTCCGTCCGCCAGCGGCCGGTGCCGTCCGCCCAGGCGAGTGCTCCGACGGTGCCGTCGGCCAGGGCGGGCAGCAGGCGTTCGCGGTGCTCGGGCCCGGCGGCGCCGAGCACCGCCTGCGTGGCGAGGATCGCGGAGCCCAGGTAGGGCGAGGGGGTCAGCGTCACGCCGAGCTGTTCGAGGATCACGTGGCTTTCCAGCAGCGTCGCGCCGGCGCCGCCGTACTCCTGCGGGATGGCCAGCGCGGCGCCGCCGATCTGGGTGCACAGGGTCTTCCACAGGATGTCGTCGTAGCCGAGGTCGCTCGCGGCCGCGGCCCGGGTGCCCAGGGCGGCGGCCCGACGGTCGACCAGCTGGCGGACCGCGCGGGCGAGCTCCCGCTGTTCGTCGCTGAGGGCAAAGCGCATGGTCAGGCACCCGCCTGGGACGGCTGGGACGTCAGGGAGCGCAGGACGCGGGCCCGGTGGTCCGCGGGTGTGCCCCAGGCACCGACGAGGGCGCGGACCCCGAGGATCCAGATGCTCAGGTCACATTCCAGGGTGTAGCCGATGGCGCCGTGGACCTGCAGTGCGGTACGGGCGGCCCGCAGCGCCGCCGTCGAGGCGAGCACCTTCGCCGCGGACACGTCCCGCGCCGCGGTCGCGACCCCGACTCCAGCCGCGCCGGTGGTGTCCGCCGCGAGCTCGAGGGCGGCGCCGTGCAGCAGCGGGCGGGCGAAGTCGAGGCCGACGCGGACATCCGCGAGCGCGTGCTTGACGGCCTGGTACTCGCCGACGGCCCGCCCGAACTGGCGGCGGGCGCCGACGTACTGGACGGACTCGGCGAGCAGGCGCTCCCCGGCGCCGACCAGGATCGCCGCGGCGGCGAGGGCGGCCCGATCGAGCCCGGCGCGCACCGTGTCCTCGCTGAGGCCCGCGATCGGCGTGCCGCCGGTCAGGACGTGCAGCCGCCGGGCCGGGTCCACCGACCGCAGCGCCTCGCCCGGCTGCCCGCGCAGCAGCGCGCGGCCGGCGACGCTGTCGACGCGGTCGTCGAGGTGGGCGTCATCGACGAGGTGGGCGTCGTCGACGAGGTGGGCGTCGTCGACGAGGTAGGCGTGGGCGGTGACGTCGCAGTCCACGGCATAGGGGACGGTCGGTGGCAGGGCGAAGGTGACCCGCGTCGCGCCGTCGGCGATCTCGGGCAGCAGATGTGCGTCCGCGGTCGCGCGCAACAGGATCGGGGCGAGGGCAACCGTCTCGACCCACGGCCCGGGAACGGCGTGGTAGCCGAGCCGTTCGAACGCGACGGCCAGGTCGAGAGGGCTGCCGCCGAGGCCGCCGTGCTCCGGCGGGACGGCGAGTGCCGTGACACCGAGCTTGGCCAGCCGCTTCCACAGCGCGATTCCCGGGTCGGTGTCACCGCCGGCCCACGCCCGGTGGGCGGCCGGTACGTCCGAGGCGGTGAGCAGGTCGTCGAGCGCCGCGGCGAACGCGCGCTGCTCGGGGGAGAGCGAGAACCTCATGCGCCGGCCCGCCGGCTGTCCCCGCGGGGCAGGCCCAGCACCCGCTCGGCGACGATGTTGCGCTGGATCTCGTTCGTCCCGGCGTAGATCGGGCCGCCGAGGGCGAACAGGTAGTCGTCGAGCCAGGCTCCGCCGGCCGGCGCTCCCGGGCCGCGCAGCTCCTGGTCGGGGCCGAGGAGCTCCAGGGCGGTCTCGTGCAGGTCGACGTCCAGCTCCGACCAGAACAGCTTGTTGACGCTGCCCGCGGGGCCGATGTCCGCGCCGGCGCGCAGCCGGTCGACGGTTCCCCAGGTGTACCAGCGGTAGGCCTGCGCGCCGATCCAGGCGTCGGCCACCCGGTCCCGCAGGTGCCCGGCGTCGGCGCCGCGCTCCTGCCACAGCTCGAGCAGGCGCCCGGCGGCCGCGAGGAACCGGCCCGGGGCGCGCAGGGACAGCCCGCGCTCGTTGCTGGCGGTGCTCATCGCCACCCGCCAGCCGTCGCCGACCGCACCGAGGACGTCGGCGTCGGGCACGAGCACGTCGTCGAAGAAGATCTCCGCGAAACCGGCGTCGCCGTCGAGCTGAGCGATGGGACGGATGGTGACCCCTGGGGCGTCGAGCGGAAACAGGAAGTACGTCAGGCCGCGGTGGCGCTCGGCGCCCGGGTCGGTGCGGAACAGGCCGAACCCGCGGTCGGCGAACGGGGCCCGGGAGCTCCACGTCTTCTGCCCGGTCAGCAGCCAGCCGCCGCGCGCGTCGTCGCGGCGCGCCCGGGCACGCAGGGCCGCGAGGTCGCTGCCGGCCTCCGGTTCCGACCAGGCCTGTGCCCAGACCTCGGTGCCGTCCGCCATCGGGGGCAGGTAGCGCCGGCGCTGTTCGGCGGTGCCGTGCTCGAACAGGATCGGGGCGAGCAGCGAGATGCCGTTCTGGGCGATCCGGGTCGGCGCGCCGCTGAGGTAGTACTCCTCCTCGAAGATCACCCATTCGGTGAGTGTCGCGTCGCGCCCGCCGAGCTCCGCCGGCCAGGCGACGACCGACCAGCGCGCGGCGGCCAGCGCCCGCTCCCAGGCCCGGTGCTCGGCGGCGCCGGCCGGGGTGTCCATCGACGGCAGCCGGCCGGGGTTGTTCCGGGCCAGCCAGGCCCGCGCCTCGGCGCGGAACGCCAGCTCCCGCAGGGTGAACTCCAGGCTCATGCGTCACCTGCCACGGCTTCGCCTGCCACGGCTTCGCCTGCCACGGCTTCGCCTGCCACGGCTTCGCCTGCCACGGCTTCGCCTGCCACGGCTTCGCCTGCCACGGCTTCGCCTGCCACGGCTTCGCCTGCCACGGCTTCGCCTGCCACGGCTTCGCCTGCCACGGCTTCGCCTGCCACGGCTTCGCCTGCCACGGCTTCGCCTGCCACGGCTTCGCCTGCCACGGCTTCGCCTGCCACGGCTTCGCCTGCCACGGCTTCGCCTG
>NZ_ADGX01000171.1 GCF_000177675.1 Parafrankia sp. EUN1f
GCTCGATCCTGGGCGGGCCCGAGGCGGCCGGCAAGGGCTTCTACCAGATGATGGACGGCGTCGAGGTCGGGCGGGTCAACGTCGCGGCGCGGGCCTGCGGGATCATGATCCGGGCGTTCGAGCTGGCGATCGCCTACGCCCAGCAGCGCCGGACGTTCGGCCATCAGATCGCCGACCACCAGGCGATCGCCTTCAAGCTCGCGGAGATGGCGACGAAGGTCGAGGCCGGCCACCTGATGATGGTCAACGCGGCCCGCAAGAAGGACAGCGGGCAGCGTAACGACGTCGAGGCGGGCATGGCGAAGTTCCTGGCCAGTGAGTACTGCCACGAGGTGACGACGGAGTCGTTCCGGATTCATGGCGGGTACGGCTACTCCAAGGAGTACGAGATCGAGCGCCTGTACCGGGAGGCGCCGTTCATGCTCATCGGTGAGGGCACCTCCGAGGTGCAGAAGCGCATCATCAGCCGCGCGCTGCTCAAGGAGTACAGGCTTCCCCGCTGAGCCGGCCGCCGGCCGCCGGTCGCGGGCCGCAGCAGGAACAGGAAGTAGTCCGGGTACCGCGGGCGGGTGGACGACGCCGGACACCCGCCCGCGCGGTACCGACCAGGCGGGCACAGCATCGCCAGGCCGGCAGCACCGCCGGGCATCAGGACCGCCAGGCACGAGGAAATCAGGGGAGTGGGGCATGCAGTTCGGCCGGTACTACGAGGAGTTCGAGGTCGGCGCGGTCTACAAGCACTGGCCGGGCAAGACGGTCACCGAGTACGACGACCACCTGTTCTGCCTGCTCACGATGAACCACCATCCGCTGCACCTCGACGTGAACTACGCCGAGAAGACCACCCAGTTCAAGCGGAACGTCGTCGTCGGCAACTACGTGTACTCGCTGCTGCTGGGCATGTCGGTCGCCGACGTCTCCGGCAAGGCGATCGCGAACCTCGAGGTCGAGTCCCTGCGGCACGTGGCGCCCGTCTTCCACGGGGACACGATCTACGGCGAGTCGACCGTCCTGGACAAGGTGGAGTCGAAGAGCAAGGACGACCGTGGCATCGTCACCGTGGAGACCCGCGGCCTCAACCAGGACGGCACCCTGGTCTGCATCTACCGCCGCAAGGTGATGGTGCCCAAGCGCTCCTACGGTGAGGCCCGCGGCGGCGAGCAGCCTGGCCGCCCCGAACCGCGTAGCTGACCCCGGTCAGTTACTGACCCGAACCGGGCGCCTGACCGGGGTTCCGGCGCAGGCGCACCGGGGACGGCAGGGGAGCGGCCGCCTGTGGCCGTTGGACAGAAGTCGACAGTGAACGCTGGATCCAGCCATGCTGGAGCAGGTCCGGGCGGTGTGTCCCACCGTGCCCGGGCCGCAAGCCCTGGGGTGCTGCCCCGGGCGGCCAGCCGCCGGTGGTGTCGTCGGCGATCCGTGTACTCGGGTACCGCCTGCGGTGCCGCGGGCCCGCGGGTCGCGCCGACGTCCCCGCCTGCGTTCGCCTCGACGAAAGGTGACATTCGTTGGATCTCCACGGCGCGCCCGTCCGCCCTGCCGCCGCGCGGCACCTCGGTTCGAGGTAGCCGATGTTCTCCGTCGATTCCGTCCTCGCCACGTTCGCGCTGGAGCCGGTGGCCACCGATCACTACCGGGCCGGCAGTGTCGGCACCGGGGGACCGGTCGTCCACGGTGGCCAGCTGCTGGCGCAGACCCTGGTCGCGGCGCAGCAGGGCCAGGAGGGCAAACGGGTCAAGACGCTCCACACGGTGTTCGCGCGGGCCGCGAAGCCGGACGTCGACCTCGACATCGCGGTGAGCCGGGTGCATAGCGGCCGTAGCCTCGCGACGAGCCTGGTGTCGATCAGCCAGGGCGGCCGGCTGTGCGTGCAGTCCCAGGTGCTCCTGTCGGCCGAGGAGCCGGACTTCATCAGCTACGCGGCGACGCACCCGGCGCCCCCGACCCTGCCTGCCGCGCCGCACCCGGCCGAGAGCGCCGGCAGCTGGCAGATTCAGATCGTCGGCGACGTCGACCTGAACGACCCCGACGCCATCGGACCCGCCGAGCTGGATGTGTGGACACGCTGGCCCGGTGCCCCGGACGACCCGGTGACCAACCAGGCGCTGCTGGCGTTCTCGACGGACAGCTTCCTCATCGCGACGGCGATGCGCCCCCACCCGGGTGTCGGCCAGGCACTCGCGCACCGGTCGATCTCGACCGGTGTGCTCAGCCACACCATCACCTTCCACGCGCCGAGCCCGGCCCGGGACTGGCTGCTGCTGTCGCACCGCAGCACGTTCGCCGGGCACGGCCGCAGCTACGGGCAGGGTGACGCCTACCGCGGCGGGCAGGGGCTGGTGGCGTCGTTCGTGCAGGACAACATGATCCGCGCCATGGCCGCCTCCGGGAGTCACCTCTAGCTAGATCTCCCCAGTACATCCAGTACCCCAGTACATCAGTACATCCAGTACCCCGGGGCGCCGAGTGCGGCCCGCAATCCCAGGGCGTTCCTCGATCGGGAGGAACGCCCTGGATGTGTTCGGGGTCCCGCGTGGCTCTTCACGGGTCACCCCGGCCAGATGTTGGGTCTTCGATGTGGCGACGGCTGGTCGGCGGCGTCCTCCGGTCTGGTTGGATCGCTCGCTACCCGCTGGTGAGTACCACACTCTCGGCTACTGATCTCGTCGCTCTCGCCAGGCGGAAGGCAGAAGTCGACACTCTCGGATGCGGTCTGAGAGGATTTGGGCAGGTAGTCGCTGCCTGCCCGCGGATACCGTGTGGCTGGCACAGGACTGTCAGATAGCAGCGACGTCGGGTAATGGACGGGTTGCGCAGTGGAAGATCGGTCTGTCGGTCGGCGGGAATCCGCCCCCGGAATTGGCCGGCAAATCGCCTGCTGCGTCAATCTTTATCCGGACAAGAGGGGCTCCCCTAACGGTGGCCCGACGGGTTCGGGTTTGTCTTGACATCGACATCGACATCAGTAGTATGAGGCACCTCACAGCCCCGGGCTCTGTACGGGAGACCTGTGAGGTTCGTGGCCCCCACCAGAGGAGCGAACGTGACGGATCATGAAGCGGTAATCGTTTCGACCGCGAGAACGGCGATCGGCACGGCGGTCAAGGGTTCCCTCGTGGACGTCGACGCGTTCGAGCTCGGCACGCAGGCCGTCGCGGAGGCGGTTCGGCGCTCGGGTGTCGACCCGGCCGACATCGACGATGTCGTGCTGGGGGAGTCGCTGTACGGCGGCGGTGACATCGCGCGCTACGCCGCCATCGAGGCGGGCCTGTTCGGCGCTCCGGGTGTCGCGCACAACCGGCACTGCGCCTCCGGGCTCGTCGCCGTGCAGACGGCGGCGGCCTCGATCCGCTCCGGCATGGACCGGGTCGTCGTGGCGGGCGGAACGAACTCCTCGTCCACCGCACCGCGCGCGAAGCGGCGCCGGCCGGGAACCGACGAGGTGGAGGACTGGTACTCGCCCACCCACCGCAACTCCGCCGAGGCGCCCAACTACGACATGTCGATCACGGTCGGCTGGAACGCCGCGGTGAAGGCCGGGGTGTCCCGCGAGGAGATGGACGCCTGGGCCCTGCGGTCGCACCAGCGGGCGGTGGCGGGTATCGACGCCGGCTCCTTCAAGGAGGAGATCTTCCCGATCGAGGTGCCCCGGCGGGACGGGACGAGCTTCACCTTCGAGGTCGACGAGCACCCGCGTCGGACGACCAGCATGGAAAGGCTCGCCGGGCTCAAGGTGCTGCACCCCGAGATCGAGGGTTTCAGCATCACCGCCGGTAACGCCGCGGGCGCGAACGACGGTGCGGCCGCCATGGTGATCACGGACAGCTCCTACGCCGCGGCGAACGGGCTGGAGGCCCTGGGTGTCGTGCGCGCGTGGGCCTCGGTCGGTGTTCCGCCGGTGGACACCGGCATCGCGCCGACCCTGGCGATCCCGAAGGCCCTGCGGCGCGCGGGGCTCTCGGTGTCCGACATCGACCTCTGGGAGATCAACGAGGCGTTCGCCTCGGTGGCGGTCGCCGCGTCGCGGCTGCTGGAGATCGATGACAGCCGGGTCAACATCCTGGGCAGCGGCTGCAGCCTGGGGCACCCGATCGCGATGACGGGCGCGCGTCAGGTGATCACGCTGATCCACGAGCTGCGACGCCGCGGTGGTGGTCTCGCGGTGTCTGCGATGTGCGCTGGCGGCGGTATGGCCAGCGCGCTCGTGCTGGAGGTTCCGGCCCCCTAACACCGAGTGAGTGGGCGGGCTCGCCCGGTTGGCCACCGGGCGAGCCCGCGCCGGCTCGGCGCCAGAACGGAACACGACAGCAAGAACACTGAGCCTTCTCCACCCGTCGACACGGGCTCACGACCCCCCTGACCGTGGGCCGTGAGGTGGAAGAGGCTCACTGCCCCACGGGCACGTCGTGGCGGCAGTATTTCCCGTACCTCGAATTCAAGGGAATGACGATACGGTGAAGCGGCAGCGTTTCCGTTCTCGGCGGTCAACACGTCCACCGGCCACCACACGTCCACCGGCCAGGTGCGCACGCAGCACCCCGGCTCACTCCGATACTAGCTCCGGTAGCTGAGCGGTCGGGCGGAAGTTGTCATGAACGATACATCCGTTGCGCACGACTTCTTTCAGGCGCTGCTGCAGGGCCTGCCGCCAGGAGTCGTCTATTCCCTGGTCGCGTTGGGCTTCGTCCTGACGTACAAGACCTCCGGTGTCTTCAACCTCGCGTTCGGCGCCCAGGCCTACGTCTCCGCCGCCATGTACTTCAAGGCGCGGATCACGTGGGAGTGGCCGACCGTCCCGGCGGTCATCCTGGCCGTTTTCGTGCTGCCGCCGCTGATCGGCCTCGTCCTCGAGCGGCTGATCTTCCGGCCGCTGCGGACGGCGCCCGCGGTGGCCCGGCTCGTCGTCGCCGCGGGTCTCGCCGTCGCCATCCCGTACCTGTTCGACATCCTCGCGAAGTTCACGGCGGTCGCCGGGGAGACGCCGGTCGGTGTCGCACCCGACGGGGCGAACGTCTTCTACGACCCGTTCGGCGTGTACGCGTTCAGCCGCGACGAGCTGGTCAGCATGGGCGTCGTGCTCGTGGCCGTCGTCGGACTGGTCGCGCTGTTCCGGTTCAGCGCGATCGGCGTCCGGATGCGGGCCGTGGTCGAAAGCCCGAAGATGACCGAGCTCAACGGCATCGCGGCGGACCGCATCTCCGCGCTTTCCTGGGTGCTGTCGTCGTTTTTCGCGGGAATCGCCGGTGTGCTCATCGCGCCGCGGTTCAACACGCTCGCCGCCGCCGACTTCTTCAGCGTCATGGTGGTCGCGATCGCCGCGGCGGCCATCGGCCGGCTCACGAGCCTGCCCGGGGCGCTGGGCGGCGGCATTCTGCTCGGCG
Source organism: Parafrankia sp. EUN1f (assembly GCF_000177675.1). Lineage (GTDB taxonomy): Bacteria > Actinomycetota > Actinomycetes > Frankiales > Frankiaceae > Parafrankia. The sequence goes on from NZ_ADGX01000171.1 coordinate 5,382, forward strand.
TCGTCATCGCCCAGCTCAACACCTTCCTGCCGCGCTGGTCCGACGACCACGCCTGGGTCAAGACGGTGCAGGAGAACCTGACTCCGTCCGTGCCCTTCGTGGTGCTCTTCGCGGTCGTGGTCCTGGTTCCCAGCATCCGGCGGTCCCGCGACTCGGGTGACCCGCTGGCCGGGGTCGAGCCGCCGCCGCCCTCGCTCGGTGGTGAGGTGCGTGACCCGCGCCTGGCGATGATCATCAGGCTGGTCGGTCTCGCCGTCCTCGCGGTCACCGCCACCGTGGTCCTCACCAGGGGCGACTCGCTGTGGGTCTTCCTGGTGACGAAGGCCGTGGTGATGGGCATCATCTTCCTGTCGATCACGGTGGTCACCGGAATGTCCGGGCAGATCTCGCTGTGCCAGGGCACGTTCGCCGCCATCGGTGCCTTCACCGTGTACCAGATGGTGGTGCGCTACGACCTGTCGGTGCTGGTCGCGGCCCTGATCGGAGCCGCGGTCGCGGCCGTGGTCGGTGCCCTGCTCTCGCTGCCGATCCGCCGCCTCGGCGGCATCTGGACGGCGATCGCGACGCTCGCGTTCGCCTACTTCTTCGACGCCGTGCTGGTGAAGCTCTCCTGGGTCGGTGGCGGCGACGAGGCGGTACTGCAGGGAACCGCGGTCCCCCGTCCGGTCATCGGACCCTGGGACCTCGGCGACGACAAGTACTACCTGGTGTTCGCCTCCATCGTCCTGGTCGTGGTGGCCGCCGTCGTCCTGCAACTGCGCAAGGGGACGTTCGGCCGCACCCTCGTGGCGATGCGCGGCAGCGAGGTGGGCGCCGAGTCGATCGGCATCTCCTCCGCCCGGGTCCGCCTGATCGCCTTCGCGGTCTCCGCCTTCATCGCGGGGCTCGGCGGCGCGCTGCTCGCGATGGCACAGAAGGACGTCAGCTACGGCACGAACTTCGGGCCGTTCGCGGCGCTGTTCTGGGTGGTCATGGTGGTCACCCTGGGCTCGCGGACGATCCGGGGCGCGCTCAACGCGGCCGCGGCGTTCGCGCTGTTCGAGCCGCTCATCCTCTCGGGCACCTTCATCGCCTGGATCGCGCGCAGCGAGGACGCCGTGCCGGACTTCTTCCCGATCACGGGTAACTGGGTGTTCGTGCTGTTCGGCCTCGCCGCGCTGCAGTTCGCGCGGCATCCCGAGGGCCTCGTCGAACGGCAGATGAAGCTGCCCGCGTTCCTGACGAACCTGCTGCCGACGCCCACCCCGGCGCTCGCGGGGGCCGGCGGCGTCGGTGCCGTGGGGCCGGCGGGCCCGCCGGCCGAGCCGGACGCGGCGGTGCCCGACGCTGCCACACCCGCCAAGCCCAGCGCGGAGGCCGCGGCGGAGACCCCGGCCGCCGAGGCGCCTGCCGCGGCGAAGTCCGAGGAAACCACGGCCACCGCCGAGGCGCCGGCCGCGCAGGCGGCACCAGAGGAGCCCGTGGCGCCGGCACCCGCGCCCGCCACACCGAAGTCCGCCGAACCGGCGGCGTCCGCTGCGGAGAACACCACGCAGCCACCCGCGACCCCGCCGGCGGCGTCGGCTGCCGAGGGCGCCGGCGCCGCCACCACATCGCCCGAGGCCGGCGTCTCGGTGAGGTCGGGTTCCAACGGAGAGTCGGAGCGGCCGGCCGCCTCCTCGCCGGCGCGAACTGAGGATGTGGTCTCGTGACCGAGGTACTGCGGGCCACCGGCGTCACCAAGCGCTTCGCCGGGATCGTCGCCCTCAACGACGTGACGATGCAGATCGACGAGGGCGAGCGGGTCGGGCTGATCGGGCCGAACGGGGCCGGGAAGACGACGTTCTTCAACTGCCTGCTCGGCGTGCTGCCGATGGACGGTGGCAGCGTCGCCATCGCGGGCAAGGACGTCACCGGCGTCGCCGCCTACCGCCGGGTGCGGGCGGGAATCGGCCGCACCTTCCAGCGGATCGAGCTGTTCCCGGACTGCACCGTCCGTGATCATCTGCTCGTCGCCGAGCGGGTCCGGCGCGGCACCGGCCGGCTGTGGAAGGACATGATCGGCCTGGGTCGGCCGACCTCCTCCGAGCTGGCCCAGTGTGACCAGGTCCTGGGGCTGCTGGGGCTGCTCGACCTCGCCGACGAGCCCATCGAACGGCTCAGCCTCGGCCAGGGGCGCCTGGTGGAGGTCGGCCGGGCGCTGATGACCGAGCCGAAGCTGCTGCTGCTCGACGAGCCCTCCTCGGGCCTGGACCGGTCGGAGACCTCCGCGCTGGCGAAGACCCTCCAGGAGGTCCAGCGCGAGCAGGGCTTCGCGATCCTTCTGGTCGAGCACGACGTCGAGCTGGTCACCAGCTTCACGGAGCGGTCCTATGTGCTCGACTTCGGACGTCTGATCGCGGAGGGCCCGACCCGTGAGGTCATGGCCAGCAAGGAGGTCCGGGACGCCTATCTCGGGAACTTCGAGGTGAAGAGTTGAGCGACGCACAGGCGGTCGAGGAGGGCGCAGGCACGATGACCGAGCCGACCTCGGGGGAAGCGGTGGCATCCGAGCCGACGGCGCCAGCGGTGCCGGCAGCGGCAGGATCGAAGGCGCAGGCAGCGGAAGCCGCGCCGGCGGCACCGACGGTGGTGACGGCGACGGCGCCGCAGGCCCCGGTACTTGAGCTGCGCGATGTGGTGGCCGGCTACGGGCCGTTCCGGGCCCTGTTCGGTGTCTCGTTCGAGGTGGCGCCCGGCGAGGCGCTCGCCCTCGTGGGTTCCAACGGTGTCGGGAAGACCACGGTCGCCCGGGTCGCCTCCGGCCTGGTGACACCGACGCAGGGCACCGTCCATGTGGACGGCACCGACATGACGGGCGCCAAGCCCTACCGGTACGCGCGTGCCGGCGTCGCCCACGCCACCGAGGGGCGGTCGGTGTTCGCGACGCTGACCGTCGAGGAGAACCTCGCGCTCTCCTTCGGTCGGGTGCGTGGCAAGCGCGGGGTCCGCGAGGCGCTCGAGCAGGCCTACGAGCTCTTCCCGGTGTTGGGGGAGCGACGCAGGCAGCTTGCGGGCAGCATGTCCGGTGGGCAGCAGCGCATGCTGTCGATGGCCCGGGTCATGGTCGAGGTTCCCAAGATCCTCGTCGCGGACGAGCTGTCGCTGGGCCTGGCGCCGATCATCGTCGCGGAGCTCTACGAGGCCCTGCGCAAGCTGCGGGAGCAGGGCACCGCCCTGCTGATCGTGGAGCAGCAGGTGGCGCACGCGCTCGACCTGTGTGACCGGGTCGTGCTGCTCGGTCACGGTTCGGTCGAATGGACCGGTGCCAGCGCCGACGCGGGTGACGTCGTCACGCAGGCCTTCGAGCCGGCGCACTGACAGCACCGCCGGGACACTGACCCGGCTCGCGCACCGGTGACGCGAAGGCGCCTCCGGACCCCGGATGGGGACCGGAGGCGCCTTCGTTGATCGGGGGGCCATGCAGGCCCGGCGCGGGCCGCGACCGCGCTGCGGCAGGGCTGCCCGTGGATCCGGGCGGGCCCGGCGGCGCGTTTCGGGCTAGCCCTGATGGGGACCGGGGCGCAGGAACGGGCGTGGACCATCGAGGTCGTCATCGTCCTGCCCCTCCTGGGGCCGGGGCCGGTCACGCAGCTGCAGCGCGTTGCCGAACAGGCGGGCCAGCTGCTCGGCCGCAAGCTCCAGGTCGCTTTCGACGAGGCCCTGCACCAGCCACATCTCGGCGAAGCGGGAGACCATCGCGCCGAGCGAGTGCGCGGCGATGGCGGGATCGATGTCCGGCGCGGCCAGCCCGAGCGCCTGCAGCTGGCGGATGGAGCCGACGACCCGGTCGCGGTCGCGCTGCTGGTGATGGAAGCGCTCACTGTTGAGCTCGGCGTCGTAACGGGACACCTGTTCGATCACACCGATGATGCGGGCTTCCGCCCGATAGCTCTCCAGATACCGGCGGATCCCGGCCCGAATGCGTTCCCGGGGCGGCGCGGTCGAGGCGGGGATGAAGATTGCCGTGCTGAGCGGAGCGTTCAGGAGGTCGGTCATCTCCTTGGCGATCTCGCGGAAGATCTGCTCCTTGGAATCGAAGTAGTGGTAGAAGGAGCCGTGTGACAGGCCGGCCTGCTCGGCGATGTCGGAGATTCTCGCCTCCAGGAACCCGTCCTTCTCGAAGACGGTCTTCGCCGCATCGAGGAGGCGTGCCCGCGTCGCCGCTCCTTTGCGCGAACGTGGCCCGTTCGGCTTCTCGCGGTCGGTCGGCGCGGCCGTCGACAATTTCTTCTCCTTAGCGTGCGGGACCGGCCACATTGAGTACTGCGGGCGGGGCCCGCGTGCAGGTCGGCGGTGTCGGGTTTTCGGCTGGGCTGGGTTATCGGCAGAGCTTGGTTATATCGATGGGGTGGGGTTAGGGTAAGTACGGTCGACTATACTATCGACGCCCTGGATTTTTGGGTCCCTTCCCTGGATCTGGTAGCTGCGTGTCGAAGACCTGCCCGCTAAAGGTGCCTCTTGTCGTCTCGCGGCCTGGCGCGGGGCGGCTTCGGTCGTTTGCGGCGGCGGTGGGCGCGGCCACGGGTTACCGCTGGTCCGCGGCCGGTCACGTGCCGGGTGTCCCTGGCGGGTCGCGGTGGGTCGGCGGGTGCGGCGGGCGGCGGTGTCGTCATCCGGCGGGCAGGGCGATCACTGCACCATCCGTCGCAATCCGGTTACCAGGGCACATCGGTTGGTGGGAGCGGCGTGGAGTTGGGTGCGGCGCGTTGCGGGCCGGGTGGGATTGCCCGACACGTGGACCGCTTCGTGTTGTAGCGTCCTTCGTGATAAGGCACCTCTTTTATGCGGAGAATCCCGTTTACAAGGGAGTGGAGCGATGCGGACAGTAGTTGTTGGGGCGTCCAGTGGGCTGGGCCGATGCATCGGAGTCGGGCTGGCGCGGGAGGGAGCCCCGACCGCGTTACTTGCCCGGCGGCGCGACCGGCTCGCCGAGGCGGCGAAGGAGGCGGGTCCGGGCGCGCTCGCGATCGAGTGCGACGTGACCAGCGCGGACTCCTGTAAGCGGGCGATCGAGGAGGCCGCGAATGGCCTCGGCGGTATCGACGCCCTGGTCTACTCGCCGGGTGTCGGGCCACTCATCCGCCTGGCCGATATCGACGCCGAAACCTGGCACAGCACTTTTGCCACGAACGTGATCGGTGCATCGCTGATCACCGCGGCGGCGATTCCGTATCTCACCGAGAGCGGTGGCACGGCCGCCTACCTTTCGACGGTCAGTGCGTCGGTCACCGACCCGTGGCCGGGCCTGGGTGCCTATGCCGTCAGCAAGGCCGCGCTGGACAAGCTGGTCGAGGCGTGGCAGGTCGAGCATCCGAAGGTCGGTTTCACCCGCGTCGTCGTCGGCAACTGTGTCGGCGGTGAGGGTGATTCCATGACCGAGTTCTCCTCGGGCTGGGACCTCGGCCTGGTTACCGAGGTGCATCCGATCTGGGCGAGCCGCGGCTACATCACCGAGAACTTCCTGCCGGTCGACGAGCTTGTCCGGGTGGTCCACAACGTCCTGCGTAACGGGGCGAGCACGAGCGTTCCCACCGTCGTGGTGGGGCCTCGCCTCTGAGGCTGCCGCCGCCGAGCCCGCCGCCGACGCGCCGTCACGGACACGTCGCCACTGACGGCTTGCCACTACTCACTGTTCGTCACTGACGCATCGTTCCGCGCTGTCAGTCCATACCGCCGTCCCGCGCTGCCCCGGCCTCGACCGTCGTCGTCCGGTGCTGTGGCGCGGGACGTTCGGCTGCCCGGAACCGGGCCGGGTCCGGCCTGCTCCCGGACGACGTCCGCGGGGCCTGGCGAGAGGTTCGTCGGGGGGGCTGGTGGGACTCGTGGGGCAGCTGCGGGGCTTCGCCTCGACACGGCGGGCCCGGACCCGCTAGCCTGCGTCGCATGTTAGTCAACGCTAACATCGACCGCCCGGCCTCCTGGGAGCGGACAGCGCCCGGCGAGCCCTTGCGGAGTCTGGTCGATGTCAAGGACGATCCCGCGCGCCGCAACGCCGCCGCGTTCGCGCAGCTCGTGGACGAACTGCGCGCCACACTGGCCCGGACCGCGCTCGGCGGGCCCGAGACCGCGCGGCGCAGGCACGTCGAACGCGGCAAGCTGCTGCCCCGCGACCGGCTGGACACCCTGCTGGACCGCGGCAGCCCGTTCCTGGAGCTCTCCCCGCTCGCGGCCGCCGGCCTGTACGACGACGAGGCCCCGGGCGCCGGGATGATCACCGGCGTCGGCCGGGTGTCCGGGCGCGAGTGCGTCATCGTCGTCAACGACGCCACCGTCAAGGGCGGCACCTACTACCCGATCACGGTGAAGAAGCACCTGCGCGCCCAGGAGGTGGCGCTGCACAACCGCCTGCCCTGCGTCTACCTGGTGGACTCCGGCGGCGCGTTCCTGCCGCGGCAGGACGAGGTCTTCCCGGACCGGGAGCACTTCGGCCGGATCTTCTTCAACCAGGCGACGATGTCGGCCCGCGGCATCGCCCAGATCGCGGCCGTGCTCGGCTCGTGCACCGCGGGCGGAGCCTACGTCCCGGCGATGAGCGACGAAGCGGTGATCGTCCGCAACCAGGGCACGATCTTCCTGGGCGGCCCGCCGCTGGTGAAGGCGGCCACCGGCGAGGTCGTCAGCGCCGAGGACCTCGGCGGCGGCCTGCTGCACTCGCGGCGCTCCGGCGTCACCGACCACCTCGCCGCGGACGACACCGACGCGCTGACGATCGTGCGGCGCATCGTCGGCCAGCTCGCGCCGCGCGCGCCCCGGCCATGGGACGTCGTGCCGACCGAGGAGCCGCTCTACCCGACGTCCGAGCTGTACTCGGTGGTGCCGGCGGATCCGCGCACGCCGTACGACGTCCGCGAGGTGATCGCCCGGCTGGTGGACGGCAGCAGGTTCGCCGAGTTCAAGAAGGAGTACGGCTCGACCCTGGTCACCGGGGTCGCCCGCCTGCACGGGCACCCGGTCGGCATCATCGCCAACAACGGGGTGCTGTTCGGCGAGTCGGCGCTCAAGGGCGCCCACTTCATCGAGCTGTGCGACCGGCGCCAGATTCCGCTGCTGTTCCTGCAGAACATCACCGGGTTCATGGTCGGCCGCGACTACGAGGCCGGCGGTATCGCCAAGCACGGCGCGAAGATGGTGACCGCCGTCGCCTGCGCCCGGGTGCCGAAGTTCACCGTCGTGATCGGCGGGTCGTTCGGCGCCGGCAACTACTCGATGTGCGGCCGGGCGTACTCGCCGCGGTTCATGTGGACGTGGCCCAACGCCCGGATCTCGGTGATGGGCGGTGACCAGGCCGCGGCGGTGCTCTCCACCGTCCGCCGGGACGGCATCGAGGCCCGGGGCGGCAGCTGGACCGCCGACGAGCAGGCGGCGTTCGAGGCGCCGATCCGCGAGCAGTACGAACAGCAGGGCAACCCCTACTACGCCACCGCCAGGCTCTGGGACGACGGCGTGATCGACCCGGCGGACACCCGCACGGTGCTGGGTCTGGCGCTGTCGGCCGCGGCGAACGCGCCGCTGGACCCCGTCGGCTACGGCATCTTCCGGATGTGAGGACGATGTTCCACACGGTGCTTGTCGCCAACCGCGGTGAGATCGCCGTCCGGGTGTTCCGGACCCTGCGCGAGCTCGGTATCCGGTCGGTGGCGGTGTACTCCGACGCCGACGCGAACGCCCGCCACGTCGCCGAGGCGGACGTGGCGGTGCGCCTGGGCCCGGCCCGGGCGCTCGACTCCTACCTGAACATCGAGAAGGTGCTCGCCGCCGCGGCCGCCACCGGCGCGCAGGCGATCCACCCCGGCTACGGCTTCCTCGCCGAGAACCCGGCCTTCGCGCAGGCCTGCGCTGCCGCCGGTGTGGTCTTCGTGGGTCCGTCTCCCGAGGTCGTCGACCTGATGGGGAACAAGATCGCCGCCAAGCGCACCGTCGCCGCTGCGGGTGTCCCCGTCGTCCCCGGCCGGATCGAGCCGGGCATGACGGACGACGATCTGGTCTCGGCGTCGGCCGAGATCGGCTACCCGGTGCTGGTGAAACCGGCCGCGGGCGGCGGCGGCAAGGGCATGCGCCTGGTCCGCGACCGGGCGGACCTGCCCGAGGCGCTGCGCTCCGCCCGGCGCGAGGCCGCGGCCTCCTTCGGCGACGACACGCTGTTCGTCGAACGGTTCGTCGACATCCCCCGGCACATCGAGGTGCAGATCCTCGCCGACACCCACGGCAACGTCATCCACCTCGGTGAGCGCGAGTGCAGCCTGCAGCGCCGCCATCAGAAGATCGTCGAGGAGGCGCCGTCGGTGCTGCTCGACGCCGCCACCCGGGCCCGCATCGGGGGAGCGGCCGTGGACGTCGCCGCCGCCGTCGGGTACGTCGGTGCCGGCACGGTGGAGTTCGTCGTGGGCACCGAGCGGCCCGACGAGTTCTTCTTCATGGAGATGAACACCCGGCTGCAGGTCGAGCACCCGGTCACCGAGCTGGTGACGGGCGTCGACCTGGTCGCCGAGCAGCTGCGGGTCGCCGCCGGGGAGCGGCTGACCCTCACCCAGGACGAGGTCCGGCTGGGCGGCCACGCGGTCGAGGCCCGGGTCTACGCCGAGGACCCCGCCCGCGGCTTCCTGCCGACCGGCGGCGACGTCCTGGTGCTGCGGGAACCGGCCGGCGCCGGAGTGCGGGTCGACTCCGGCCTGATGGCGGGCTCGCCCGTCGCCGCGACCTACGACCCGATGCTGGCCAAGGTCATCGCCTGGGCCCCGGACCGCGCCGGCGCGCTCGCCCGGCTCGACGCGGCGCTCGCCGACACGACGCTGCTGGGAGTGACCAGCAACATCGGCTTCCTGCGGCGGCTGATCGGACATCCCGACACCCTCGCCGGCCGGCTCGACACCGGCCTGGTCGAGCGCCACCTCGAGGCGCTGACCGCCCCCGAACCGGAGCGCGGCCCCGGGGCGGTGGGGGGCGCGGTCGTCGGCGCTCCGACGGCGGAGGAGGCGCTGGCGGTGTTCGCACTGGTCAGCGCGCACACTCTGATCCCCACCGGGGCGGTCGTCGACCCGTGGGACGTCCCGTCCGGCTGGCGGGTGGGCGAGCCGGTGTGGGCCCGCTGGTCGGTGGCAGGGGCGGGGGCGGGCGGTGCCGGGGGGCCGGTGCGCGAGGTCGGTGTGCTGCGCACCGCCGACGGCGGCCTGCGGGTGCGCGTCGACGAGGCCGAGCCCCGCACCGCCGAGCTCACCTGGCTTCCGGCCGCGCGGCCGGCCCCGGCCGGCCCGGTCACCCAGGTGGCGCAGGCCGCCACCCTGGCGGTGCGGTCTGGGCAGGCCCTGGTCACCCTGGACGGGTTGACCAGGCGCTGGCAGGTCGTCGTGACCGCCGGCACCCTCTGGGCGGGTGCCGACGGCTTCGCCTGGTCATTGGCCGAGCGCCACGCCGAGCGGGGTGGCGACAGCGCCGCGGGCGAGCAGGGCGGCGAGGCCCGCAGCCCGATGCCGGGCATCGTCGTCGACGTGCGGGCGCGGGCCGGGGACACCGTCGAACCCGGTGCCCCGCTGGTGGTCGTCGAGGCGATGAAGATGGAACACACGGTGGTCGCACCGCTCGCCGGCCTGGTCAAGGACGTGCTGGTGCGGGTCGGCGACTCGGTCGCGCTCGACGCGCTGCTCGCCGTCGTCGAGCCCGCCGTCGTCGAGCCGGGCGCCGTCGACCCGGCGAGCGAGCCGCCGGCCACCGGGCCGCAGGTCACGGACGAGGCACCGCGGCCGCGCGCCGACCAGCCCTAGCCGGGACTCTTCACACCGCCAGCCAGAACTTTCCACAACGCAGCAGACAGGGACGGGCCATGGTCGAGGGTCGACTGAGCGAGGAACACGAAAGCCTGCGCAAGACGGTGGAGGAGTTCGCCCGTGAGGTGGTGGCCCCGGCCGCCGCCGCCCATGACGAGGCGAAGACCTTCCCGTACGAGATCATCGCGCAGATGGGGGAGATGGGGCTGTTCGGGCTGCCTTTCCCCGAGTCCTACGGCGGCCAGGGGGCCGACTACTTCGCGCTGTGCCTGGCGATCGAGGAGCTGGCCCGGGCCGACTCCTCGGTGGCGATCACCCTCGAGGCCGGGGTGGGCCTGGGCGCGATGCCGATCTACCGGTTCGGCACCGAGGCGCAGCGGGAGGAATGGCTGCCGGTGCTGGCCAGCGGCCGGGCGCTGGGTGCGTTCGGGCTGACCGAGCCGGGTGCCGGCAGTGACGCGGGTGGCACCCGCACCACGGCCCGGCTCGAGGGCGGGGAATGGGTGATCAACGGCTCGAAGGCCTTCATCACCAACTCCGGGACGGACATCACCCGGGTCGTGACGGTGACCGCGGTGACCGGTGAGCCGGTGAACGGCCGCCCGCAGATCTCCTCGATCATCGTCCCGGTCCCGACCCCGGGCTTCAGCGCCGGTGCGCCCTATTCGAAGGTCGGCTGGCATGCGTCCGACACGCGGCCGCTGTCGTTCCAGGACGTGCGGGTGCCGGAGGCGAACCTGCTCGGCGAGCCCGGGCGCGGCTACGCGAACTTCCTGTCCATTCTGGACGAGGGGCGCATCGCCATCTCGGCGCTTTCGGTGGGGCTCGCGCAGGCCTGCGTCGACGAAAGCGTGAAATACGCAAAGGAACGTGAGGCGTTCGGCGCCCCGATCGCGCGCAACCAGGCCATCGCCTTCAAGCTCGCCGAGATGGAGACCCGGACGTTCGTCGCCCGGACGGCCTACTACGAGGCCGCCTGGCGAATGCTCGCCGGGCTGCCCTTCAAGAAGGAGGCGGCGATGGCGAAGCTGTTCTCCTCCGAGGCCGCGGTGACCAACGCCCGTGAGGCGACCCAGATCCACGGCGGTTACGGGTTCATGAACGAGTATCCGGTGGCCCGGCACTGGCGGGACTCGAAGATCCTCGAGATCGGTGAGGGCACCAGCGAGGTGCAGAAGATGCTGATCGCGCGCCATCTCGGCGTCTGACGGACGGGAGCGACCACCTCACATGAAGCACATTGTTGACGCTGTCCAGTCAGCTGTTCCGCACACGGAGGATCGCCGCGCCCTGTTCGCGTCCCTACCAGTCCCGGAGTCGTATCGGGGTGTGGTGGTGCGTAAGGACGAGGTGGGATTGTTCGAGGGGCGGGTGTCGCGGGACAAGGATCCGCGGGAGTCGTTGCATGTGGATGAGGTGGCGACGCCGGAGTTGGGGCCGGGTGAGGCGTTGGTGGCGGTGATGGCGTCGTCGGTGAACTACAACACGGTGTGGACGTCGATTTTCGAGCCGTTGTCGACGTTCGGTTTCCTGGAGCGCTATGGGCGGACGTCGCCGTTGGCGAAGCGGCATGATCTGCCGTATCACGTGGTGGGGTCGGATCTGGCGGGTGTGGTGTTGCGGACCGGCCCGGGGGTGCACGCCTGGCACCCCGGCGACGAGGTGGTGGCGCACTGCTTGTCGGTGGAGTTGGAGCGGCCCGAGGGTCACAACGACACGATGCTGGATCCGGAGCAGCGGATCTGGGGGTTCGAGACGAACTTCGGTGGTCTCGCCGAGCTGGCGCTGGTGAAGGCGAACCAGCTGATGCCGAAGCCGAACCACCTCAGCTGGGAGGAGGCGGCCTCGCCCGGTCTGGTGAACTCGACGGCGTACCGGCAGTTGGTGTCGCGTAACGGTGCTGGGATGAAACAGGGCGATGTCGTCCTGATCTGGGGTGCTTCGGGTGGGCTGGGGTCGTATGCGACGCAGATGGCCCTGCGGGGTGGTGCGATTCCGGTGTGTGTGGTGTCGTCGCCGGCGAAGGCGGAGATCTGCCGGTCGATGGGTGCGGAGCTGGTGATCGACCGGGCGGCGGAGGGGTATCGGTTCTGGTCGGATGAGAACACGCAGGATCCGCGGGAGTGGAAGCGGTTGGGGGCGCGGATCCGGGAGCTGACGGGTGGGGAGGATCCGGACATCGTGTTCGAGCATCCCGGTCGGGAGACGTTCGGGGCGTCGGTGTTCGTGACGCGTAAGGGCGGGACGATCGTGACGTGCGCGTCGACGAGTGGGTTCATGCACGAGTACGACAACCGGTATCTGTGGATGAGTCTGAAGAGCATCGTGGGGTCGCATTTCGCGAACTATCGGGAGGCGTGGGAGGCGAACCGGTTGGTGGCGCGGGGGTTGATCCATCCGACGTTGTCGAAGGTGTATCCGTTGGAGGAG